>JAGXGR010000100.1 GCA_024636645.1 Legionella sp.
AGGATTACTATGTCGTATTTTATAACAAAAACTAAACAGTTAATGGAGAATTTTAACTGTACCACTACTTCAACTGTTCCGCTTCCTGACGGTCGCGGCTCGGTTAGATCGCAGCCCGGTCGTGGCTAGGAAACTGATCGAAAAGGTCAAAAATTAAGAAGCCGGTTTTATTTTCTCGATTTGTCTCATTAAAATTCTTGAGCAAGGATTACCATGTCGTATTTTATAAAAAAAACTGAACACTTAATGGAGAATTTTAACTGTTTTGCTACCTCAACTGTTCCGCTTCCTGACGGGCGCGGCTCGGATGCTTCCCAAAAATAAAATGGAAATAGTACCAGGCTTAAGCAACTTATTTTATTCATGATTTCTTCGAAATTGCCTACGCCTTTGAGAGAAAGCGCTTTTTTTCCTGTACACTGCCGACATCCGACAAGGTTTCAACATGCAAGGTTTGGGTGTTAAATGCACACTCTGCTCCCTGCTGATGAATAATAGTCATAATCTTGAGAAACACGTCATGCTGAACTTCCTGAAATTTTACCCAGTTCGTTGTGCGTGTGAAGGTATAGATTAATATATTTAAGGAAGAGGGGCCAAATTCCGCAAAATTCACAATTATCATTTGATCTTGTGCAATTTCCGGATGCACTAAAAGCATCTCTTTAATTTCATAGGTGATAACGTCCATTTTATGTGCATCTTCATAGCGAATCCCAACATTCGTTTTAATACGTCGATGACTCATGCGGGAAGGATTTTCGACACTGATTGTTAAAAAGACACCATTGGGAACATATAAAGGGCGTTTATCAAAACTGCGGATTCGTGACATGCGCCAGCCAATGAATTCTACAGTGCCTTCAATATCTTTATCTGGAGAACGTATCCAATCGCCAATTTTAAAAGGTCGGTCCATATAGATTACCAGCGTTCCAAAAAAATTCGCCAGTAAATCTTTAGAGGCAAAAGCAACCCCGGCACCACCGATGCCACCAAAGGCCAATAGACCGGAAACGGGCAGCCCTAATATTTGCATTACCGTTAAAATGGCCGTAATGATGACGCTGACTCGCAGCAATTGCATGGAGGCATTCAGAAGCGTTTTATCAATTTCTTTTCCAGCGGTTTCCGCTTTTGCCAAATATAAAATCTCAATATTTTTGATAAAACTGATAATTCCCCAGGTTAATGAAACAATAATTCCCAATTTCTTTATTTCGGGAAGATAATCAAACAACCGAAATTGCACATCCAGTGTGGTTATTCCCCCTGCGGCCACGCACAGTCCAATGAGCCATATTAAAAAGGCCAAGGGACTGGGTAAAGCTTTTAAAATGGCCTCATCATAAATAAACCTGGTTTGCTCGGCATTATTAATCAGGCGTTGTAATACCCGCTTGGACACAGCGTGGGCTGTAGCTGTCAGTAATATGGTTATAAAGATTTGAAAAACCCAGAATTGATTTTGAATAAAAGCGCTATTAAATGTCATAAAAAATTTATTAAAGAAAAAATTATCATAACTACTTTAGGGCGGGTTTACAAATCATCCCTGGCGCTGCTTTGTCGCGGTTCTTATTGGTATACTGCGCGCGGCCATCATCTCTGCCATTCGATTGGTAATATATCATTTACCAGGCGCTTGTTGATTTAGACTCATTTCGGCTGTTCTATCGGACAACCAATTTCCTTACACGCCATCATTGAACCAAAACACACTTCCACTTGCGCAAATTTCTGCTGTTTTAAGATAGAAGCCGCTATCAAAGCCCTTTTGCCGCTGCCACAAAAGGTGGTAACAGGCCCATTTTGAGGGATTTCTTTCCATTTATTCATCAGCTCACCGATATAAATATGTTTCGCTCCAGGTAAGTGACCTGCTTCCCATTCCTTATCGGTTCGGACATCAAGCACAGTAAAAGAATAGTCTTCTTCAAGGCGGTTTTTGAGTTGTTGGGCATGGATTGTTGGAATATGCCAATAATCTTTACCGGTGATTTCCCAGCCATGGGTTCCTTTGAACCAGCCTTTAAATTTATTGTATCCAATGCGTATTAAATGCCGTACGGCAGTTTGTAATTCATGGTCATTTTCAGCAATCAGAACAATCGGTTTATCATAACTTAAAAACCAGCCGGCGAATTTTGAAAGCATATCACCTGGTATGGCAATACTGCCAGGTATCGATACACTGGCATAGGCTTGGGGCGATCTGACATCAACCAATTGAATCTTGTCATCTTCAAGATTCTCAGGCTTTAATATTTTGGGTTGCGGCAATTTAATCAAAATATCGGGTGCCGTTTGATTACGTTTTTCCATCTCTTTGAAATAAGGGGGGACTTCAAAAGCTCGCGCTTTTTGATGCTCGATAAACGCTTTTTTGTCCTTTGCCTGCAGGCCATCATTGTATTTTTTTTCAAAGCCTATGGTTGAAAAGTTCCGTGCGCCCATGCCATCACCACAGACAGAGCCGGCACCGTGCGCCGGGTACAGCAGTACATGATCACCCAATGGCAGAATTTTGTCATAGAGGCTGTCGTAAAGAATGCCTGCAGCTTCTTCGCGTGTTTTCCATAGATCCGTTCGACCGACAGAGCCGACAAACAAGGCATCGCCGGTAAAGACGGCATAAGGGCTGTCTGAAGATGATTTATCATAAATAATCAATGAAATGCTTTCAGGCGTATGCCCCGGCGTTTCAATGATTTTTATATGGATGTTGTTAATTTTGAACACATCACCCTCATCCACTGGCTCGCCGTATTTAAAATCCAGGTGTTGACCATGATAGATAGCAGCGCCGGTTAAAGCGGATAGACTACGCGAACCAATCACATAATCCTCATTACGATGGGTTTCAAAAATATGCGTGATGTTGACGCCTTTATTTTGGGCGAACGCCAAATAATCAGCAATATCCAAATGCGGGTCAATCACAATGGCCTTTTTTTTATCGCCAATCATATAGGATAAATGGGCAAGCCCTTCATCGTAAAATTGCTGTATAAACATAAGAATCAGTCCCTGACAGTTTATTGTTTATTTATAAGAATAGACTAATGAGGTCTGCTTTGCTGAACATTTTGTAGTTCCCTTTCGCTTTTAACAGCCATAGCACATTTTTCAAGGACGCGGTCAAAACCTGAACTGAACCCGGGGTTGTAACTTTTATTCAGCCTGCGTTCAAGATTATTATTTTTATCAGTAAATGATTTGAAAATAGCAGATAGCTCGCCAAGGCCAATTGGATTGCGTTTTGCTGTCTCTAATTGTCGAACCAATTGCTGTGCAAGTTTCACTTTTTCTGATGTCAGTCCGCTATTTCTGAACAGATTAAAAAAACGGTTTTGGCGACTGGAGATATAATGATGAATGGTTTTTGTTGCAAGTTCCAGAAGTTCAGTACTGCTAGTCAATGGCGGCTCATGGCTTTTGCATTCCAGGCCTTTTTCTTCTGGAGTAAAAGAATTCCTCAAGGATTCATTATGATATTTTTTCACTGCAGGATCAGGTAATAACGTCTCCAGTAAGAAGGAATCCTCTGATGGGTTTTCCTGCTCTTGCTTCGGAGCATTCGCTATAATTCCAGAAATGCCGGGTGGTTCTTCTAATTGCCTGCTATCTTCCTCATTCATTTCAGGATTAGGTTGGGACTCATTGCTCTCGCACTCCAACCCTTTTTTTTCTGGAATGGAAGCATTCCTCAAAGATTCTGTATTATATTTTCCCACTACAGGATCAGATAATAACGTATCCAGGAAGGAGATATCCTCTGAGGGGTTTTCCTGCTTTAGCTTTAGAGCATCCAGTATAAATCCTGAAATGACTAATCCTGAAATGACGGATGATTTTTCTAACTGTCTGAACAAGATTAAAATATCTTCCTCATTCATTGCCGCATCATGTTTTAAGGTATCACCCCAGAATAGTCTTTCATTTTTTTTAAGTGTATCAACCCTTCCAAATTGGGGCACATAATCTTCAATCCATATACCCTCATCATCCGTCATTTTCTCTGCAATAATAATAGCGCTTTTCAAGTCATCGGTGACTTGAGTTAAGCTGGTATTTTGGGGTGGCACATCAAAATAACCTCGCTTCATATAACTTAAAATATGCAAAACAGCTTCTAAAAGTGGGGGGGCGCTGTGATTTACAGAAGACAGGTTATCAAAAATTGAATTAATGTCTTTGTTTAGGTTCTGCTGATCCTTTGATTGAACTTTAGAACCAAGAAAAAGTTTGAGAAAAGTAATGTACCACATTTTTTACCTGTTAATTTGTTTAGGAATAGATAGAAAAAGATCAAATAACCAATGTCTAATTATAACACATATTGATTTAAAGAAGTGATTAAGTGAGGTGCGCTAATTAAAATAAAACCTTTTTAAATGATAAGTTGATAAAGCGCTATAAAATCTGCAATATAGACGATATTTTTTAAAAGCAAACAGTGTATGCAATTTATCTTTCCAGTCAGTCTATTTACCAGTGCCGTATTGCTTTTTTTCATTCAGCCTATGGTTGCCAAAGCCCTCTTGCCAGTCTATGGGGGGACGCCAGCTGTGTGGACCATCTGCATGCTGTTTTTCCAAGCCTTGCTATTGGTCTCTTACGCCTATGCCTGGTTTCTCAGTCAGTTGCGTCATAGCTGGAGCTGGCGAATTTTACATGCCGTCCTTGCTGTTATCAGTGTGTTTGCGCTGCCTTTTGTTTTTAAAGCCCAGGCATCCCTCCAGTTACCTGAGTTAGGTATCTTATATACGCTTTTAATGCAGCTGGGATTGCCTCTACTTATCGTTGGGGCCTCTGCACCATTGTTGCAGTATGCTTATAGTCAAACCGGGGCGAAAAGAGCGAGCGATCCTTATTTTTTATACGTAGCCAGTAACACGGGCAGTTTACTGGCTTTGTTATCTTATCCCTGGCTGGTTGAGCGCTATATCGGCCTGGCAACACAATTTCAAATCTGGTGTCTGGGCTATGGCATTTATTTATTGCTTTTACTCTGGATCCTTTTCGCTAAAAATTATCAGCCGGTTAAAAAACCGCATGAAGACTATATCTCCCCACCCGTGTCTCAAGTGTTATGGTGGGTATTCTTAAGTTTTACAGCCTGCAGTTTAATGTTAGGCGTTACGTTTTATATCACGACGGACGTTGCCGCAACGCCACTGTTTTGGATCCTGCCTTTGGCCTTGTATTTGTTGACCTTTATTATCACCTTTGCCAGCAAGCCGATTATTCCTCATGCTTGGGTGGTTAGAAATACGTTATTCGTGCTGATATTTCCAGTCCTGGGTTTTATTTTAGGATCCCATCAAATCCTTGCCTGGCAAATGGTTCTTTTTCATTTGGCGGCTTTTTTTATGTTAGCACTGCTTTGCCATGGCGAACTGATACGCAGTCGACCTAAAGTACAGGGTTTGACGCTGTTTTATTTTTCCATGGCTTTCGGCGGCGTGCTTGCAGGTGTCTTTAATGGCCTTGTGGCTCCAAGGCTGTTTAATCAACCCTATGAGTATCCTTTGATGATGGCATTGGCACTTTTGGCCCTGCCTATAAAACGGCAAAAGGGGGATTTATGGATGCCCTTTACCGTCGCTGCAATATTATTAGTGGATGCCTTTTTGCTGCAAACCACATGGGGTCGTTTTTTCCAGACCTGGCATATCGCTGAAATACTGGCCTTGTTGGTTCTCTCCATCTGGCAGACCAGTGCCCGCAGCTTAAGCCTTGCATTGCTTATTTTGTTTGTTTTTTTGTTTACCCCCTGGTTCAAACAAAGTCAGGTTTTAGTACAAAAGCGAAATTTTTACGGTATCAAGCAAGTCAACCTCCTGCATAACGCCCATGCCTTGATGAGTCAGACGACGATCCATGGATTCCAATTGTTAAATAAATCGAAACTGGATGGCAGTGTCGCCTATTATGGTGCGATTAAACCTGTGTCAGACTTAATGAAAGCACAAAAAGAATCTCTGAACGTCACTGTTTTAGGGTTAGGTGCAGGTATTGTCGTATGTCAATTCCGAGGGACTGATGTATTAAGCCTTGTCGAGATAGATGAACAAGTCATTCAGATAGCCAAAAATCCTGCTTATTTTACCTATCTCAAGGACTGCCCATCGGAAAAAAAATTCATCGTTGATGATGGACGAATGGCCTTAACAAAAATGAAGGATGCGAGTGATGATATCATTATTGTGGACGCATTCAGCTCCGATGCAATTCCTGTGCACTTGCTAACGAGCGAGGCTTTTGGCTTGTATAAACAAAAAGTAAACGAAAAAGGGGTGATTCTGGTGAATATTTCCAATCGCCATATGGATTTGCTGCCGGTTTTGACCGCCGCAGGACGTGAGCATGATTTAATTGTTCTGCAAAGCCTTCATCCTGGCGACAGCAAAAAAGGCCAGTTTCCTTCCCAATGGGTCTTGTTAACCATGAATCAACCCTTGGCTCTGCATCTTATGAAAAAGCCATACTGGCATTTTGTGGCAGACGGTGAGACTCATCTGTGGACGGATGATTATTCGAATATAATTCCTTTGATGAAATGGTAGGGCATGTTGCTAAAAGAGAATACCCTGGCGGTATGTGCAGATGGGACGTTTTTACTTTGTTCAGATTTATTATATAGCCGTCAAGTGCTTTAAATGCCCGGGCGACGACCAGACCAAGCTTTGAGTCAGAGGTTTTTTTATTTAAACTGCCTGTCAGCAACTGCCACTCCTGATCAAATACGATGCAGGCACTGAGCAATCTAAAAAGATAGTCTGCATTTAATGACTCTTCATAATCATTTATTAAATCAATGATCTCCTCCGCTAATTCAATGTATTCCATGATAAATTCATTATTATTAAAAAAGTAAATGTTCATCAAAGACTGTTCTCGTTGGCACTGTTGTATATAATCAGTAAATATTTGTTGGACAGTTTCAAGTAGAGAGGGAAGTAATGGTATGTCTTTTAGAGCATATATAGATTGACATCTATTAATTACTTTCAGACCTTGAGTGATGGAGTCAATATCTGAGACATTTTTATCGGCCAGAAGGGGATTATCCAAGAGTCGGTCCAGAACCAATTGGTATTTTGCAGGTGCACTAAATTTTTCTTTATACAATAAGCAGACCATTGAAGAAAAGTATTTGAACTCAGCAATGATGGTGGTATCGGCTGCTGCTAACAGGCTTAAAATATCTCGGCTGTCCAGCAGGGTATGATAATGAAACTTGTATTTTAGAAGTCTTCTTTCAGATTGCTTTAGTTTTTCTATAGATCCAAATGCAGGAACAAAATCACTGAGCCAGATCGATTCATCGGTGGTCACCTTTTCAGCAAGAATAATGCATATTTTTAAATCATCCATGATCTGCTTGATAGGCATTGTATTTGCCAAGGTTTTGGAATAAAGACGATTCATATAACTTAATATATGTAAAATGCTATCAAGTGTTGGGATTGACGGAGAGGACTCCAACTGCATTAAGGCTTTAAATATTGCATCAATCTCATCATGTAGTGTTTGACGACAGCCTCGCTCTACTTTATCGCCAAGAAATTGCTTGAGCAGTCTGATATACCACATATTAGTTGATCCCTTTAAATAAATTTGTGAATCCGTTCACAATGATGGCTGTAGTTTAAAGACAGATATTTTGTTGATTAGATATCGGCTAAATTTCCTTTGCTTTCCAACCAGGCTTTCCGATCCGAAGCGCGTTTTTTAGCCAGCATCATATCCATGAGTAACATGGATTGCTCCTCGTCTTCGAGCGTTAACTGCACCAGGCGACGTGTATTGGGATCCATTGTCGTTTCACGAAGCTGGATGGGGTTCATTTCCCCAAGCCCCTTAAAGCGCTGGACGTTGATTTTCGCTCTGGTACGTTCTGATAATTTCTGGATGACCCTGGCTTTTTCTTCATCATCGAGTGCGTACTCCACCTCTTTCCCTGCATCAATCCGATACAAGGGCGGCATCGCCACAAACACATGTCCTGCAGAAATCAGTGGCTTGAAATGGCGCAAAAATAAAGCACAAATCAGTGTGGCAATATGTGCACCGTCGGAGTCCGCATCAGCAAGGATACAAACTTTCCCATAGCGCAGTCCGTTCAAATCATCTGAACCTGGATCAACGCCAATGGCTACTGATATATCATGAATCTCCTGTGAGGCCAGAACTTGTGAGGAATCGACTTCCCAGGAATTCAAAATTTTTCCACGAAGCGGCATGATGGCCTGAAAATCCTTATTTCGAGCCTGTTTGGCAGAGCCACCGGCAGAGTCTCCTTCAACGAGAAACAATTCAGCCTGACTTAAGTCCGTTTGTAAGCAATCTGCCAGTTTACCCGGCAAAGCAGGCCCTTGGCTGACACGTTTACGAGCGACCTGTTTGGCCTGCTTCAGTCGTTTTTGTGCCCGCTCAATGGCAAGGGCTGCGATAGCCTCGCCCTGGCTGCGATGTTGGTTTAACCATAAGGCGAAGGCATCTTTGATAACATTACTGACAAAGGCTGCGGTTTGTCTTGAGCTTAAGCGCTCTTTGGTCTGTCCTGCGAATTGCGGCTCTTTCATTTTGACAGAAAGAATATATTGGCAAGGCTCCCAGAGATCATCGGCTGTCAGTTTCACGCCGCGAGGCAATAAGTTTCGCAGATCGCAAAACGTTGAAAGTGCATCGAACAAGCCCGAACGCAAGCCGTTCACATGCGTTCCACCTTGAATGGTGGGAATTAAATTGACGTAACTTTCATTTAAATTAGTGTTAGGCACCGTACTCCAGACCAAGGCCCAATCAACGGTCGCCTCATCGCTTTTATACTGGCCAATAAATGGCTCATCCGGCAGGTAATCTTCCGTCAGAGATAGCTTCAGATAATCCGCAAGGCCATATTCATAACACCAGTCCTGCTGTTCGCCGGTTTCCTTGTTAATAAACGTCATCGACAAGCCAGGACAGAGAATGGCTTTCGCGCGCAACACATGAATCAAATGCTTGACAGAAAAACGCGTCGTATCAAAATATTTGGCATTGGGCCAGAAACGGATGGTGGTGCCGGTATCGCGTTTTTTGGTCACACCGGTTTCATTCAATTCACAGATTTTATCACCGTTACTAAAAGCCATCTGGTAAATAATACCCTGGCGTTTAATGGTGATATCCAAGCGGTCAGACAAGGCATTGACCACCGATACACCCACCCCATGCAAGCCGCCGGAAAAGCTGTAGCTTTTGTCAGAAAATTTCCCGCCGGCATGCAGGCGCGTCATGATAACTTCAACCCCGGATAAGCCCAATTGAGCATGTATATCAACAGGCATGCCGCGGCCATTATCCTCGACTTCCACCGAACCGTCTTCATGAAGCGTTACAATGATTTTCGATGCAAAACCGGCAATCACTTCATCGACGCTGTTATCAATCACTTCCTGTGCCAGATGGTTGGGCCGGACGGTGTCGGTATACATACCAGGGCGTCGCTGGACAGGCTCCAGCCCATTCAAGACCTCAATGGCATCAGCGGTATATTGTTCAGACATGATGTTGTTCTCAATTTAATCATTTATATAAGTTTATCACATAATCTTATCCTTGTGCTTAACCTGGGGCAAGCATTATCCTGTTGCAACTTTCTTAACAGTCTTGTTAAAGTGAACTACTATGAGTTATCCAAGGCGTCCTGATGCAAAATGAAGCGGAAATCAAGCAGTTATCTGTGGCTTTTCAATTGCACAACAGAACACTCACGGCCGTTGATGAAGTGAATTTCAGCTTATTGCCCGGTGAGACATTGGCGCTTTTAGGTGAATCTGGCTGCGGTAAATCTTTGACCTCTTTAGCCATTATGCGCCTGTTACCGATAAATGCCGTCTATGGCCATCAAAGCGAGGTGCGGGTTAACGAGGAAGATATACTGGCATTGCCAGAGTATATGATGAGACAGTTGCGAGGCTGCAGGCTGGCAATGATTTTTCAAGAACCCATGACGGCTTTAAACCCGGTATTAACGGTGGGCCAACAACTCTCCGAAGCCATTTTAAGACAAGGCGTCTTCAGCCGTTCAGCCCTTAAGGAGCGAATGCTTGAATTACTGAAAGAAGTGGAAATGCCAGAGCCTGCTTTGCGTTTAAATCAATACCCGCATCAGTTGTCAGGCGGCCAGAAACAAAGAATCATCATTGCTATTGCAATAGCGGCCAATCCAGACATTCTTATCGCAGATGAACCCACCACGGCTTTGGATGTCACCATTCAGGCACAGATTCTGGATTTACTAAAAAAATTACAACAGCGACATCAAATGACTCTGCTGTTGATTACCCATGATTTAGGCGTGGTGAAAGCGGTGGCAGACAGGGTGTGTGTCATGTATGCCGGGCAGGTGGTAGAAGAGGCGAAGGCCGATGCGTTTTTTAAAGAACCAAAGCATCCTTATGTACAACAACTCTTGTCTTCTTTGCCTTCTTTTTCAATGAGAGATAAACAATTATCTGTCATTTCAGGCCCCGTTTCGACCCTGGATACCATGCCAAGCGGTTGCCGTTTCCATCCCAGATGCCCTTATGCCTTTGAAACCTGCCAGCAAGTAGAGCCAGAACTGCAGGTTTTTGCAAACCGTACGGTGAGATGTCATTTATACCCTGAGCATCAGCAATTGCCTGTTATACAGAAAGAAACCAAGCCTTGGGAGGGGAGTGAAATAGCCGCTGATTTGGCTTTATCGGTTAAGCATTTGTCCGTTTATTTCCAACATAGTGTAGGTGGTTTTAACCTGAAGAAAAAGACAATTAAGGCAGTAGATGATATATCCTTTGATCTTTATAAGGGCAAAACACTGGCGCTGGTTGGCGAATCAGGATGCGGAAAAACCACGGCCAGCCGAGCGCTCCTGCAATTGGTTCCCGCAACAAAAGGGCAGGTGATTTATCAGGGAAAAAACGCACTCGCCTTTAGCGGCAGCGCTTTAAGATCCTTTCGTAAGAAAGTACAGGTTATTTTTCAAGATCCTTTCTCTGCCATGAATCCGCGTATGACAGTCGGTGAAATCATGGCCGAGGGCATGTTGGCCCAAGGCATGCCAAAAGCAAAGATCAAGGCCCGACAAAAACAACTGTTAGACCAGGTCAATCTGCCATCCAACAGCCTGTCTCGCTATCCACATCAGTTCTCCGGCGGCCAGCGGCAAAGAATTTGTATTGCACGCGCACTTGCGACCGAGCCTGAAATTTTAATCTGTGATGAGCCGACATCCGCATTGGATATTTCTGTGCAAGCGCAAATATTGAACTTATTAAAGCAATTACAACAGGAAGAAGGGCTGGCGTATTTATTTATTACCCATAATATGGGGGTCGTGTCTTATATCGCGGATGAGGTGATGGTGATGAAAGATGGCAAGTTGGTAGAAACTGGAGACTGTGAAAAAGTCCTGAAACATCCAGAGCATCCCTACACACAACAGTTATTATCAGCAGTGCTGGAGGTTTGATTGCGCATTCAACAGACCGGGCAAAAGGCAATTTAAGCTGCCCGGTCGGTTAACAGGAAAATCAAATCAACGGGTAAACAAACCGCTTATAAAATCCACCAGTTTGTCCAGTTCAATCTGCTCGGACTCTTCTTTATTGCGAGCCTTGTACTCCACCTTATTCTCAGCAAGATTTCGCTCGCCGATGACCAGTCGATGGGGGATGCCTATCAGATCATTATCAGCAAACATGACGCCTGGCCGTTCATTGCGATCATCTAAAAGAACATCAATCCCTTTTTTGGAAAAGGTTTCATATAGTGAATCAGCCTTTTCACGAGCGATCTCTGAGCGATGGTAATTGATAGGGATAATAACCAGTTGAAACGGTGCAATGGCATCTGGCCAGATAATGCCGTTTTCATCATGATGCTGCTCAATGGCTGCCGCCACCACGCGACTAATGCCCAAACCATAACATCCCATTAACATGACTTGTGCTTGACCTTGCTCATTGAGTACTGTGGCATTCATCGCCTGGGCATATTTGTCGCCTAACTGGAAGACATGGCCGACTTCAATGCCGCGGCATGAGAGAAGTTGACCTTGTCCGTCAGGGCTGGGATCGCCTTCTTTGACCGTTCTCAAATCATGGATGTCATCGTAGTTGGCATCACGGCCCCAGGCTGCGTGACGGTAATGCTTGTCTTTTTGATTGGCACCGCAAACAAAAGATTCCAGTGCAACGGCATTGTAATCTGCAATGACAGGAATAGTCAGATTAACCGGACCCAGTGAGCCAACTGAAACATCCAGTTTTTCTAAAACGCTTTTTTCATCGACAAAGCTTAGCGGTGATTTAATGAAGGGGTGCTTTTCAGCTTTGATCTCATTGAGCTCGTCATCCCCTCGAAGAACAAGTGCTATCATCGGGGCTGTCTCGCCTTCGACAATCAATGTTTTTACGGTTTGTTCAATCGGTACATCCAAATAATCAACGACATCGGCAATGGTTTTTTTATCGGGTGTGTCAACTGAGGCCAGTGATTGCTCCGGGAATTTTTTAGCTTTTTCAGGTTTCAGACTGGTAGCCTGTTCGGCATTTGCTGCATAGTCGCTTTTGTCGCTGTAGAAAATCAAATCCTCCCCAGATTCTGCCAATACTTGAAATTCATGAGAAGCAGAACCGCCAATGGCGCCGGTATCGGCTTCAACGGGACGGTATTTTAAACCCAGTCTGTCAAATATTTTGCAATAGGCCTGATACATGACATCATAAGTTTCCTGAAGGCTTTCTTCACTCAAATGAAAGGAATAGGCATCTTTCATGATAAATTCACGCGCACGCATCACGCCAAAACGGGGGCGAATTTCATCGCGGAATTTGGTTTGAATCTGATAAAAATTAACGGGCAGTTGCTTATAGGATTTTAGTTCATAGCGCATGATGTCCGTTATCACTTCTTCATGCGTTGGCCCGAAACAATAGTCACGATCATTGCTGTCTGTCATGGTCAGCAGTAGTCCGCCAAAGGTTTCCCAACGCCCGGTTTCCTGCCAGAGTTCGGCCGGTTGAATGGCAGGCATCAGCACTTCCATTGCCTGAGCTGCATTCATTTCTTCCCGAACGATGTTTTCTATCTTTCGCAATACTTTTAGTCCTAAAGGCAACCAGGTATATAAACCCGAGCCCAGCTTGCGAATCATGCCCGCTCGCAGCATCAGTTGATGTGAGACCACTTCTGCATCATGAGGGGTTTCTTTTAGGGTAGCCAATAACCATTGTGACGCGCGCATCTATGCTCCTGATGATTTGTTTAAGCAATTAAAAAAGAGATTATACCTGTCAGAGAAAAATTTGCGAATGTCTGATGAAAAAGAGCGTTGCAATGACAGCTTAAGAATATCCGGATCATGAAAAGGGAAACCATTGCTCCTAATAAAACTCTACCCTTGTTGTAGACACATCGACTGGTTGTTCATGAAAAATAGAACTCGTTTTAACAGGACCGCCGGCAATCACCTGCCTGTATTCAATGCATTTTGTAGTACTCAGACCACAGGAGGTCAGCAGGGTTGTGGCAACTATAAGAGCAATCCATTTCATTTAATATCCTTAATATCCAGTCACTGATTAAATTGTAGATAAGTTACATGCCATTTTCCAGTATACTGTCCTTTTAAGAACAACCTATTTAAAGAGAAATTCTCGCAAAATCAGTTCCAATCAGTATATACTCTTGCATCAGGGTTTTTGGCTTTTGCTACGAATGGCGATATGTCCAAACCTTTGTTTTCAGCTATAAAAACTGCAAACCCAGTGAATATACAGGATGTAAATATGTTAGATAGAGCTGCTGTTGTAGATGAACAATTTTTAAAACGAATTAGCCGGGCAGATTTTCCCAAAGCCAAAACAGACACCTCATTGTCACAGGTTGGTCTGGATAAAAAAACCGCTATTGAAATTTTTGATTCGCAAATAAAATCACGTCTTTTGGACATCATTGCTCGACAATTAAAAGAAAAAGGCCTGTCATTTTATACCATTGGCAGCAGCGGACATGAAGGAAATGCCGTTTTTGGTCAAGTATTCCGCCACAATGACATGGCCTTTTTGCACTACAGAAGCAGTGCCTTTTATATTCAACGGGCCAAACAGATACAAGGTTGTGACGGTGTTAAAGATGTATTGCTCTCCCTGGTCGCCTCAGCCAGCGAGCCTATCTCAGGGGGGCGACATAAAGTGCTGGGATCGGTTCCTCTGTTTATTCCGCCGCAAACCTCAACCATCGCCTCCCATTTGCCTAAATCTCTGGGCACGGCTTTATCCATTACCCGGGCAAAAGAACTGGGCATTGACAGCAAACTGCCCAGCAATGCGGTGATATTGTGCAGCTTTGGCGATGCCTCCACCAATCACGCCTCCACTCAGACAACCTTAAATACCTGTTCCTGGATTAACCAGCAGCAATACCCATTACCCATTGTATTTATCTGCGAGGATAATGGCATCGGCATTTCTGTAACGACACCATCAAACTGGATTGAATCGTCCATCAAGATGCGCCCTGGCATTCATTACATTGCCTGTGATGGTTTAAATATTGCAGATTGCTATGCCAAAGCCTTGTTGGCTGAGTCCATTGCCAGACGGAAAAGACAGCCTGTCTTTCTTCATATGAAATGTGTGCGTCTCTTAGGTCATGCGGGTTCTGATATTGAATCTCAATACCACACTCAAGAACAGATTGAACGTATTGAAGCCGATGATCCCTTATTACATACCGCGCGCCTGCTTTATCAGGAAGGCTGGATGACCCTTCAGGCCATGAATGATCTCTACATGGATAACCGCGCCTTGATAGAAGCCAAAGCGATGGAGGCGATTCAATTGCCAAAATTGAATAGTGCTGACGAGGTCATGTCGAGCATTATCCCCAATCGTAACGCAGTCAAAGCCTGCTTGCCCCCGGAGGAAGATCGCCGCAAACTGGTTTTTGCCCAGCATTACAAGCAGCTCTCAATGAAGCGCAATCTTTGTCAGCATATTAATTTCGCCTTAACCGATTTGATGATGCAATACCCTCAGATGCTGGTTTTTGGTGAAGATGTAGGGAAAAAAGGCGGGGTTTACAGGGTTACTGCCGATCTTCAAGCCCGCTTTGGCCGTCGCCGGGTCTTTGATACCCTTCTTGATGAAACGACTATTTTAGGGACCGCGATTGGTTTAGCCCACAATGGCTTTATACCCGTTCCTGAAATCCAGTTTCTGGCTTATTTGCATAATGCTGAAGATCAGTTGAGAGGGGAGGCGGCAACCCTGTCCTTTTTCTCAAAAGGCCAATACCAAAATCCGATGGTGATTCGTATAGCCTCTTTGGCCTATCAGAAAGGGTTTGGCGGACATTATCACAATGACAATTCCATCGCTGTATTACGCGACTTGCCAGGCGTGATCGTTGCCTGTCCTTCAAACGGACCAGATGCTGCAAAAATGCTGAGAACCTGTATGCGTCTTGCCCATCAGAACGGACGGGTCGTGGTATTTCTTGAGCCTATTGCCTTGTACATGACCAAAGACTTACACCAGACAGGCGATAATGGCTGGTTATTTGATTATCCTTCGCCTGAGCAAGAGATTGAGCAGGGGGACGTGGCTGTATTTGGTGAAGGCGATACTGTCATTCTCACATACGGAAACGGCTATTACCTGTCTCGCCAGGCGGAAAAAATATTAAGGGATAACCATGGCATTTCATTGAAAATCATCGATATGCGCTGGCTGAGTCCTTTGCCTGAAAAAGCTATTTTAAACGAAGTCGCCAAAGCCAGGCGGGTGCTGATTGTAGACGAAGGCCGTAAATCTGCCTCACTCAGTGAAGGCTTGATGACACTGCTGATGGAAAAAGCGCCTTCAAGATTAAAAATTAAACGGGTCACCGGAGAAGATTGCTTTATTCCCTTAGGCACTGCCTGGCAATATTTACTGCCCAGCCGTGACAGTATCGTGAATGCCGTGCTAGCTTTGCTGGAGAAATCCGTAACCGTTGCTATGAAATAATTGAAGGGAGAAGAGCTGTGGATGATTTATTATTTTTAGATGAACAATTACAAGACGATGAAAAGATGATACGTGACAGTGTTTCCCGGTTTGTTTCACAAGACGTGATACCCTTGATGGAAGAGGCCTATGAGCATGGTGAATTTCCCCGTGACCTCATCAAAAAATCGGCCGATCTCGGGCTGTTAGGTTTAACACTGCCTGCTGAATATGGCGGAGCCGAAGCCTCTTACGTTGCTTATGGGCTGGTCTGTCAGGAACTGGAGCGAGGCGATAGCGGTTTAAGAAGTTTTGTTTCCGTTCAGAGTTCGCTTTGCATGTATCCTATTTTTCGCTATGGCAGCGAAGAACAAAAAAAACGCTTTCTTCCTGCCATGGCCGCTGGTGAAGTCATTGGATGTTTTGGATTAACCGAACCTGACTCCGGATCTGATCCTGCCAGCATGCGAACCCAGGCCAAAAAAGTTGACGGCGGCTGGCGCTTGAACGGCAGTAAAATGTGGATCACCAATGCAACGATTGCAGATATCGCCATTGTCTGGGCCAAAACAGAGCATGGCATCAGAGGCTTTATTGTTGAAAAAGATTTTGCAGGGTTTAAGCCCGTTGAAATCAAACATAAGATGTCTTTGAGAGCGTCCATCACCGGTGAGTTAGTATTCGAAGATGTTTTTGTACCCGATGACAATTACCTCCCCGGATCAGAAAGAGGCCTTGGAGCACCACTCAGTTGTCTCAGCCAGGCCCGCTATGGCATTGCCTGGGGCGCTATGGGCGCTGCCATGTCCTGCTTTGATATAACTAAAGACTATCTGCTCGATCGCAAACAATTCAACAAACCCCTGGCTTCATTCCAGTTGATTCAAAAAGATTTAGCAGACATGTACACTGAAATCATTAAAGCCCAGTGTATCAACCTGCAAATTGGCCGCTTGAAAGAACAGGGCCGCGAAACCCCTACAATGATTTCTCTTGCCAAAGGCAATGCCTGCCGAGAAGCCTTAAAAATCGCAAGAACCTGCCGAAATCTTTTAGGCGCTAACGGCATCAGCCTGGAATACCATGTGATCCGCCACATGACCAATCTCGAGTCAGTTTTTACCTACGAAGGCACAGATAACGTCCATACGCTGGTACTAGGACGCCACATCACAGGCATCAACGCTTTTGCATAGAGAGCCGATTACCTTAGCTTCTCCCAATGACGGGAGAAGCTAGTCATTCTAAAAGTGACTAATACAGAACATGAAAGCCAAATACAATGATTTTCAATCGAGATCTTGTTATTTGGAAATGAAAGAGTTATGATTCCCAACCAGTCGGGGCGTAGCGCAGCTTGGTAGCGTACTAGCATGGGGTGCTAGGGGTCGAAGGTTCAAATCCTTCCGTCCCGACCAATAAAATCTGGGTCTTTCCCATTTGCGGGGGCATTTCCCTAACAGCACAGCACCCTAACACGAGTCCTGTAATTTTCAAAATTCTTAAATCCATAGGCTCTTCGTTGTTTTTTATATTATGTTTGTTTTTTGGCTATATTGAATATGCAAGAAAAGAATATAAAACCTATTTCTGAGATATACCTTCGTGTTCGAGGGGAGTTAAAGTTATTAGGAATTGCCTTGCAAAACGACGATCCAGAAAAAATCATTAAACATAGAGTAACACTCCACAGACTTATAAGTGATTTTGAAATCAGTTTAAAAGACAATAGAGGATGCTTGATAGTCCACTACAAAATAAAAGAAATTTCTACACATTTGTTAATTCTTGCTCAAGCCACTCTTTGTAACGCTTCGCGTTATCTCTCGATGAATTTATGCTGTCCATAATTGGCCTCCAAAGTTCCTTTCGAATTTTCTCCTGATAATTTGTGTTTGTTGCATGTATTAAAATAGACCATAAATGCCATTTGTAAGCATCTTTATTAATAGTATTAATTAATCCAAGTTTACTTAAAATAATTTTGAACTGATCAAGTGAATCCCCAGTCAAAATTGATTTCATCTGTTGTTGTAAATCAATAGAAACGTGGGCGCTGTTTTCTTTAGCTAAACTCTCAAACGTATCCTTTATTATTTCTGAGTAATCTGATTTTCGGTATTTCTGAAACACTTGCGCAGGGCTTCCGCTAGCTAGAATTCTGTATTCAATTTTGATATTTTGAGGTTGGAAATCTATTATCTGGTTGTAGTAATTATGTATGGCAATACTGGCTTGATTCTCAAAATCGTTACTATTTATATTAATACTGGTTGGTTCAATGAGTAAATTTATTTCATTTTGAGTTGAATCGCATGCTAAATAACATATTTTTTTATTTTTAACATCCCAGTAGAACGCAGTTTTAATGTCCATAT
Source organism: Legionella sp. (assembly GCA_024636645.1). Classification (GTDB taxonomy): domain Bacteria; phylum Pseudomonadota; class Gammaproteobacteria; order Legionellales; family Legionellaceae; genus Legionella_D. The sequence continues at coordinate 18,410 of JAGXGR010000100.1, forward strand.
TTGTCTCCATCAGTTAAATATAATATAGACCAATATTTGAACAAATTATTAAATTAAGGAAAAAACCCCAAATTGGGGCTTAATAATAAAAAAAAATGAACGTTTCCATCTACCTCTAAATTCCAATAGTTCTTTCATTATTATTTTCCAAGGATTTTTAAAACAACTTGAATCATCCAGTCTGGTAATTGATTCAATACAAGGTCTGGAGGAGCAGCGCGATAAGACTCTAGGCCAATTGCTGGATGCCCAAGCACGCATTCTGGAGTTTACCCTGGAGAACCAACGGCTGGGTGCCCAACTGCCAGATAGCAATCTCTGGCACCTTTCAAAACCTTCGAAGTGGTAACCTCCAATGGCGCGATACCCTGATTATACTGAAGTTAAGCACAATAAATCATGTAGTGCGTAACCCCGCGTAATTTGAAAATAACTAAGCCACTTTTTAGTGGCAGTCCTACATAATTCAATTTTAACTCAAAAAATGCTATGTAAATCTATAATTAGTTGTATACTCGGGGACTATTTCTAAAACCAAATGCTTGAGGCACAACCATGATCCGCTGCCATCTCGCCCGCATGATGGGCGAACACAAGATGCGTATTGCCGACGTTGCAAGACAAACGGGCTTGAGCCGCGCTACGGTGACTTTGCTCTATAAAGAAACAGCCCAGAAAATGGATCTGGAAGCCATTGAGAAGCTGTGCCTGCTGTTTGAATGCCAAGTAGGCGAGCTACTTGAGCTGACCCAACAATAAACAGGGTTGCCCGTTAAAAGATAAAGATTATTTAAGAAGATATTTAACGGCAATTAGTAAACGAATTTAAACGGGAAAATAAAATGACAAGCAATCAACAACGAGCCGCACTCCAACGCCAAATCTGGGCTATTGCCAACGATGTGCGCGGCTCAGTAGACGGCTGGGATTTCAAACAATATGTCCTTGGCACCCTGTTTTACCGCTTCATCAGCGAAAATTTTGCCCTTTATATTGAGGCCGGTGACGATAGTATTCATTACGCCGAGCTTAGCGATGAAGTTATCACCCCAGACATCAAAGACGATGCCATTAAAACGAAGGGTTACTTCATCTACCCCAGCCAGCTGTTTGCCAATGTTGCTAAAAACGCCAACAGCAACGAAAGCCTGAACACCGATTTGGCCGAGATTTTTTCTGCTATAGAAGCCTCGGCCAATGGCTATCCCTCCGAAGGCGACATCAAAGGTCTGTTTGCTGACTTCGATACCACCAGTAACCGACTCGGTAATACCGTTAAAGACAAAAACCGTCGCTTAGCGGCGGTATTGAAAGGCGTGGCAGGTTTGGATTTTGGACATGGTTTTTATGAAAAAAGTGATGCCGCCCAGATTGACCTATTTGGCGATGCTTACGAATTCCTGATTTCCAACTATGCTGCCAATGCCGGTAAATCAGGTGGTGAATTCTTTACCCCGCAGCACGTTTCTAAGCTGATTGCCCAGCTTGCCATGCACAAGCAAACCAGCGTTAATAAAATTTATGACCCTGCCTGTGGTTCCGGTTCGCTGTTGCTGCAAGCCAAAAAGCACTTCGACGCCCATATTATTGAAGAGGGCTTCTTCGGTCAGGAAATCAATCACACCACCTATAACCTGGCACGGATGAACATGTTTTTGCATAACATCAACTACGACAAGTTCAATATGCAGCTGGGCAATACCTTAACAGACCCGCACTTTCTTGATGACAAACCCTTTGATGCCATCGTCTCCAACCCACCGTATTCAGTGAAATGGATAGGTAGCGATGACCCAACCCTGATTAACGATGATCGCTTTGCGCCAGCGGGTGTATTAGCGCCCAAGTCCAAAGCCGACTTTGCCTTTGTACTGCATGCACTCAGTTACCTATCCAGTAGAGGCCGCGCCGCCATTGTCTGCTTCCCCGGTATTTTTTACCGTGGCGGTGCCGAGCAGAAAATCCGCCAGTATCTGGTTGATAACAACTATGTGGAAACGGTCATTTCACTCGCACCCAACCTGTTTTTTGGCACCACCATTGCGGTGACCATTCTGGTGCTGTCGAAACATAAAGCCGACAACACCACCCAGTTTATTGACGCCAGTGGTTTATTTAAAAAAGAAACTAACACCAACACGCTTACCCGTGAACATATCGAACAAATCATGCAGGTATTCGATAGCAAAGCAAATGTGGAACACTTCGCCCAGTCCATCCCTTTTGAAACCATAGCTGCCAACGACTACAACCTGTCGGTGAGCAGCTATGTGGAAGCCAAAGATAACCGCGAACTGACTGACATTACAAAGCTTAATGCCGAGATAAAAACCACCGTTTCTAAGATCAACCAGCTACGTAACGATATTGATGCGATTGTGGCGGAGATAGAAGGTACGGAGGCTAAAGTATGAGCTTTCTGGAAAAGTTGCTGGATGATATTTCGGTGGTTTGGAAGCCCCTTGGAGAAGTAACTTTACGTACCAAAAATATAAAGTGGCGGGATACTGCGCACGCTTATCAATATATTGACCTAACCTCTGTCAGCATTGAAACCAAAAAAATCGCAGAGACTTCAGTAGTGGCCGCTGATAATGCGCCCAGTCGGGCGCAGAAGCTTGTTGAAAAAGATGATGTAATTTTTGGAACGACTCGCCCTACTCAAATGCGCTATTGCTTGATCAATGAAGAATACTCTGGCGAAGTTGCTAGCACTGGTTATTGCGTTTTACGACCCGAAAAAGATGAAGTTCTACCCAAATGGATTTTGTACTGGATTTCCTCAAGAGAATTTAAAAAATACCTTGAAGAAAATCAAAGTGGGTCGGCATATCCAGCAATTTCTGATGCGAAGGTAAAAGAATTTGAAATCCCCATCCCTTGCCCTGCTTACCCCAAAAAATCACTAGAAATCCAAGCAGAAATCGTCCGCATTCTGGACGCCTTTACTGAGCTAACCGCCGAGCTAACCGCCGAGCTAACCGCCCGCAAAAAGCAATACAACTACTATCGCGACCAGTTGTTGAGTTTTGAAGAAGGTGAAGTGGAGTGGAAGACGTTAGGGGAACTGGCGGAGAATCTTGATTCAATGCGGAGACCAGTAACGAGTGGATTACGAGAAGCTGGAGAAATTCCATATTATGGCGCATCAGGAATTGTTGACTATGTAAAAGACTATATTTTTGATGGTGACTTCTTACTTGTTTCAGAAGATGGCGCAAATTTGCTGGCAAGGAGTACGCCAATAGCATTTAGTGTAAACGGCAAAATTTGGGTAAATAACCACGCTCATATACTAAAATTCCATACTTATGCTGAGCGTCGGTATGTTGAATATTATCTAAACAGTATTGACTTAACGCCTTACATCTCGGGGGCAGCTCAACCAAAGTTAAATCAGAAGAATTTAAACAGCATTAAAATTCCAAATATTTCACCTGAAGAAAAAGCCCGCATCGTTGCCATCTTGGATAAATTCGACGCTCTAACCAGCTCAATCACCGAAGGCTTGCCGCGCGAAATTGCATTGCGCCAACAGCAATACGAGTATTATCGCGATTTGTTGTTGAGTTTCCCAAAGCCGAATTCTGAAGTAACGGACTGATATGAGCAAGACATTAACGGAAATAGCACAGCAGCTAAAAGACACCAATAAAAAAGTGCAGTTGATCTACGCTTTTAATGGTTCGGGTAAAACGCGCCTTTCGCGGGCCTTTAAGGCGCTGATTGCGCCAAAAAATGATGACGATGAGGGAAATGATGGAGTAGATCAACCTGAGTTGTCACGCAACAAAATACTTTACTACAACGCCTTTACCGAAGACTTGTTCTATTGGGATAATGATTTAGAAAGTGATGCCGAGCCTAAGCTGAAAATCCAACCTAATTCATTTACTGACTGGATTTTGAAAGAACAAGGGCAAGATCAAAATATCATTGCCAACTTTCAGCGTTATGCAAATGACAAGCTTACCCCTCGCTTTAATGAAGAATATAAAACTAAAGACAAAGATGAAAAAGAGGTTACGGTCAAGGCGTTTTCAGAAGTGACTTTCTCTCTTGAACGAGGTAACGATGAACACTCGGGCTACCTGAAAACCTCCAAAGGCGAAGAAAGTAACTTTATCTGGAGTATCTTTTACACCCTGCTGGATCAGGTGATTTCTATCCTCAATGTCGCTGAGCCAACAGAACGAGAAACCAACCATTTTGACCAGCTAGAATACGTCTTCATCGATGATCCAGTCAGTTCGTTGGATGAGAACCACTTGATTGAATTGGCCATTGATTTGGCGCAGCTAATAAGGTCCAGTGATTCAAGGCTTAAATTCATCGTGTCTACTCACAACCCGTTATTTTACAACGTGCTTTCTAATGAGGTTAAAAACAAGTGTGGGTACATCCTCAAACGCTTTGAAGATGGAACCTTCGAACTTGAAGATAAGCAAGGTGATTCCAATAAAAGCTTCTCTTACCACCTGTATATTAAGCGGCTTATTGAGCAAGCCATCGAGAAGAATGAAGTTCAACGTTACCATTTTACGCTGCTTCGAAATCTGTATGAAAAGGCCGCCAACTTTCTAGTCTACCCTAAATGGTCAGATTTATTACCCGATAACAAGCAGTCATATTCAAGGCTGGTTATGAATTTTTACAGCCATCGCACCTTATCTAATGAAGAAGTGGCCGAGCCAACAGAGCCCGAGAAACAGACGGTTAAGCTGTTGCTTGAACACTTGAAAAATAAGTATGGCTTTTGGCAGCAGGTCGGAACCAATAATTAAATTCGCTGAAAAACAAGGATAACGAGGCATGACACACTACAACACCATCGCCGAATCGAACAACTTTATCGTTCTGGATAAATACAAAAAAGAATGGAAAGTGGCCGAAAGCTACCAGAGCGAAGATTCGTTAGAGCGCGAGTTTATTCAGGATTTGCAAAACCAGGGCTATGAGTACCTGCTTGGCCTGAATAACCCGCAGGCCATGCTGGCTAACATACGTGTTCAATTGCAGTCTCTCAATAAGGTGGCGTTTAGTGATGGTGAGTGGCGGCGTTTTGTGGAAACTTATCTGGATAAGCCTAGTGACACCATTGTGGATAAAACCCGCAAGATACACGATGACTATATTCACGACTTTGTGTTTGACGATGGCCGCATTAAAAATATTTATCTGCTGGATAAAATCAACATTACCCGCAACAAAGTTCAGGTGATCAAGCAGTTTGAACAAACCGGAAGCTATGCCAACCGTTATGATGTGACTATTCTGGTGAACGGCTTACCTCTGGTACAAATCGAGCTGAAAAAGCGAGGTGTCGCCATACGTGAAGCCTTTAACCAAGTACATCGTTACAGCAAAGAGAGCTTTAACAGCGAGAATTCGCTGTATAAGTACCTGCAGTTGTTTGTCATCTCTAACGGCACCGATAGCCGTTATTTTGCGAATACCACCCAGCGCAACAAAAACAGCTTCGATTTTAGTATGCACTGGGCTAAAGCAGATAATAGCCTGATTAAAGACCTGAAAGACTTTACCGCCACTTTCTTCCAAAAGCACACCCTGCTTAAAGTGTTGCTACATTATTCTGTGTTTGATGTAAGTGACACATTGCTCGTTATGCGCCCCTACCAGATCGCTGCCACAGAGCGTATTTTGTGGAAGATTGAAAGTTCGTATCATGCCAAAAACTGGAGCAAACCCGATAGTGGCGGTTTTATCTGGCATACCACCGGCTCTGGTAAAACCTTAACCAGCTTTAAAGCCGCACGTTTGGCTACAGAACTGGCATTTGTCGACAAGGTGTTTTTTGTGGTGGACCGAAAAGATCTTGACTACCAGACCATGAAAGAATACCAGCGCTTTTCACCCGACAGTGTGAACGGCTCAGACAGTACCGCAGGCTTAAAGCGCAATCTGGATAAAGATGATAATAAGATCATTGTCACCACCATCCAGAAGCTCAACAACCTAATGAAAAACGAAAGCGATCTGCCCATTTACAACAAGCAGGTGGTGTTTATTTTTGATGAATGCCACCGCAGCCAGTTTGGTGAAGCTCAGAAAAACCTGAACAAGAAATTCAAACGGTTCTTTCAGTTTGGCTTTACCGGCACACCCATCTTCCCGATAAACGCTTTAGGTGCGGAAACCACCGCCAGTGTGTTTGGCCGCGAGCTGCATTCCTATGTGATTACCGACGCGATACGCGATGAGAAAGTGCTCAAGTTCAAGGTGGACTATAACGATGTGCGTCACAAATTTAAGGCGATTGAAACTGAACAGGATGAGAAGAAACTATCTGCCGCTGAAAACAAAGAGGCGCTGTTGCACCCAGAGCGTATTCGCGAAATTTCTCAGTACATTCTGAACAACTACCGCCAGAAGACCCACCGATTGCAGATGAACGCCAAGGGCTTTAATGCCATGTTCGCTGTAAGTAGTGTGGATGCAGCTAAGCTCTATTATGAGTCGCTGAACAAGTTGCAGGACGATCCCTTATATAAAAACAAGAACAAACCGCTGAAAATTGCCACCATATTTTCCTTTGCTGCCAATGAAGAGC
>JAGXGR010000101.1 GCA_024636645.1 Legionella sp.
GGGGCAGCCGTGGGTTGTTCTATTTTTTCCTTGACTTGAGATCACGCTTGATTTAACAGGCCTCCATAGCCATCAAACGACAGTAAAACTCTCCCCACAACCGCACTGGCCGGTTTGATTGGGATTTTTAAACAGAAATTTATAATTTAACCCCTGTTTGACATAGTCAATTTCCATGCCTTTCAAAAAAGGGAAGCTTTTTTTATCAATGCACAGCAGATAACCTTGCTCAAAAGGCAGAACCATATCGTCTTCAGAGGCTGATTGAACATAATCAACCACATAGGACAAGCCGGAGCAGCCTGTTTTTTTGACCGAAAAACGTATGCCTTGGCTCTGTGCATTTTTCGACAGGTAATTTAAAATATGTTTCTGCGCTGCAGGGGTAAACCGTATTGCAGAATCAATGCTCTCTGGCTGGTGTACAACTACTGTCATGACTTTACCTCTTTCATTTGCTGTTGCATTCTGCTTATCACGTCGCGATAAACATTTTCTACCCGGATAGCGACCGGGTATTGTGTCGTTGGCATCTCAAGTATATCAACCAATTGCTGGTAGTCCAGCCGCGGATGAAGACTTAAAGGCTCCCCTTCTATCTGTCGACAGACCCATTCAAGTGCTGCCAATAAATAAGGATTACCCTGAGCACGAAAACAGGCGCGGGAGATCAATCCACCCTCGTCGCATTGTATTGATATCTCAATGCTTCCACTCGGACCCGGCAGCTGACTCTGATAACAAACGGTATTTTTTTGTTCATCCAGAGTGCAGCCGCCGTGGTTCAATGAAAAAAAACAATCTTCCAATACTTTATTATACATCATAATGGTACTATTTCATGCAATCTTGTCACCTGATGGCAAATAATGTCAATGGCACACATAACTTGCTCCTCTGTGGTATAACGACCCAGAGACAAGCGCACGGAACTGTGGGCCAGTTCGTCACTGAGACCCAATGATCGCAAGACATAAGAAGGCTGCAGGCTGGCTGAAGAACAGGCGGATGTTGTAGATACAGCCAGTTCACGCAAAGCCAGCAGCAGGGAATCGCCATCAATGCCTGCAAAACTTATATTAAGGTTTCCTGCAATGCGCTGTTGACTGTCACCATTCAAATGAATGCCGGGAAGCTGTTTTATGCCGTCCCATAATTGGTTTCTTAAAGACAGAATTCGAGCCTGCTCTTCTTCACGCAAGCCTTCTGCTAAAACAAAAGCCTCGCCCATGCCAGCAATCTGATGGGTGGCCAGCGTACCCGATCGCAGGCCGCCTTCGTGACCGCCGCCAAAACTCTGAGGCTGCAAGCGGATACGGGGTTTTTTCCTGACATACAAGGCGCCTATCCCTTTGGGGCCATAAATTTTATGCGCTGAAAAAGACATCAAATCCACAGGAAGATCTTGCAAATTAATGGCCAGTTTTCCAGCGCTTTGGGCCGCGTCCACATGAAAAACAATGCCTTTGTCTCTTAAAAGCTGTCCAATCGATTGAATATCCTGAATCACGCCAATTTCATTATTGACGTGCATGACAGACACCAGAATTGTTTCATCCCTCAGGGAGGCTTCCAGTGTATTCATGTCCAGCAGACCGTTTGGCAAGGGATCAAGATAAGTCACCTCAAAGCCTTCTTTTTCCAATTGATGAAAACTGTCTAAAACCGCTTTGTGTTCGGTTTTCATGGTAATCAGATGTTTGCCTTTGCGTTGATAAAACCTTGCCGCACCAAGAATGGCCAGATTATCAGCTTCTGTAGCGCCTGAGGTAAAAACCAGTTCGCCGGGGCTTGCAGAAACAACGCTGGCAATTTGTGCCCTTGCTCGTTCAACCGCTTCTGCGGCCTTCCTGCCATACAGGTGGGTGGTGGACGCCGGGTTGCCAAAATTCATTTGCTCATAACCCAGATAATCAATCATTACATCAATCACCTGCTTGTCCACCGGTGTCGTTGCCATATAATCAAAATAAATTGGCATTGTTGTCATAAAAAAATCTCCTTATTTTTTAATACTTGGGTATTTTAATGCATTTTGTATTTGGCTTAAGATGCCACGCAAAATACGAATTTCCATTTCCTCCAATTGAATACGGTTAAACATTCGCTTGACCCGTTGCATCAATCGTCTTGGATTGGAGGGTTTTAAAAAACCGATTTCAATTAAAACCTCTTTCAGATGTTGATAAAAAAGATGGACCTCTTCTGAATTGGCCATGTTATCCGTGCTGCTTGCTACCTCAGCTACGGGTGACAATAACTTCATCCGGATTTCATAAGTCATGATTTGTACCGCCTGGGCCAGATTCAAAGAACTGTACTCTGGATTGGAGGGAATATTCATATGAAAATGACAGTGCAATAATTCTTCATTGGTTAAGCCGGCGTGTTCCCTGCCAAAAACCAGAGCCACTTCGCTTTGAGCGTCTTTAGTGCAGATGTACTGTGCCGCTTCTGCGGGTGTAAAACCAGGCAAGTCAATGTCCCTTGGTCTGGCACTGCTGCCAATCACCAGCTTGCAATCAGCAAGGGCCTCTTGCAAAGAACCACATAGCACGACATTGTCAAGAATATCATCAGCACCCGCTGCCATTTCGCTTGCTCGTATATCAGGAAACGCTTTGGGGCTGACAAGATACAATCGGCCAAACCCCATGGTTTTCATAGCGCGTGCAGTTGAGCCGATATTTCCAGGGTGGGTTGTGGCGACTAAAACTATTCGAATGGCATCAAATCTCATTTAATTCTTAATCAGGTCATAAAAATGTGGTCTAGTATATACTCTTTTAAGTTGTTTTTGCGAGTGACTTGTAGCCATCGGCATTCATTGGACTTACTTGATTACTACTTGTTTATGCTGTATAATTATTGAACTACAGTTATTGAACCAGGTAAATCACATGCCAAACACAAAATTGACCTCAGATAAAGGAGTAACCAGCTCCGACAACGAAGCATCTAAGCAAAAAAATGATGCCCATTCAAATGTTCAAGCCGATAGTACAATCCAAACAGCGGAACAACCCTCTTTTCCTATGAAGAACAGGGTAAAGAGAAATATATTTAATCGCCCCGCATGGAAACAGTATGAGCTAAATCATACTGTTTTTGCGATGGGTGATTCTACACTCGACGATGAGTTACATACAGAAACTGAAGCACCCGAAGAACAATCAGACGAACGTTCCTTTGTCAGTAGCAAAAGTTTGAGTACTGTAGGGCAGCTACAGAATAAATATAAAGGAAAGGCGCATGTATATAAGGCCAGCAATGATGGTACAGACACCGAGAATATGCTTAACACATCAGGCTATAAAGATAATGCCGTCATAAAAGGGATCGCTTCAAAAAAAAGGTTAGCATCATTTGGCTATAAGGGTAAACGAATTAATCAGTTTAAAGCGCTGGATGAACACATAACCCGGCATGGTAAACCGGATCACGTTGTCTTAAGTGTGGGTGGAAATGACTTTAGAAAATATTTAGGGTTTATACCTGTGGCACCAGGGAAATATAGGGCCGGATTTAGAGATAGAATATTAAAGGGTATTAAGAATCGATATATAAAAATATTAGAGGAATATGAAAAAAGAGGAATAACCCCTCTCATCATGACGCAATATGTGCCGAATGAGCATCAGGATGATATATATCATATTTTCCAACTGATGAAATGGATACGTCAACAAGATAGTTTAAGTACAATTCGAAATGAAGCTGGCCAAAAAGTGGCAGCATCTGAAGAGGATATAAAAGATCTCGCAGAAATGATGCTCTCAGTATATAAGGAAGTTTTTAAAGTTGCGAAGGACAAAGGGATTCCTATAGCAGATGCGACATCAACTCATCAGCATAACAATAACTTACATAACCTATCTCAAATAGAACCTAGTCATATTGGATCGCAGAGATTAGCAACATTGTTACACAAAGTTTCAATGATACATGATTACGATGGTGGCTCAAAAGTATACTCACTTTCACAAGGCAGTGACATTCTGGATGTTATAAATAATGATGATAATTATCAGTGGAAATTTAGTCCTTGCCTGAATCGTATGGCACTGGACGATTTAAAGCATAGTACCGTAGAAATAATATTAAAAAAGGATCATCCCGACTTTCTAACGAAGGTAGAGGAATGGCTTCAACATGAATATTCCGGGTTGGATTCAATATATATGGATCGCGCTAAAAGCCTCATAGCTGATGGTCTATACAGTGTGATTTCAACAGCACGCGAAAATACGGATTTTAGTGCTGCAGTATCATATGCATTGGCCTCAATTGAAATTGATGAGGAAAAAATTAAGGATGAATTAAAACATCTTGAAGAAATAAAAACTTTTGCAGACTATACTACCAATTTTTATACAATCGAAGATAGCACTATCGTAGAACAGTTGCTTGGTATTTCCCCTTTATTTGGTGATCAAACGTTAACCCAACATCTGGACAACCAGGAGGCCATTCGCCAAGAATTGCAAGCAGTTACGGAAAATTTAGGCCAGCATTCAATTTCAAAACTTAATGAAATCATAGAGTCGCTTGAGCAGCAGGATGGTATTGATCCAATGTTTAAAGAAATTATTTCTGGCAAAATCGATATTATAAAAACGGTTATTTCTATAAATGAAAGAGTTAAAAAGAAGACAGCAAACGCGGAGGATATGACCGCTCTGAAAAAAATCATCGAAATGGAATTAATCAATCCAATCGACAGAAGCGGTAAATTAGTTGCGTTCTATTCTGACCAGGGTTACTTAAATCAAAGCGATGATAATGAATATTATATAAACGATTCTGCGTTTTGGCCCAGCGAGATTATCTCAGATAATTTAAAAGAAAGAATTTTAAACGCGCAGGCAGAGATTGATGGCCTTGTTCAGGATTCAGAGAGAACATGTGATTTTCAAGCAGCTGATGGTCAAGAGACAGCATTGAAAGAAGCCATCAGTTTGTTTGATACAAATATTCAAATCGCTCTAAATAAAATTGATGATATTGATAATGGAAATAAGCCTAAATATAAAGCGTTAAAGGAGGAATTGCTGGTCAATCAAATAAAAGCAAAAATTATCGATTTGGCTGTAAATTATGATCCGGATAAAAAACAAGAAGTATTAGCCACTATTCTAAAAAACAAAGAGCTGCTGGGTAATAATCCTAAGGATTATTTATCAGAATGCATGCAAATCGCATTAAAGCATGCTAAAACACATGACGAACGCAAGGCCATTTTCATTGAATTTGCTGACTATAACACACATCGGTCGAAACCAACGGGATTTGCCAAATGGTGGAGAGATACTAAATTCAAAATCGCAAATATATTTGGTGAGCAACCTAAAAGTTATGAACAAAGGATGGAGGATCTGGAGGCGCTCGATGGAAAGGCGTTTTTTGAGCATATCGGACGTCAAATGTCTAAAAAAAGTGAGCTAACAACTGCTGAGAGGCAAATCGTATTACTGACTGAACAATTCGGTTGTGAAAACACCGCTGAGTTAGCACAGCGGGTTGAGCTATCTACAGACTTTTTAATTGTAGATAAAGCAAGCGTTGCGTTGAAGGACTATGTTAAGGCAGCGCGTAAGCAACCACTAGAGATTTCTCATAATAAAGATCTAAACAGGATTGAATCTTTAGCTAATAATCTTTCAATCGAATCACTTGAACGTTTAGTCGATAATTTAGAAAATAAAAAAAATAGTGGTATTCGTTTGAATGAGCCTACTCCAACAATAATACAAATTCTAACATCATTAAATTTGTATCCTTGTGAAAAACTAAATGATTCAAAAAATCAGTCCATTGAAGATTATCTGGGTGAACTACCTGTATCGGCTGGTGCTTCAGCAGCGGCCGCTGATGAAGGTAGAATCAACAATAGCTATAGTCAGATGAATACTGTGCTTGGAGAAACTGGAACAAATAAACAACCCATTGATCAAGCAGCTTCAGTAGCTTCTAATGTAACGGATTTAACAACAGCCAGAAAGAATGTTAGCGTTTCTGAGGGCGTTGAAAATCCAACGGGAACAAATGACGCTGTAGAAGATACGACCAGTGCTGAAGTTGAAGACACTTCTGGTTTCCGTCCGTCGTAACTCAAGTGGCCATACTGATAATAAGCAACCAAGTTGGCTTTTGGCGGGTCTTGATTTTTAAGCTCAAGAATACCTGGCAGTTATGGTATTGCTGTTATCTCATTGGATTTTGCATCATTTTTTTGTTGACTTCTATTAAACTACATCAAATAACATCTTACATTATAAAATAAAGATTTATTTGATCATCAAACGCTGTTAATTAGAATATTTTGGTTATCTTGCCCTGTATTTTATATTTGATCTTAGCTAAGCCGGATAAAAATGTGTTAGAATTGCACCCTTTTTCAGATTCATAAGTGGATAGACTATGCAACCTTCTTTAAATATTGCTATTAATGCTGCCCGAAGCGCCGGGGATATTATCACAAGACATCTGGATCAAATCGATCGCATCAAGGTATCCACTAAAAACACCAATGATTTCTTCACGGAAGTAGACATCAAAGCCGAACAAGCGATTATCAATATTATCCGCAAAGCTTATCCCGACCATGGCATCATTGCCGAGGAAAGTGGCGTGCAGGAAGCCGATGAAGATTATGTGTGGATTATTGATCCTTTGGATGGAACGACAAATTATTTACATGGTTATCCTTTTTTCTCTGTGTCTATTGCACTGAGGGTTAAAAACAAAATAGAGCATGCGGTGGTATACGATCCCCTCCGTCATGAATGTTTTTCAGCCAGCCGCGGCCGTGGAGCGCAGCTTAACGACAGAAAAATCAGAGTATCCAAACAAACGCAACTCAGTGCGGCACTCTTAGGCACCGGGTTTACTTTCAGAGATCCCACGCTGGCACAACGCTATCTACCCACTTTTGAAGCGCTGTTTGGCAACTGCGCGGGAATTAGAAGAAGCGGCTCGGCAGCCTTGGATCTTTGCTACGTTGCCAGCGGCCGGGTTGATGGTTTTTGGGAGTTTGGGTTAAAGCCTTGGGATATCGCAGCGGCCACGCTGATTATCCGGGAAGCCGGAGGCATGGTCAGTGATATGGAAGGCGGTGAGCAGTATTTCAAAACAGGAAACATCGTTGCTGGTAACCCTAAAGTATTCAAATCCTTGCTGCAAACACTCATGGCAGTGAGTAAAAAAACATAATCTTTCCTGTTTTCTTTCAATGCGACTCCCAGGGTAAACCCTGAAAAATAGCCCCCCAAAATCATTAGCAATACCTGCCGCGCTTATGCGCGGTATCCAGTTATGCAGGGCTCACATAAGCCTCACGCCTGAGCTTTTTTTAAATATTTCTACCAATTATCCAAACACGGTACAATTATTGCACTAAAATAATAGAGATATTTAAAAAAGAAGCGAGCATGGATTTAAAAAGTAAACAAACAGGTACCAGTTTAATAGAAGTCCTGGTCTCTGTGATTATTGTAGCTATCGGCTTGCTTGGCATTGCTGCCATGCAGGCTAACTCTGTTCGTTACAACCACTCAGCCCATTTAAGATCAATCGCCATAGCGCAGGTCAATAATATGATGGATCGCATGTATGCTAATCAAAAGGGGGTCAATGCAGGGTCTTATAGTAATATGTCCGGCACGCCTGCTGATCCTAATTGCAGCAACTGTACCAGCAGTCAGATAGCACAAAGAGACGCGCATCAATGGAATTCAAACAATGCACAATTGCTGCCGTCAGGCCAAGGGACTGTTATCAATACCAGTGGTCGCTATATGATCACCTTGCGCTGGGATGGAAGACGCACAGGCGCGACCGGCTTGGGTTGCAGCGGCAACACCGACATTGATTTAAGCTGTTTTATCGTGGAGATACAATTATGAACTCCATAAAAAACAAAGGCTTTTCGATGATAGAATTGATGATCGCCATCGCTCTCGGTACGCTGATTGTGATTACCGTGGGCGAGATTTATTTAAGCAGTCGAACCACCAACAACATACAGATTGGACTCGCCCGTCTGCAGGAAAATGGCCGTTATGCAAATTATTTACTCAGTCTTGAATTACGCATGGCAGGCTTTACCGGTTGCAGTAATCAAAGACCGGCCGAGGTGACCAATGTGGTCTCAAGTGGACCAAATATGGCAGATTTTGACGTGCCTTTGGTGGGGTATGATGGCCTGTCCTCCGGTTTTTCTCCAAGCTTACCCACCAACCTCACAGGAAAACCACTGCCGGGAACTGATGTCGTTGAAATCAGAAAAGCCTCCTCTATGGGTGTGAACCTGAAAGCGGACATGAACCGAAAAAACAACCCCGTACTGGTTGAGGATCGTTTAGGCGTTAAGGCAGGTGATATTATTATGGTCACCGATTGCACCGTGGGTGATATCTTTATGGCCGGTGCTAATACCAATGCGACCTCCATTACCCATACCGTCAGTAATAATACGACCAACAACCTAAGCATCCCTTATTTAACCAATGCACAAGTCATGCTGTTTCAATACTATTCCTATTATATAAAAAACACCGCCAGAACCAATGCACAGGGGGAGGCCATTCCCGCGCTGTTTCGAATGGATGTCCATGGGAATGAGGAAGAGATAGCTGAAGGCGTTGAGCAGATGCAGATACGTTATGGCGTAGATACCGATGCGGATCGTTAAGCAGACAGCTACCGGACGGCAGCGCAAGTGGCGGCAGCGAACGACTGGGACAAGGTTATCAGCGTGCAGATCAATCTGTTATTGAGTACCGTAGAAAATGTAAACAACAAAATTCAGTCTTATACTTATATGGGAACAACAATAACACCGGCTGATAGAAAGCTAAGGCGTGAGTGGAACACTTTTGTCACTTTACGTAACAGGGGGTTATAAAATGAGGACACAGCGAGGAGCGACACTGGCCATTGCCTTGTTATTATTGTTAGTGATTACCCTCATGGGCGTCAGTGCCATGCAAGTGACACAACTTGAAGAAAAAATGAGTGCTAACCTTCAAGATAAACTGCTTTCCTTCACCGCCTCGGAATCCGCATTGCGAGCAGGAGAAAAATGGCTGCTGGATCAACAAACCGAACCGACCGTCTATGCCACC
>JAGXGR010000102.1 GCA_024636645.1 Legionella sp.
GCGCATCAAAGATTCTTCAAGCACCCGGGACTGGGCGTTCGAGCGATATAATATGGCCATGTCATTTGCGCTGTATCCTTTACCTGTCTCAGCTATGATCCTCTCGCAAACAAAACGTGCCTCTTCAATTTCGTTGAAGGCATTAAACAGAACAATTTTTTCACCCGTAGCCCCTGTCGTCCATAAATCTTTGCCCATGCGGGACTGGTTGTGGGTTATCAAGGCATTTGCGGCCTCCAATATGGTGGAAGTCGAGCGATAATTCTGTTCGAGGCGAATGATTTGGGTGTCTTTAAAGTCACGCGGAAATTGCTGGATATTTTCAACTTTCGCACCCCTCCATCCGTAAATGGATTGATCATCATCACCCACGGCCATCACAGCGGCATGCTCCCCTGCCAGCAAGCGTATCCAGGCATATTGAATGGTGTTTGTATCCTGAAACTCATCGACCAGAATGGCCTGAAAACGCTGACGGTAATGGTTGAGAATATCCGCATTGTTTCGCAATAATTCATGTGTACGCAATAAGATTTCAGCAAAATCAATCACCCCGGCAGTCTGACAGGCCTGTTCATACGCCTGATATATTTTTACCAGTGTTTGCGTTGGGCCAAACTGGCTTGTGTTAATATGCTGAGGCCTTAGTCCCTCATCTTTTTTGCTGTTAATAAACGCCTGCGCCTGTTTAACCGGCCATTGATCCGTATCAAGCTGCAGTGATGCGATGGCACGCTTGATTACCCTGGCCTGATCATCACTATCAAGAATATGAAATTGTTGCGGCAATTTAGCGTCTTGATAATGACGTCGCAAAAGCCGGTGGCATAGACCATGAAACGTTCCGACCCATAGTCCTATCACAGGCGTTGACAGCATACCACTTAACCGGGCTTTCATTTCACCTGCGGCCTTGTTGGTAAAGGTCACAGCCAGTATCGAATGCGGCGACATCTGCATGTTTTCTATCAGCCAGGCGATACGGCTGACTAAAACACGTGTTTTACCGCTACCGGCGCCGGCGAGAACCAAAGTATTACCTATAGGTGCTGTCACCGCTTCCTGTTGCTTTTCATTTAATCCTTCCAGTAAAGTACCCATGACCATAAAAAATGTTCCCAAAAAAATAATTCAAGGCATTATCTTAAATTTAGCAGCTAAAGACAAAGCTTTACCAATAATCAGATTAAATTTACACTTAAATATTACATACCAAGGTAAGGATGACCATGCATACGCTTTATCCGGCAATTAAACCCTACAAAACCCATCAACTCAAGGTGGATGAGCCTCATACGTTATATCTTGAAGAATCCGGCAACCCTGAGGGCATTGCGGTTATTGTTCTTCACTCAGGCCCTGGCGCTGAGGTGTCTGCTCATTATCGACGGTATTTTGATCCCCAGCATTACCGAATCATTCTTTTTGATCAAAGAGGAGCTGGACGCTCAACGCCTCATGCGGCACTTAAAAAGAATAACACCCAGGCCTTGATAGATGATATTGAAGCCATACGCGCCCATCTGGGGATTGAGCATTTTGTTCTTTTTGGCGGCGGCTGGGGATCCCTGCTCGCTCTGCTCTATGCCGAACGTTACCCTCAAAATGTCACGGCCCTGCTCTTGCATCAAATCTTTCTCGGAAGACAACAGGATATTGACTGGTTTTATAAATCAGGTGCAAATCTTATCTATCCTGATTACTGGCAGGCATTTATCAGCATCGTTCCTGAAGAAAGCCTGAATGATATTCCAGGTTATTATGCAAGCCATTTACAGGGTAACAATGAACTGTTTCGAATGAGCGCTGCTAAAAACTGGGCTCTCTGGCAAGCGCATTGCAGCAGTATGCAACCCCATTTAAGCATTATCGATCAGTTTAGCGACACGCATTTTGCCCTGGCCCTGGCAAGTATTGAGTCTCATTATGTCTGCAACAATTATTTTATAGATGAGAATCAGGTTCTAGAGCATGCAAATAAAATTCGCCACATTCCCAGTTACTTCATCCATGGCAGATACGATTTGGTTTGCCCGCTGGCAGGCGCCTGGGCCTTAAATCAAGCGATACCCGCATCAAAATTACTGATCATCCGGGATGCCAGTCATTCTGATCAGGAGGCGGGGATGATTGATGCCTTGATTACAGCCAGCATTGATATTTGTAAATATACGCTTGATGCCGGATAAATTATAAGCGTTGCTGTCAAATTTTAATTTCAAACTGATAGTGGCGTATTTATTCTGGAAAATCCTGTCATAGGCATATTCATTGACTTCTCGCCCTGAAAATCAGGGTGAAATTTTAATTTAATTTCTGTGAGTAACAAGCGTAAGTAAATAAAAAATATAAAACCAGTTTAAAATTAAACATGCACTATAATTGTACATATGAAAATATTATTAATGCTGGGTGATTAAAATGGAATTGGAAACGTTTGGATATTCAATTGACAATGGATGGTCGATTGATACCTTCCCCGCTTTGGACTCAGAGAACACACTGCTGTTAGTGTTTTCATCCCGTGAGTTCATCAACCACCCATCGCTTTTGATGGAGATGTTAAAATCATACCCTTATTCTAAAATCGTTGGCTTCCCTAGTGAGAAAGTTGTCATTGCTGAGAATGTGTCAGGGCATAGCGTGCCTTATGCCTCTATTTTAGATCAACAAATCACACTGGCTGTAATTTAGCGGAGGTGTACAATGCAACTTGAATCGTTTCAATATTTGGGTAAAGGGCAAAAACAAGGGTGGACCATTAATGGGTTTCCAGAGTTGGACAGTGAAAACACGTTAATCCTGGTCTTTGCAGCGCCTGAGTTTATTAATAACCCTGAGCCACTTTTAGACTTAGCAAAATCATACCCAAAATCAAGCATCATTGGGTGCTCAACAGCGGGAGAAATTTCCGGATCATTAATTAATGACCATAGCCTGTCTGTGGCGGTCATAAAATTCGAAAAAACCGCAATTAAAACCAGCATGGTTAAGGTTGAGTCCGCAGAGCTATCACTTAAAGCCGGCAAACAATTAGCAGCTGATCTGGATCATCCGGATTTGAAAGGCATATTTGTATTGTCTGACGGCTTAAAAATCAACGGTTCGGAATTGGTTAAGGGGCTAGGCAGCATCACACCAAAAGATGCGGTGATCACTGGCGGCCTGGCAGGAGACGGCAGTGATTTCAAACAGACCTGGATCTTGATGAAGGACAAGATCAGAACAGATCACGTCGTGGCTGTAGGATTTTATGGCGATCATGTCCAGATAGGCCATGGTTCGCGGGGTGGCTGGGATATCTTTGGTCCCGAGCGTCGCGTGACTCGCTCCAAAGGCAATATTTTGTATGAATTAGATGGCAAACCAGCGTTGCCGCTTTATAAGGAGTATTTAGGCGAGCAAGCCAATGAATTGCCTGCTGCGGGGCTTTTGTTCCCACTCGCAATCCGCCACTCCAGAATAGACAAAAATAAACTGGTTCGTACTATACTCGGCGTTGATGAACAGACAAATGCTTTAATTTTTGCAGGCGATATGCCCCAGGGGTATTTGGCGCAGTTAATGAGGGCAAATTTTGATCGAATCATTGACGGCGCAAGCAATGCGAGCAAGCTTTCATTGCAAAAACACCACGAAAATCTGCAAACGGTATTGATAGCCATAAGCTGTGTTGGGCGTCGCTTATTGCTGGGTGAGCGGACCGAAGAGGAAACGGAAACAACCTTGGACGCTTTTCCAAAAGGCACACAACAGGTGGGATTTTATTCCTACGGCGAAATTTCTCCTGTTGTTGGAAGCAAATGTGAACTGCATAATCAGACGATGACGCTCACAAGCATTAGCGAGGTACTCTAAGTGAAAGATGCGCCAATAAAGTTGCACCCATTGCTGTTGAAGCAATTGAAGCGCTCAAATCTTGCGTTAAATGATCTTGAGGCTCACGGGGGTTACTATGACTTTATTCGGCGTATAAGCCGCGCCTATGACGAACACGATAAGGAGCATTATCTATCCGTGCGAGCCTTAGAAATTTCCTCTCGTGAGATGGCAGAGATTAACGAACGGCTTGAGTATGCCCAAAAAGTAGCTAGACTTGGTTATTGGTCTTATGACAGACAGAGGAAATTATTCACCTGGTCAAACGAAATGTATGACCTGACAGGCATGGAGCCCTTTAAAGTAACCCCAACATTACAACATTATAAAAATCTGATTCACGAACAATACCGCGCTGATTTTTGCAACTATCTAGACGAGGTATTTCTAACAAAATCCCCCCAGGTGATGGAGCTTAAATGCTACCATGAAAAAAGCAAGCAATACAGTTGGCACTACATCAAGCTCTACTCGGAGATTGAAGAAGAAGACCGCGAAGGACAGGTTTTTGGAATCGTTCTGGACATAACAGAACGCAAGCAACGCGAAGCTCACTTAAAAGACGTCCATCAAAAATTATTAGACCTTTCAAGACAGGCGGGAATGTCTGAAGTGGCTTCCATGATGTTGCATAATATTGGAAATATCATGAACAGTACCTGGGTATCAGCGACTCTGATACAAGAAAGTTTTGCTAAAAATTACCCGCATAAACTACAGATGATTACGCAACTCATCGACGAGCATAGTGACCAGCTAAAATCTTATCTTACAGAAGATTCAAAAGGAAAACTGATCCCGGATTATCTGATAGAACTTGCTAAAGTGGTTCAAAAAGACCATGCAAAAAATGTTTCAAACCTCACAACGATTCAATATGGCCTACAGCACATCAATGAAATTATAACCATGCAAAATTTTATGGGTAAAGCGGTTGGCTTCAATGAACCCGTGTATGTGCCTGAGTTATTGGAAAAAGCGCTGCAAATGAGCTTGAATATAAAAAAGCAGAGTATCATCCTGCAAAAAGATTATGCGAAACCTCCCATCATTAGCATTGATAAATCAAAGCTGCTGCAAATTTTTACGAATCTTTTCCAAAATGCTTATGACGCAGTAACGAAAGAAAAGAAAAATATAAACAAAAAAATTACAATCACCGTCAATAATGACAGTCAATTCATTTATGTACTTATAAAAGACAATGGGATTGGCATTGAACCCGATAACCTCCATCAAATTTTTAGCTTCGGTTATACCACAAAAATGGATGGCCATGGGTTTGGGTTGCACAGCAGTGCGATTGCCGCAAAGGAAATGAATGGTTCATTACGTGCTGAAAGCGCCGGCCCTGGCAAAGGCGCATCTTTTATTCTGACTTTGCCTGTTAAAGACAAGCCTTCGCATGGAGATGATGATGGACAATAAAGTACTGAAGATCATCGTCATTGACGATAATCCTAAAATTCATGAAGACATTATTAAGGTGCTTTCCATACACACCGGCGAGGGACAATCAGAGAAATTTGAACAATTAGATGACGCTTTATTTGGAGAGAAGACAAACGATGCAGAAAGCAAACCAGCTCAACCCCTCCCGATGTTTGAATTTGAAACCGCCACACAAGGGCAGGAAGGGGTAAAAAAAATAAAACAAGCATTTGATTCAGGCCTGCCATATGCACTCGCCTTTGTGGATGTTCGCATGCCCCCAGGCTGGGATGGAATTGAAACGGTTTCCCACATTTGGGACATTGATCCGGAAATTCAAATCGTGATATGCACAGCTTATTCGGATTATAGTTGGGAGGAAACCATCGAGAAATTGGGAATGAATGATAATTTTATTATTTTAAAAAAACCATTCGACTCCGTCGCTGTCAGGCAGATTGCTTGTGCCTTGACTAGAAAATGGTTATTGGCCAGAGATGCTCAAAACCATACACTTTTCCTTCAAAAATCCATTGAGGATAAAACCAAATCCCTACAACAATCACTGTCATTATTACGTGCGACGATTGAGTCATCGAAAGATGCTGTGATGGTTGTGGATTTAAATAATAAGGTCGTGGATTATAACAATAATATCATTAAAATGGTCGATGTACCTGATGTGCTTATGAAAACAAAAGACGCTGAATTAATACTCCAATATATTAGCAATAAGATCGAGGCACCAGCTAAATATCAGGAAAACCTGAAACGATTTAAAAAAGAGCGCAATGCCCAGACCAAACAAGTGCTTCATATGAAAGACGCTAAGGTATTGGAGTGCTACTCACAACCCTATCTGCTAAATAACGCCATCGCGGGCAGGGTATGGGGTTTTCATGATGTGACAGAGCAGGAGTATCTGAAAAACGAGCTTGAATATCAGGCTTCCCATGATGCCTTGACAGGCCTTCCGAATCGAATATTGCTGTATGATAGAATTAAAAAAGAGATTGATGTTTCAATTCGCAATCAAAAATCATTTGCAATATTATTTTTTGATTTGGATCGATTCAAGTTAATTAATGATAGTTTGGGGCATAATAAGGGGGATGAGTTATTATGTGCTGTAGCCAATAGGCTACGCGCTCTCATTCGAAAATCAGACACCTTGTCCCGATTAGGCGGGGATGAATTTGTGATGCTTCTGCCAGACGTATCTAATGCACACAATGCCATGCTGTTTGCCCAAAAAATTAATGATGCATTTAAACGGCATTTTAATATAGCAAGCCGGGAGATTTCAATTTCAAGCAGCATAGGGATTTGTTTATATCCTACTGACGGTAAAACGGTAAGCACGCTCTTGCGCAGCGCTGACTTGGCCATGTATAACGCCAAGGAACAAGGCGGGAACAGATTTTATTTTTATACTGAAAAATTAAATAAAGAGGCGCAAAAAAGGCTCACGCAAGAGAGCGAGCTTCGCCAGGCAATCGCAAAGGAGCAGTTTTTCTTAGTTTATCAACCCCAGTTTTCAATAAGCCACCGTGACTTCATTGCTGTTGAAGCCCTCATTCGTTGGCGGCATCCAACCAAGGGGGTCATTTTACCTTATTTTTTCATACCCATTGCTGAAGAGTCGGGCTTGATTGTTCCAATAGGCGAGTGGGTCATACGGGAAGTCTGCAAACAGATAAAAGCATGGCATGATGCAAAATTACCTTATATCCGAGTTGCAGTGAATGTTGCGGCTGAGCAATTAAAACAGTTAAATTTTGATGAGGTGGTTCAAGGCATACTGAAAGAATATAATGTCCCCCCTGAATACCTGGAAATTGAAATTACAGAGAATGTGATTATTACCCACAAAGAAATCATGCGTATGCTTGATAAGTTAAAAAAAATCGGTGTCAGCATCATTCTAGATGATTTTGGGACTGGGAATTCCGGGTTTAATTTTCTAAAACAAATCAGTATAGACTGCTTAAAAATTGATCGCTCGTTTGTTAATAATATTTCAAAGTCCCGCTGTGATGAGGTTATCATTGAGGCCATCATAGCCATGGCAAAAAGCATGGATTTGAAAGTGACCGCTGAGGGCGTAGAGAATCAAATCCAACTGGAATTTTTAAAAAACAAACGTTGTGATACTGTTCAGGGATTTTACTATAGTAAACCCATTGACGCTAAAGAGTTGGTGAAGTATCTGCAATCAGTAGAAGACAAGAAATAGGACTGGTGCATTTGCGCTTACATTATTACAGTCACGAGCACTTATTAACTCGGGAGATACTGGTGAATCACAGGTTAATTAAACAAATGCCAGCCCCGTAATCATTTTTTTAATTTTATTCGAGAAAAAACTGGTGTACTATGATTTACTCATCATAAAAAAATAAATAGACAAATCATGCGATTAATTGCACCTGTACTGACAATAACGGCTTCTTTGATGCTTGCTGCCTGTGTTCAAAAGGGCCCAAATCCGGATGATCCTTATGAATCAGTTAACCGAAAGGTTCATGATTTCAACATGGCCTTCGATGCAACCATGTTAAAACCCCCGGCAAAGCTTTATAAAGCCGTTATGCCTGGCCCGATTCGCGCCGGTGTGCATAATGCCTTTGTCAACCTGAACTCATTGCCTATCATCGCCAATGATGCGCTTCAATTTGAATGGGGTTATGTGATAAAAGACAGCTGGCGATTTATTATTAACTCCACTTTTGGCGTGGCGGGATTTTTTGATCCGGCCGAGAAATGGGGTCTGCCGCACCATAGTAATGACTTTGGTTTAACCCTTGCAAAATGGGGCGATAAAAAATCCCCTTATATCGTTATTCCTTTATTAGGCCCAAGTACGATTCGTGATGGGATGGGTCTGCTTTATGACGGCACTTTGTTCTCACCCTATATTTATATGTCGAATGATACACTGGTCTTTTCTTTATTGGCAGCGCAATACCTTGATTTGCGCACACAGCTTCTGGATACAGAACGCATGCTTGATCAAGCATTGGACAAATACTCCTTTATCCGTGATGCTTATCTACAACACCGTAATTATGCCATCAGCGGCGAGATTAAAAATCAGCAGCCTGAAGAGATAGGGTCTTTATATATTGATGAAGATGAATTAGGCGATTATATCGATGATGATGCTTCTGCTGATATAGCGCCTGTGCCAGAAAATAAAAAAGACCGTAAAAAAGAAAATACAACACCACAACAACCTTCCAGCCAGGTAAAAAATGCTCCACGTAGCCCTGTATCAGCCTGAGATTCCACCCAATACGGGAAACATCATCAGATTGTGTGCCAATAGCGGCACACAACTGCATCTGATTCATCCCCTGGGTTTCAGCCTGGACGATAAGCGCATGCGCCGGGCCGGCCTTGACTATCATGAATTCGCCAATATCATTCATTATGATACCGAACAGGATTTTATCGATAAAAACAAACAGCGACGAATCTTCGCTTGCACAACAAAGGCTGAACAGGCTTACAGCGATGTCCGGTACCAGGATGATGATCTGTTGCTTTTCGGCCCGGAAACACGGGGATTACCGCAGACCCTTCGAGATGTATATGAGGGAATACGCATTCCTATGTGCGCTCAGAGCAGGAGCCTTAATTTGTCCAATGCGACAGCTATTATCCTGTTTGAAGCCTGGCGCCAGTGCGGCTTCTCAGGGTGTTCATAGGCAAGCTGGTATCACTTCCATTTGGTTTTGACCGGTTAGCTGTCATCCCCGCAAAGGCGCATAGGCGTCAACTTAAGGGAGGCTGAATAAAAAACCTTTTTTTACTTCAAACAGGGAGTAAAAAATGATAGGTTTGCCCCGATCCCGTTCGTGCTGAGGAGGCGAGAAAACGGAATGAGCAGGTAGAAAAAAGCCCTGCGCGCCGTCTCGAAGCATACACACAGCCACCTAAAACTCGTATTTTGAAGACATTCAGGCATACTATTCAATGAAAAAAGGCATTGAAACCATGCACGATCTGCTGCTTTACTGACTGATTCAGGAAACGGCCAGCGCTTGCAGAGTACGCAAATAATCACCAGCGATATCCAGACCGCTGACGGCCTCTATTTCCCGAATGCAGGTGGGGCTTGTGACATTGATTTCTGTGAGATAATCCCCTATCACATCCAGTCCGACAAAATACAAACCCTTTTCTTTTAATACCGGCCCCAATTGCTGACAAATCCATCGGTCCCTGTCTGTCAGCACAACCACCTCGCCTTTAGCTCCTGCCGCCAGATTGCCTCTGAGCTCACCTTTAGCAGGTATTCTTGCCAGGGCGTAAGGTACAGGCTCACCATTGATGAGCAATATGCGTTTATCTCCTGTAGAGACAATCTCGGGGATATAAGTCTGCGCCATAATAGTAACCGCTTCGCTTTGTGACAAAACTTCCAGGATGACGGATAAATTCTTTCCTTGCTCATCCACATGAAAAACGGATTTACCGCCCATGCCTTCCAGTGGTTTGAAAATCACATTTTTATGTTTCTGCCAAAAAGCGCGTAAGCGATCTGTATCACGAGTAACCAATGTTTCCGGACAACATTGCGGAAAATGAAGTGTAAAAAATTTTTCGTTGGCATCACGGAGACTTTGCGGCTTGTTAGCTATCAAGCTGCCTTTTTTTTCAGCAAGTTCCAGAGCATAGGTCGCATAGATGTATTCGATATCAAAAGGTGGATCTTTTCGCATCAGAATAATATCAAAGGCAGCCAGGGGCTTGTCCCCCAGGTTGCTGACAGTAGCCCAATCCGTGCTCGTCTCATCGCCAATCTTAATAGAATGCATCGTCGCATAGACATCGCCATCACGACAAAAAATATCTGCTGGTGTAAAATAAGCAACAGGCCAGCCCATGGCTTGGGCTGCTTTGATCATGGCGACCGTTGAATCTTTATAAACCTGAATCCGGCTTATTGGATCCATCAAGATAGCCAGCTTTTTCATTATTCTCCTCCAATAGCTGCAATTTCTCTGGCAGCTGCCAGTGAGGCCAGCCGGGCTATCACCCCGTAAGCGTAAAAGCGATTAGCAGTATCAATGGGCTCCAGATCTTCCCTGGGCGTATTGCAAGGCTTGGCAAAAGCGATAGGTTCAAAGTGCATTCCCGGGGCATTGAGATTTTCATCTTTTCCCCGTCCTTTGTGAACGCGATAAAAACCCCCAACCACGTAAGGGCCTATCATATACACAACGGGCTCTGCAACCGCACCGTCCGGCATGGTTTCAGAACTGTGAACGCCTTCTTGAATGATCACACGCTCAACTTTCTTACTGCCTTTGCTTGCAGCCATTTTAGTTCTTTGTTTTCGGTTAAGTTGTCTTATTTGATCCCCATTTTGGGCCATCATAACGCTCATGCCATAGGTTCCGCTGTCTGCTTTGACCGCCACGAAGGGCATTTCTTTGATATCATATTGCTTGTATTTTTCCCTGATTTTTTCAATAAGCACGTCAATGGCTTCCGCCAAGCGCTCAATGCCCTCCTGGGCGATAAAATCCACGCCTTCGACAGCTGAAAAATAGGGATTAATTAACCATGGATCGATGCGGAGCAGTTCAGCAAACTCTTTGACCACCTCATCATAATAATGAAAATGACTGGATTTTAGCCGGGAAGCCCATCCCAGTTTTTCAGTCGGTCGGATACGTTGATTCAATCCCTGCAAAATTTCGGGGATCCCGGATGACAGATCATTATTCAACAGCAGCATACAAGGTCCAAAATTATTTAAACCCACTTTGTCACCTTGCCTTTGCAACGGTTCTATCAGTAGCTTCCCCCCCGTGAGCGTCTCAACTTCCATCTCCTCTTTCAGTTCGGGATCAAGGCTGCCAATACGTACTCTAAACCCTGCTTTGGTGAAAATATCCTGAATGACACTTAAACTTTGCAGATAATATTTATTGCGGGTATGGCTCTCGGGGAGTAAAAGAATTCTTGTGCATTCGGGGATGTATTCTATCAATGTCGCTTGAGCGGCCTGTACACATAAAGGCAGAAAATCCGGATTTAAATTATTAAAGCCCGCGGGAAAAAGATTGGTATCCACCGGTGCGAGTTTCAATGCTGCGTGACGAATATCCACCGAGGAGGTTAAAGTGGGTGGCGTTTCCTGCCATTTTTTTCTGAACCAGGTTTCTATTTCTGCCACATTATCAAGCAAAACCGCTTCAATGTGGTGCAAAGGCCCTTGATGCAAGGTTGTTAAATTAGGTACTGGATTTACATTGGTGTGCATGCTTCACTCCAACTGATAAAATAAGTTGATAGTATCGCAATTAGGGGTTTTAACCAAGGATTTCCATGGGAAGGGTGCAACTCTCATATATGCAATGTCGTCCCCCGCGCAGGCGGGGATCCATTCCTGGCATGGCCTTTGTGGATGCCCCCGCCTGCGAGGGGCCGAGAAAATTGACTGTTTCTTTGCCTATGTGGGCGTTGTACCCTTACATCGTTTAATACTGGTCATTGACCATCGCCCCGTAATACGCTCCGCTCCTTACGGGCTACCTACCCGTCGCGTACGCATTAGTAGCTTACAGAATCAATCAAAAACCTGACTTCACTCTGGATAGCCCAAAAAACTATATACCCCAAACAATAACTCATGGCATAATTAAACCTTTTTGAGATCTTTTGATGTGCAAAAGTACCATATACTGAAGTCTGTCAGTCTGCTGATCCTTCTTGGTTTTATCTGGGGATCAGGTTATTCATTGGCAAAATATGCGATGACCCACGGTGTACCGCCTTTGGGTTATGCTTTCTGGCAATCGCTGGGTCCTGCTTTATTATTAACTTTAATTGGCATGCTTAGAAAACAAAATCAGTTGCTTTGTCGGAAATATTGGCGCTACTTTCTCAGCTGCGGGCTTGTAGGCATAGCTATTCCGAATACCAATATGTATTTTATTTCCAGTCATATTCCTGCAGGTTTACTGGCCGTTCTTGTTAACACCGTGCCTTTACTGATTTACCCGATGGCTTTAATGTACCGACTCGAGAAACCGGATATCTGGCGATGTTTTGCACTGCTCATCGGCATGTCAGGTATTGTGTTTATGATTACCCCGGCCTTTGCAGGCATGTTCACAGGATGGAGCCTTCTTGCCATGCTGAGTCCCCTGGCCTTTGCCGTCTGCTCCATTTATATCGCCAGACATCAGCCGCCGGAAATGAGCAGTTTGCAAGCAGCCAGCGGCATGTTATTTGCCGCCTCGCTCTTGCTCACACCGCTGGTTATTCAACAACAGGCTTTTTTTCCTTTAACAGCCCCATATACCCTGGCTAAACAAGTGGTCTTGCTGGAAATTGTATTATCGAGCATTGGTTATCTTGTTTTTTTCATGCTCATCCGGCTGGCAGGCCCCGTGTTTTATAGTCTTACAGGGGGGATGGTGGCTTTAACAGGATTATTTTGGGGGTATATTCTATTTTCAGAGAAACCCTCCTCAATGCAGGCCATCGCAATAAGTTGCGTGATTACTGCCATATTTCTGCTATCATGGCGCCAGTTAAATCAAAAACCACAGGGAGAGTCAATTCATGTTTGATGAAGCTATGCAACAATTTTCCAATCAAGTACAGAATTTAATGATTCTGCTCATGCTGATTAATGCGGTAGTGCATGTCTTTTTTGCGGGTGCTGTGGCTCGAGATGCAGGGAATATGAATAAAACCGCACAAAAGACTGCCATGGTCTCCGGAACCATCTGGGCTTTTGCTACTTTGATTGGTGGTGTTTTTGTAGCTGCTATTTACTGGTTTATTCATCATTCAACATTGACTCGGCCAGCCGTCAGGGAAAAAAATTATGATAGAGCATAAAATTAAAACCGTCAGTGTAAAAGAACACAAAACCGAGCTCGATGCGAATCCTGAACTTTGTATCATTGATGTCAGGGAAGTGCATGAATGGCAATTGCAACATATTCCTGATGCCATACACATTCCAAAAGATGATTTGATCCATTGTATCAAGGAAAAGGAACCTGATATTGAAAAACCAATTTATCTTCATTGTCACGCAGGCATGCGCTCACTTTATGCTGCAAATTGTCTCATGGAATTAGGATACAAAGAGGTATATTCTGTTGATGGTGGCATTTTGGAGTGGGCCAGGGCAGGTTATCCTATAAAGGATTAATGCATTCAAAACACCCTGATCATTCAGGGTGTTTTAGAGCGTCATTGTTAAATTGTTAAATTATTTCTTAAGCCCTGCAACGGCTGCAGAAGCAGAATTATTATCTACCTCATCAGCACCCTTTTCAGCTTTATTAAAAAATCTGCTAGGCCCTGATGTTTTTGGCATGGTCTCTTTAAGCGCTTGTCTGGTTTGGTTAGCTGCATGATCAAAACTGTCATTATTGCCTTTAAATGCCAGTTCATTGGCGGTTTTCCAGATTTTATCCAGCGCTTCGATGCCGCTTTCAGTACGCAAACCAAATCCATTAATGTTCGAGAAAGTATGATCAATTCTCATTTCTTTGAGATGAATGTCAGTAAAAACCTGTGTGGTTATAAATGACCTGGCC
The DNA here is from genome assembly GCA_024636645.1 of Legionella sp. Taxonomy (GTDB): domain Bacteria; phylum Pseudomonadota; class Gammaproteobacteria; order Legionellales; family Legionellaceae; genus Legionella_D. Next base: position 13,887 of record JAGXGR010000102.1, read on the forward strand.
TTTTCTGCCAGATTGGCGCGATCTTTTGATGACATGGCGTGATCTTTTGATATCCCCATAGCATCGGGCAATAATCTGTATAAACCACTTTTTTCCGGTGAAAGTGTATAGCTATTATTAATCACTTCTCTGATAACTATCATCAGTCCGGTTAAAACACGCGCTCTGTTTTCGGATGTCAAAGTGGATTTTTCCAAATAGCTGATAGCTGTACTCAAGAATTTCACCTGGCCTTTACGCTCTTCGCTTAATTTGTCCACATCGTCAATACTATGTTTTTCCAGCAGTTGCTTTACCGTAGTATCAAAAGCCGTTTTTAAATTTTCAAAACTTTTAACATTAAAACCCATTTTGCTCTCCTTAAACTCCATTAACAGGTTCGGTGTTTTGAACACCATAGCCAGTGTAAACTAATTAAAACCATTCGTCATGAGTTTTTTTAATACGAGTTTATTAATTTTTTACCTATTGATTTTACTAAATTTTTTTATCGCACTTGCATTTATATACAATAACAAGATAACTTAAGCATCTTTTTATAGATTAAATCTTACATAATGAAAAAACATTTATTCATTTTTTGGGCTCTTATTCCTGGTCTTGTTTTCGGTCAAAGCCTGGCACAGCCAAAATTGATTGTCCAGATTGTTGTCGATCAACTTCGTGGGGATATGCTGAATATTCATCGCTCGAAATTTTCACCGGACGGTTTTAATTATTTACTTCAACATAGTATCAATTATACAAATACCCATCACCCTCATGCCAATACCGTGACTTGTGCCGGCCATACGACAATAGCCACAGGGAGTTATCCGGCGCTTCACGGCATTATCAGCAACAAATGGTATGATAGAATCGGGCACCGTACCATGTATTGCATGGCAGATAAAAATTCGCCTGTTCTGCTTGCAAAACCTCAATTAAAAAAACCAGGCGGTCGATCGCCTGTGCATATCAACGCATCGACGGTCAGCGATGAAATCATATTAGCCAAAAAAGGCAGGGGCTTTGCTGTATCCCTTAAAGATAGAGGCGCTATCAGTTTGGCAGGTCATGCTGGAAAAGCTTTCTGGTTTGATAAAATGAACGGCGGCTTTGTCAGCAGCAGCTGGTATTACAAGCGTTTACCTCAATGGGTTAAACAATGGAATCAAAACTATCAACCAAAAAGCGTGACCTGGCAGTTAAACAAACCCAAAGAAAATTACCTGTTCGGGGATGCGCCTACCTTCAAGCATCGATACCAGGCCTTTGGCCAAAGCTTTCCTCATTCAACAGGCGAACCATTAACGCCTCAATACTATAAACTTCTATCCATGACACCCATGGCAGATAAACTGACCGCAGATTTTGCCGAACATTTATTGATGGAGGAAAAACTCGGTCAGACAAACGGCCAAACAGATTATCTTTCCGTGAGCTTTTCTGCAGTCGATGCCATTGGGCACCAGTTTGGTCCAAACAGTCTGGAGGCTGAGGATAATTTATTACAACTGGATAAAACCCTGGGGCATTTTATCAAGCAAATAGACCAGCAGGTCGGTTTGAAAAATACGCTGATCCTTTTGACAGCCGATCATGGCGTCAGTGATACGCCCGTCTATTTAAGCGGTCATAAAATCAAAGAAGTTAATCCGCTGAAGGTTCCGGATGTCACCGCAAAAATCCATGAATTATTAAAACAAAGATTCCAGCTCCCACCCTCCGCTCTGGAAACGGTTGCCTTCCCTTATATTTATCTTAACAAGGACATTATTTCTCAACATCAACTGCGTTTAGACGAGGTACAGGGTTATCTTGCAGACGCTCTGAATACATACCCTGGAATTTACAAAGCCTATGCCTTACCCCTTAATGAAAATGGAAATGGAAACAGCCTGGATAATAAAGTCAGTCGCATGGCTTATCCTGTAAGAAGCGGTGATCTTTATCTGGTGGCACCGCCTTATCAATCTTACGGTGCAAAAAGTGAAAGCCGAGTCGCACATGGCAGCCCCTGGGATTATGACAGCTACGTCCCATTATTAATCGCCAATCCTTTATTTGAAAACACCCTCATTTCAAGAGCGGTAAACACCACAGATATTGCGCCAACCATAACTGCTATTTTAATGATCAAACCCCCTTCTGCGGCAGTTGGCCAGCCTCTTTCAGAGATAATCAGCTATTATCATTAAATTTCTCAGATGCTGGCTTGCCAAAACCGCCGAAAAGCCTTACTA
>JAGXGR010000103.1 GCA_024636645.1 Legionella sp.
CATTGGATTTCAATACTTTACTTTAGTGTTGGGCCAAGGCCCAACCTACCGCTCTTTAACGGGGTTGGAATTTATACAGAGATCTGTCCACAGGGTAGCCCTCAAGGGAGAAGGGAGCAAATCCTGCTAACTGATTAACTTCAGTGCATATTTATTGCTTCCGTGCCTCATTGAGACAGCTGTGGGATATATAAGCCCATCTTGTGATTTAAACCATTTACTGTATAATTCCTTTTGCGCTGATTTGAATTGACAGCTTGCGGGCGCTCAAAAGGCATACTTTTGTAAACACGGCTAAAGCGGGCAACAACTCCCTCTATATAGCCTGCTGCAGGTATTTTCTTGATTTCATTTTGTAGTGCAAAGACTTTATTATTCAAGGTATCTAATGATTGAATTAAGCGGATTGTCAAAATCCTTTGCCGATCATCAGGCTCTAAAAAACATCAACCTGTTTGTTCAGGAAGGTGAAATTTTTGGCATTATTGGTAAAAGCGGTGCCGGGAAATCAACGTTATTACGGGTGATGAATCTTCTAGAGCACCCCGATGAAGGCGAGGTGATAGTCGATGGCGAAGATATAACCCGCCTCAATGCAAAAAAATTGCGTCAGGCTCGCCATAAAACAGCCATGATTTTCCAGCATTTTAACTTGCTCAGTTCTAAAACCGTATACGACAACATTGCCCTGCCCATGAGAATTCAGGGCATGGATGAACAACGTATTAAAGCTAAAATTGATGAATTACTGCCGGTGGTTGAACTGGCTGATAAAGAAAAAGCTTATCCTTCTGAACTCAGTGGCGGACAAAAACAACGGGTGGCTATTGCCAGAGCCTTAAGTTGCTCGCCTAAAATACTGCTTTGTGATGAAGCCACATCAGCCCTTGATCCTGAGACAACCGATGCAATCCTGGCCCTGTTAAAGAAAATCAATACCACCTATGGTTTAACGATTATTATTATTACCCATGAAATGGATGTGGTTAAACGCATTTGTCACCGCCTGGCCGTTATGGAAAAAGGTGAAATCATAGAGATCACTTCTTTGTCCAATGCGTTTAACAAACCTGACAGTCAGGCTCGCAACATGCTATTTGCTCAGTTGAGTCCTGATTTACCCCCCGGGCTGAGTGAAAAACTGCTGGACTACGCGACAGAAAAACCGCTGCTGCGCCTTTATTTCCAAGGCGAGGAAACGACCGTTCCCTTTATCAGCCAGACCAGCCGCCTGCTCGATATTAATATCAATATCCTCTTAGCGAATATTGATCGTTTTGACACCGTCACCTGCGGCGTTCTGGTTGTGGAATTGAATGCCAGTCCTTTATTGCTCGAAGCCTTTATCAAGGAATGTGAACAGGCTGGAATAACCGTGGAGATTTTAGGCTATGTCACCGACCATGCTCTATGATGTATTTATTGCTTTAGGCGAAACCCTCTATATGGTCTTTGTCTCTACGCTGTTTGCAATACTGCTGGGGCTTCCTCTGGGAACCTGGCTTTATAGTTCTGCGCGCATCAAGCCTCATCCCGGCTTGCATCGATTGTTATCAGCCTTTATCAACATTACCCGTTCTATTCCTTTTATTATATTGCTGGTAGCCATTATTCCTTTTACCCGTCTGATTGTGGGCAGTTCCATAGGAACCAATGCAGCCATTGTGCCACTTACCCTTGGCGCAACACCGCTTTTTGCAAGGCTGGTTGATAATGTGTACCAAAGTTTGCCCTTGGGCCTGCTGGAAGCGGGTAAAGCCATGGGAGCGAACAGCTGGCAAATGATTCGTCATATCCTGTTGCCTGAAGCCATGCCCGGCTTAATCCATACCACCACTGTCACGGCCATCACGCTGGTTAATTATTCAGCGATGGCTGGCACCGTTGGTGGCGGAGGCCTTGGGGATTTGGCCATCCGCTACGGTTATCAACGTTTTGATGCTACTGTGATGCTGACAACGGTGATTATCTTAATTATTATTGTACAACTTATTCAACAAGCCGGTGATTATCTGGCACGCCGCTTTACACATTAACGGAGACTTCTATGCGTATTATCTGTCTGCTCACTTTGATAGTCAGCTTGCTGGCTTGCAGCAAACCCTCACCGGATACTCTGGTTATCGGCACCATTTCCGGTCCAGAAACCGAGCTGGTTGAGGCAGCCAGACAAGTAGCCCATAAAGAATATGGTCTGACTATCAAAATCGTTGAATTCAGCGATTATAACCTGCCGAACGAAGCGCTGCAGGACGGCAGTCTGGATGCCAATATCTATCAGCACATGCCTTATTTAAAATCCGCCATGAAAACCCATGGCTATGACTTTGAAGTCATTGGAAAAACCTTTGTTTATCCTACTGGCATCTATTCAAATAAACACAACAGTTTAAAGGAACTGCCTGAAAATGCCACCGTTGCTATACCCAATGATCCCAGCAATGAAGCAAGGGCTTTGGTGCTCCTGGAAAAAGCCGGCCTGATTCGTTTAAAGGGAGACAGCCATACGGCCAGTACACAGGATATCGCCTCAAATCCTAAAAAGATTCGCTTTAAAGAATTGGATGCAGCACAGCTTCCTCGCGTGTTACCGGATGTAGATGCAGCGGTCATTAATACCAACTTTGCCCTGCCTGCCGGTTTAAAACCGTCTCGTGATGCGCTGTTCACAGAAACCAAAGACTCGCCCTATGCCAATATCGTAGTCATCAAACGCTCAAGTCCCAAAAAGGAACAACTGAAAAAATTCGTCAAAGCATTACATTCTAAGGAAGTAAAAAAGAAAGCGCAATCCATCTTCGGTGATGCGGCTATTCCGGCAGGTTAAGGTTTTCTTAAGAAATAAGTGATATACTATAGGTAATAAACGTACACTTTGAGGATTATCATGCCATCAATTATCTACTCTTTTGGAAAATTTCTATTTGATGAAGTCACTGATTCCAGATATAACAAATCACATAGTGCCAAAGCGAGCCAAGAGGCCTTAAAAAACTTAGAACAAAAAACAGGTATCCAATCTATTTTGCAAAATGTGGGCTTGGCGCAGCAGGATTTTAATAATGATGGCTTGAAAGATTATGAAAAAATACGAATAAAAGGTCATGAAGCTTTTTCCGTGGTCAAGGATCATCAAGGAAACCCTATTGGCGAAAGACTGGAAAAACCTGTTCGCGATAAGTTAAAAAACAGCTTTGAAAAAAGCAAAGAATTAACAACCGCGATAGAAGAATACCGTCAATCGCAACAAGCTTTTAATGAGCTATGCCAAGATATCGGCAAAACGTATAGCGCTCAGGATTTGATAAAAAGCTATAAACAATATGGAAGTAAAGCGCAAAATGCCCAATTAGAGCAGCAAACAAAGGAAAAAAATAATTTAACAACATTATTTAAAGATGAATCGTTTATTACAAGCCTTACGAAAAGTCTAAATATTACAGATGATAAAGATAAAAATATCGCAACCGTTAAAGATAATATGCTGGCCAAGTTGGACGAGAAACATAAGGAAGAAAAAGAAAAGTTAAATAAAACCATTAACGAAAACGAATCTTTGCTGAATAAAGCGGCTAATAAAAAACAAAACATGCGTATTTTTATAGCCAACCAGATTAAATATGGTCACACACAGATGCGTAAAAAGGCACTTGCGCTTTTGAAACAAATAGAAGATAAAAACCAGGAAACTGCCTCTATGCAAGTTGGCGGAGAAGCTGACCTTGATTTTGAGGGGATAAGCCTTGAATATTTTACTAAGACTCGCAAGGGACGGGACATTACAAAAGTCGCGGATGGAACTTATGAAATTAAATTCAAAGATCGATGGTCGTTAGACGCTTTTTTCTATCTTAATCCATTTCATTCCGTTAGAGCAGAGATAAGAGATCTCGTGGACTTGATTAAAGCTGCAGGATATGAGGGTATCATCATGAAAGTTACCTTTAAAGATAAGGATGAAACTGCAATGAAGAGAGCCAAAGATTGTGCCAAAGCAGCTCTTGAAGCAGGTTTTGCACCAGATAAAATAAAAATTTTCATCAATGGTGAATCCACAGAGCTAGGAAAGATATTGAATTCCAGCGAGCTTGAATACTATGGTTTACTGCAACAAGAGGCTGCCAAATTATACGAACCAACACCGATACCAAAAGGTGCTGAACAAGCCACCAATGCGATGAGAGACCGTATCGACAAAATGAAGAAAACGAACGAAGATGCGCAAGAGCCAACGCCATCAACAGGTCCAGGCGTTTAAATACGGCCTCTGTAAACACGCAGCCAGATAAACCAGCAAGTTATTGAAGCTTTGTTTATCTGGCTTGGATTTACCTTTTTGATTTAACGCCCCCAATATCTGCACAAATTATTCTCATGCTGAACCCGGCGAAGAAACAACTGATGATTATTTCTGTTTGTCATGTGAGGGGTTCCCTATACTTCGAGCAGGATATTCGCTTTAATTTTAATATTGGCAAAATGGGGTTTCACCCAATATGATCAAAAAATTCCACTACTCAACACTATCAAATTATGCTATTTTGAACTTCTATGCCACAAATACAAATTTTTGGCATTAAAGATCTAATGACTAGATCGTAAACAGCTGTACGGGTTTAGCAAAGGAGATAGCTATGAGTGCTCGTCGTTTTGATGATTTTGAATCCGGTGTTGATGAATTTATCGAATCACAAGATAATTTCAGCAATACCAATCCCACCACCAAGCTGGAAAGACGCAGGCTTATTGAAGACATGATGGAAGAAAAAATACTGCGCGAGGAACTGGGCGACTACGAAGTGTGTTAACGCTGGCCCAACAATTCCACCATGTAAATATTGTTGAGAAATAAATTAATTTGTTGGGCCAAGGCCCAACCTACGCAGATTAACCGGTCATAACCGAATGGAAATGGTTCTAGCGCCTCGTCTGATTACTTTGAATAATAAATATCATATCTCACTGTTTTACCCTCAACACTGGTGCTGGGTGGCAGCAACGGCGCTAATTTTTGTGGCCATTTTACCACCACTTTTTGTTTAACCCGTTGTTGTGCTATTTGCAATAATTCCAGGGCATCTTCATCCGCGCCTATCATTTGTTGCAAAATTTGCATTTCCTTTTTTACCAGGGCAGACTTTTGCCGTACCGGGTGCATGGGATCCAGATAAATCACATCAGGGTAATTCTCGGGTCGTAATGCCTTTAAATAATCTTTGGCATCTACTTGCATCAAGGAGAGTTGAAGCTGTTTTTGGCTTTCACTGTCTCTTCTGTCCAAGGCATCCTCCAAGAGCATGGCCATGACAGGCTGGCGTTCAAGCATCAATACCTCTGCCCCAAAACTGGCAAGAATGGCCCCGTCGCGTCCCCAACCTGCTGTTACATCAATGATTTTTTGGCCCGGGGCTGGTTTACATGCGCGAATAATCGCTTGTTTTTTGCCCTCTGCTTTTCTTTTTTTCCATATTTCCGAAGAAAAATCAGCAAATACCAATGAAAAACCCTGTAACTTCAAGCTGAGCTTATCTTCAGCGACAAACAGGCAATGCTTGCTGTTTTGATTAACGGTCAAATGAAGTTGGCAGGCCAGCTGCTCTGCTTTTGAACGCAAAGAGGCATTGGCATAACTGACTTCCAGCTTATTAAAGATCGTCATGGTTTAGTATCTGTTCAACGCAATCCGCCAATGAACGAAAAAAAGGAACTTCAGGATAGTCTTTCAATCTTTGTTTATCGGTCATTTGAGATAATACTATCATCGGCTTGGCACCTGCTGCATAGGCGGCTTGAATATCAGAAATCCGATCGCCTATGAAAGGTACATTTTTCAGATCAGACTTAAAATTTTCAGCCAGTTTAAGCAACATGCCGGGTTGCGGTTTACGACAGACGCAACCTTCATCAGGCATGTGTTTGCAAAAAGTAATAGAGTGAATATCCCCACCAGCAGCCCTGACCTTCTTATATAATTCTTTATGAATATCTGTCAGTGTCTCTTCTGAATAATGGCCACGTGATATGCCGGATTGATTGGTTGCCACGCCTATTGTATAACCCGCTTTTGTTAAACGGGCAATGGCCTCCAGACTGCTCGGGATAATAATGAACTCCTCTACGGACTTGATGTATCGCAGGGAATCCTGATTAATGACGCCGTCTCTGTCAAGCAAAATTAATTTCATAGCATTTATAATTTTAGCAGAGAAATATCCGCTACGCCCATTAAGAGATTTTGCAATCGTTTTAGAATATTCAGTCGATTGTTTTTTAAAGCCGGATCGTCAGCCATCACCATCACATGATCAAAAAACTGATCCACAGGCTCACGTAATGAAGCAAGCCGGTTAAGAATGGTCATATAATCAGCGACTACATAATACTGTTTCAGGTTCTCGTCCATTTTCAACAATTGGCTGTAGAGTATTTTTTCTGCGGGTTCCTGAAATAGCTGTTCATCTACGCTCTCTTTTTCCACCAGCGCGCCGCTAAGAATATTATTCACCCGTTTGCAGGCAGAAGATAGCGAGGCGGCTTCTGGCAATTGTACAAAGGCTTTCAGTGCCAGCAGGCGCTGTTCAAAATCATACAGCCATTCATCCTGACAGTTGAGGATCGCAAGGACCTGCTCTATAGCATAACCTTGTCCCTGGTAGAAAGCTTGTAATCGGTCCTTGATGAAATGCTTTATTTCAGATGATAAACTGTCCGGTATGGTGATGTGATGGCGATGCAGCGCCAGCGATTCTTCAATCAATGTGGACAGTTGTAATTTAGCGGATGTAGAGGCCAGAATACGCACCACGGCCTGCGCATGACGTCGAAGCTTGAACGGATCTTTCACACCGGAGGGCTTTTTGCCAATCGCAAAGATACCACTTAAGGTATCCAGCCTGTCGGCTAGAGAAAGCGCTAATCCCAAAGGGGTTTGCGGCAGTTCATCGCCTGAAAAACGCGGCATATACTGCTCGTTTAAAGCCAGGGCAACGTCTTTGCTCTCGCCATCATTTAATGCATAATAATAGCCCATCAAGCCCTGAAGCTCAGGAAACTCACCCACCATGCCAGTCATCAAATCACACTTGGATAATAAAGCCGCTCGTTCTATCGCCTGCTCTGAAAGATGCAAGGCATGGCGCCATTCATTTGCCAGAACCTGCATTCGCCTGGCTTTATCCTGAAGGCTTCCCAGTTTGGCCTGAAAGACGACCTGGGCGGTCGCTGAGCAGTAATCGGTCAGCGGGCGCTTTTTATCCTGGTTAAAAAAGAATGCGGCATCACTTAATCTTGCTCGCATGACCTTTTCATTGCCGGTTTTTACCAAATCCATATCCATGCTGTCTATATTGGAGACGGTAATAAAATGCGCTAACAATTGCTCTTGCTTGTCTCTGAGTGCAAAACACTTCTGATGGGATTGCATGGATGCAATCAGCGCTTCAGCCGGCACCTCCAGGAAATCTTTATCAAACGCCGCTAATAAAGCCCTGGGCCACTCAACAATTGACGTCACTTCGTCGACCAGATCCTCAGGCATCACGGCCTGGGCATTTTCAGCCTGCGCCAGATGTTGAACCTGTTCTATAATCATTTGTCTTCTGACATCGAAATCGGCAACCACATAAGCATCGCGCATTTGCGATTCATAACTGGTGGGTGAATGGATAGCCACTTCTTTTGGGCAATGGAAACGATGGCCTTTGCTGTTCCTGCCTGTTTTCAAACCTAAAATATCTGCAGGGATGATGGCATCACCATATAATAAAACCGCCCAGTGTACAGGCCTGACAAACTCAATGTCTTCATTGCCCCAGCGCATGGGCCTATCAACAGGCAGCGCTTTAAGCGCCTGATTGATAAGTGTTGGAATCAGGTTTTCTGTTTTCTCACCTTGTTGTTCGGCTTCATAAGCGAGCCACTCGCCTTTATCTGTTTTTAAGGTATACAAGTCATCAACGCTGACGCCACAGGATTTGGCAAACCCGAGCAGCGCTTTTGTCGGATTGCCGTCGCTGTCATAGGCAGCACTTACAGCCGGGCCTTTTCTTTGTATGGTTTTATTGGGCTGTTCGGCGGCCAGATCGTATACTAACAATCCGATGCGCCTCGGCGTTGCGAAGGGATGCACTTTGCTATAACCAAGGCCTGCTTCATCCAGATAGGATACCAGATGATTTGAAAAGGCTTCAGCCAAAGTCCAAACCGAAGCAGATGGCAACTCTTCTGTGCCTAATTCAAATAATAAATCACTGGACATTTATACACCTTTTTGCATCGGAAAACCAAGCGCTTCGCGTGCCTGATAGTAAGCCTGAGCGACTGCCCTCGACAATTGTCGAACCCTGAGAATATAACGTTGTCTCTCGGTTACTGATATGGCCTTTCTTGCATCGAGTAAATTAAACACATGCGATGCTTTCATCACCATTTCATAAGCAGGCAGAGGCAATTGCAGCTCGGCCAGCTTTTCAGATTCTGATTCATAATAATCAAACTGCTTGAATAAGGCGTCCACGTTGGCATGTTCAAAATTATATGCAGACATCTCTACTTCATTCTGATGAAAAACATCACCGTATGTCACCAGGCCGTTGCCGGTGTCACTCCAGGGTAAATCAAATAAATTATCAACACCCAGAACATACATGGCAATGCGCTCAAGCCCATACGTCAGTTCACCGGTGACCGGCTTGCAACTCAGACCGCCTACTTGCTGGAAATAAGTAAACTGGGAAATCTCCATGCCGTTTTGCCAGACCTCCCAGCCCAGTCCCCAGGCACCCAGTGTGGGCGACTCCCAGTTGTCTTCAACAAAGCGTATATCGTGGTGCAAAGGATCAATGCCCAAAGCCTTTAAAGAATCCAGGTATTTATCCTGAATATCCAGAGGAGAGGGTTTCAGTATCACCTGAAATTGATAGTAGTGCTGCACACGATTGGGGTTTTCGCCATAGCGCCCGTCAGTGGGTCGTCTTGTGGGTTGCACATAAGCTGCATTCCAGGGTTCAGGACCGATGGCCCTTAGAAAGGTCGCCGGATGAAAAGTGCCTGCGCCTACTTCCATGTCAAGGGGCTGTAAAATAACACAACCCTGCGCAGCCCAAAATTGCTGGAGGGTCAGGATGATGTCCTGAAAAGTAGTTGGTTTTGCCATAAAATCTCAAACAATAAAAACGGAATAAAATAAAAGGATTGAATGGCCTCACAGGCCATGTTTTTTATGGGATATTATCCCATACATCTTGTCATATACTAAGTATAACTGATTTTTCTTTGTTTTATAATAACATTCCCAGGTTCTGTGCACTTATACAGCGCGCGGTCACCCTCTGCGGTTTTTTGACAGCGCGCAATATAAGTGCAAAGAACCTATGCGGGACATATTGTCATGATGAGTACAGGGTAAAATCATACCTTGTCCAAATAAAACCGAAAAATTTATATTTTAAATGGTATTCTTTTTCTCTGATGAAGCGTATGTCCTGTCATCCCGTGTACAGCAAGGAATGACAGGCGGTTCAGGACAGAATGAATTGACAGCGCTTGCCAATTACTTTTGCGCTTTCTTGATTAATTCCTGCAAGGTTTCTGCGGTAGCGGCACCAGGAATAAATGAAGGGTCACTGTCCTTTTTAAAGTCACCGTTTGGCGTAGAAGCAATGATAAAGGCCGGTGTGCCCATCAAGTGTAAATTTTCAGCCAATTGACGGTTTTCTTCAAGTGTAGCCTTTACTTCCTTGCTGTCCATATCTTTCTTCAACTTATCCATGTCCAGTCCAACGGATTTGGCAGCTTCCATGATGACCTTTTCATTTAATCGTTGTTCCTGTTTGATCAGCGCTTCGTGCATGGCTTTATATTTTCCTTGCATGCCTGCAGCTAATGCCGCACGAGAGGCTAAATCAGAGCTCTTGCCAAAGATAGGAAATTCTTTAAATATCACTCGAAGGTTATCTTCTTTCTGAACAAGCTCATTAATAACCGGTGACATTTTTTTACAATGGACACATTGGTAGTCAAAAAACTCAACAAGAGTGACATTGCCTTTTGGATTGCCTATTACCGCCAGGTTCCCGGAAAATAATTTCTCTGCATTTTCCTGGATGGCTGATTTAGCCTGGTCCTGCATGGTGTCCTGTTGTTTCTTTTGCAGCGCCTGTGATGCTTCAATCAATACTTCCGGGTTAGTGACCAAATACTCATGAACGACTTTTTGAATCTCTTTTTTTTGTGCTTCACTCATTTGATTTGCGGCCATGGAAGGTGTCATGGCAGCTGTTAATGCTCCTGCTATCAATAATGATTTAACTTTCACAAATATCCCCTTATTATGTTTTTTACTAGTTGAACCCTAGCACCAGCTGGGCATAAATTCAATATATTCATTGAAATATACCCCGTTGATTGTATTAAAACGCACATTGGCGCAGGAAATCCGAGCCGCGACCGTCAGGAAGCGGAACAGTTGAAGTAGCGGAAAAATTAAGAAGCCAGTTTTATTTTTTCGATTTGTCTCATCAAAATTATTTTATAACAAAAACTGAACACTTAATGGAGAATTTTAACTGTTTTGCTACTTCAACTGTTCCGCTTCCTGACGGGCGCGGCTCGGATGCTTCGCCAGCCGCTGCCTTACTCAGGATGAACAATTCTCTACTGCCGTCAAATTGGCATAAGCCAGTACCAGCCATTTTGTACCATGCAAACCGAATTTCACCTGCACTCTGGCGTGAGCGCCCTGCCCTTCAAAATGAAGGATCACCCCTTGGCCAAATTTACTGTGTGATACGTTTTGTCCTATATGGAATCCATTGGATTCTGCAGCGGATGGTTTGGCAGCTCGGCTTACAACAGCAGGTTTAAAGCTTGCTTTAACACGCACTTGATCCAACAAAGACTCTGGCAGTTCACTTAAGAAACGTGAGGGTCTATGATACTCTTCCCTGCCGTATTAACGACGTATTTCTGCATAGGATAAATGGAGCTTCTCCATGGCCCGGGTCATTCCCACATAGCACAATCGTCGCTCTTCCTCCATACGCCCTGGCTCTTCCATGGATTGCCGTCCTGGAAATAATCCTTCTTCCATGCCGACCAGAAATACCACAGGAAATTCCAGACCTTTTGCTGAGTGCAAGGTCATTAAATGGACATGGGATTCATGCTCTGCCGCTTGCATTTCACCGGCCCCAAGAGAGGCATGCGAAAGAAAAGCCGTTAACAAAGGCAGGTCTTCGTTTTCATCGCCATCTTCTTCATAACGAAACTGTTTGGCGGCGTTGACCAATTCCTGAAGGTTATCCAATTTGGAATCGCCCTTATCGCCTTTGATTTTCGAAAAATGCGCCTGGAGGCCGCTGTGTAAAATGACCTCGGCAATTTGTTCATCCAGCTCAGAAGACGTTGTTTGTTGGGTTAGATTAAATATCAACTCAATAAATTTCCCTAACGCTTGCGCTGCACGTTGAGGCAGCATTTTTTCATCCAGTATTTTTTCTGCAGCAGACCATAACGAAGTTTGCTCTGCACGAGCAAACTGACGCAGATCGTCAAGTGTTTTTTCACCAATGCCCCGCGTTGGAAAATTCACTACCCTTTCAAAGGCGGTATCATCATGAACATTGGCCAATAAACGCAAATAGGCCAGTGCGTCTTTGATTTCTGCCCGCTCAAAAAATCGAACGCCGCCATGAATACGGTAAGCTACGCCCGCTCTGAGCAAGGATTCTTCAAGCACCCGGGA
>JAGXGR010000104.1 GCA_024636645.1 Legionella sp.
ATTTTGTTTTAGCCACTCAATGCATTGCCTGATAATTCTGTTGGATTGACGCATTTCTTCAACTCTGACCAGGTAGCGATCATAGCAGTCGCCTGTTTTGCCCACAGGAATTTCAAAGTCTAATTTATCATAGGCCGCATAGGGTTGGTTTTTCCGTAAATCCCAGGCCACACCGGATGCTCGCAGCATCGGCCCTGTAAACCCCCATTGCAAGGCATTTTCCTTTGAAACAACACCGATATCGATGGTCCGCTGCTTCCAGATTCTATTTTCTGTCAGCAGGGTTTCATACTCATCAATGCGCGTTGGAAAACGTTCTGTAAACGCCCAAAGAAAATCGAGCAGGCTGCCTTCGCGGTGCTCGTTTAATTTGTCTACTTCTTTATCACTATGCCATCTTGAAGGTTTATACTTCGGCATGCTATCAGGAAGATCCCTTGCAACACCGCCAGGCCTGTAATACGTTGCATGCATACGAGCGCCAGAAACGGCTTCATAACAATCAAACAAATCCTCGCGCTCTCTGAAGCAATAAAGAAACACGGTCATAGCGCCGATATCCAAAGCACAGGCACCCAACCATAGTAAATGATTCAGGATGCGAGTCACTTCATCGAACAGGGTTCGAATGTATTGCGCACGGATGGGAGCCTCTACACCGAGCAGCTTCTCAATTGAGCGTACATAGGCATGTTCATTACACATCATGGATACATAATCCAATCGATCCATGTAGCCAATACTTTGCATGTAAGGCTTTGTTTCTACCAGTTTTTCAGTAGCACGGTGTAATAACCCAATATGCGGGTCAGCCCTGACGATGGTTTCACCTTCAAGCTCGAGCACAAGACGTAAAACACCGTGAGCTGCTGGATGTTGGGGTCCAAAATTCAGGGTATAATTTTTTAACTCTAGCATTGTTCCTCCCCATGGGTGCCAACGTAGCGATTGTCTTTTCGAATCACCTTGGGCACAAGCGTTCTGGGCTCAATGTCCACAGCTTCATAGATGACTTTTTTCAATTTGGCATCGTATCGCATTTCAACATGGCCACTCAAAGGGAAGTCTTTACGGAAAGGATGACCGATAAAGCCGTAATCAGTAAGAATACGCCGTAAATCAGGATGGTTATCAAATAAAATGCCGTACAGATCGTAGGCCTCTCTTTCAAACCAGTTAGCTGCCTTCCAGATGGTATGTACTGATGGTATCACCAAATCAGACTCATCCAGAAAGACCCTGACTCGCAAGCGGTGATTTTTAACCGTTGAGAGTAGATGATATATCACAGCGAATCGCGGCAGGTTTATATCACGGGCTCTGTACTCTTGCTTTTCTACCCCTCGGGAAAACCCGCTTTCAGTGGCTGATTCGGTTTCCCAATCGTATTCACCATAGTGCAGGTAATCGACAGCGCATATATCAATCAGCTGATCGAAAGCAAAGAATTCATTATCTTTAAGCTGGGTTAAAAAATTGAATACCTCAGCAGCTTTGCATTCTGCTGTAACTTCTCCATACGCCTGGATCACTGCAGACAATTGCGAGGAAAATTCAATGTTTAACTGACTGGCCAATTTATCTTGTTTTGTCATCTGTTACGCACCCATGTACATTTTAGGCTTCTAGGATATTTTTATGCCTGATTTTGTTCTGCAACTGAATAATGCCATATAGCAACGCTTCAGCCGTTGGAGGACAGCCTGGAACATACACATCAACAGGCACGATTCTGTCACAACCTCTAACGACGGAATAGGAATAGTGATAATAACCGCCGCCGTTTGCACAGGAACCCATTGAAATCACCCATCTTGGCTCTGGCATTTGATCGTAAACCTTTCGTAGAGCGGGTGCCATTTTGTTGCATAGGGTGCCTGCGACGATCATGACATCTGATTGCCGGGGACTCGGTCTGAAAATGATCCCGAAACGATCCAGATCATAACGTGCGGCACCGACATGCATCATTTCGACAGCGCAGCAGGCCAGTCCAAAGGTCATAGGCCACATAGAGCCGCTTCTTGCCCATCCGACAAGTTTTTCAACGGATGTTGTAACAAAGCCAGTTTTTTGCAATTCAGCAACAGACATGGTCAGCCTCTAAGCAATTAAAATTAATTCGTAATAAGATCAATGATATTCAGATCGAAACAGCGACCAGCGTCGGGGTTTATTCCCACTCCAGTGCCCCTCGTTTCCACTCATAGATAAAACCAATAACCAACAGACCAAGAAATAGCATCATGGCGAAAAATCCAAACCAGCCGATTTTTCGCAAAGCCAACGCCCAGGGAAAAAAGAAAGCGGTTTCAAGATCGAAAATTATAAACAAAAGAGCAACAAGATAAAACCTGACGTCAAAGGGCAGTCTTGCGCTTTCATAGGCGCTGAAACCGCATTCGTAAGGCGAATTTTTTTCAGGATCTGGATTGTGTTTGGATAGCAAAGATCCTGTACCAATCATGACCAAGCCTAACCCAAGGCCAATGATGATAAACACAAGAATAGGTAAATATTGAGATAGCATTGCTCACCTTATTCATTTTAAAATGGTGCCGAAGGCCGGACTCGAACCGGCACAGCAATTAAGCCACCGCCCCCTCAAGACGGCGTGTCTACCAATTCCACCACTTCGGCAAAGATAAATCTGTTAATTATCACTCTTATCATTATCCACAGGCACAGGAATGCTGTCCGCCGGTGCACTTTTTGTTGTTTCAGGTATGGCGCTATGCTCTGCTTTCTGAAATTGCGTTGTAACCATATAAGACAGCGTCAGACTGGTAACAAAAAAAGCCATAGCCAGACCGCCTGTTAGCTTAAACAGAAAGCCTCCGGTTCCCTGGCTGCCAAAAACCGTACTGGAAGCACCGGAACCAAATGAGGCGCCGATGTCTGCGCCTTTACCGTGTTGGATTAATACCAGCCCTATAAGGGTAAGAGCTACCAACACATGAATCATTAAAATCAGTTGATACATTTTACAATTTCCACAAATTGTTTCGCATTTAATGATGCACCGCCTACCAGTCCACCATCTATATCAGGCATTGAAAACAATGCCGCGGCGTTTTTCTCGTTTACGCTACCGCCATACAGGATTGAAACACGCGCAGCATGTTCTTCGTTTATTTCAGAAATTAACGTTCTGATAAACTGATGAACTTCCTGTGCCTGCTCAGGCGAAGCGGTCTTCCCTGTTCCTATTGCCCATACCGGCTCATAGGCTATTATACAATTTTCAAAGCAATTCTTGTCTTTTTCAGCAACTGCCAGCAATTGCCTGGCAACAACGTCCTGCGTTTGCTGGTTTTCTCTTTCATCCAGCACTTCACCAAGACAAAGAACCGGTATAATACCATGTTCTTTCGCGTGGTGGAATTTATCAGCAACAAAATTTTCGTCTTCTCTAAAGATATGCCGCCGCTCCGAGTGGCCAACAAGTACATACTTGCATCCTAGATCTTTCAGCATCGGTGCTGATATCTCGCCAGTATAAGCACCGGAATCGGCCGGGTAAAGGTTTTGCCCACCCAAAGAAATTATACTGTTCCTTAAAATCTTTTCTACCTCTGCAAGATAAACAAAGGGAGGGAACACAACGCAATGAGCAGGATCATTCAAGTCATTCAGAGCTTGGATCATCTCTTGACTCAGTTCTTTTAATTGCTGAAGATTGCCGTTCATCTTCCAGTTACCAGCAACGATTTTTTGTCTCATTGTGCTATCTCGAGAATTGTTAGTTTATTGATATTGTTGCTTTAAACCTGATTGCGAACTATACCGAATACTGCTAAAGATGTGTAGTATTGATTTGATTTTTTTTTCGCATTTTTAGGAAAGCGAAAGATTCTTATTCAAATTTCATAAAAAACTTACGCATTTATGCTTGTTATCTTCCTTCAGTTCGATAAAATCAGGTTAACTGTTCAGGGAGTATAGGATATGCGCGAACGCCTCGAAAGACTTATTCTCGAAGTTTCTCAACTTGATATTTCTGTGCATGAAACAGTCTGGAATATATTGAGGCATCCGCATCCTTTGAACAAGCAGGCGTTTGATGATCCCCTTGATCCTTATATTGATAAACTTAATACCGTGTTTGAACGATTGAATCAATTGAATAAGGCCAGGCTGTCGGTCCTTAAAAGGGGTACGGTTCAAAAACAACTTGCTGGCTACAGGCTTGAGCGTGATAAAGCAGCCGCTGATATAGAGGCATTAAAATCCCGGATTAACCAAAAGCATGAAACGCAAAATGTTCTATATGAACAGATTGAAACCCTGTATTTAGCTGCTGCTGATGACCCATTAATGCCTATTACTAAAATAAGCGATATCGACGGTCAGATTGAAAGAGTAAAATATCTTCTGTGCCAATTTCAACAGATACATCAAGAAATTCAGCTGAAAAACTGGTTCTCAGAACGAGCCGTTCTTATCGAAGAGCTCAAACAATTTAATGTCATTGCCCCATCTGACGATCGAGAAGGACACCAGGTACTTTACGAGAAAATTCAACACGACCTTGAAACCATCAGCAACCATCAATGCGCGCTTGAAAGCATTCATGAGAAACTGGCAGATTGTATATCGGATAAGCGCATGCAAGACCTGATAGATACTCTACCCTCGCTTAGAGAAAGGCTGAAAGAAACAACACAGTCTCTTGACGATTTTCCACTGCCAGCAGAAAAAAAACAAGCGCTCATAGCACTATTTTCCCAGTCGCTTGACAGACATCAGATCAAGCGCCAGCATGAAGAAGAGATTGCCCAGTTGGAATCACAGCTTAATCCTTTTGCCTGGATACGATGGACGGCCTATAACCAATATTATACGGAACGCTTGCAAGAATTAAAAAATGAACTGCTTTTCATAGAACGTATAGAAGAGCAGATCATTATAGAAAGCTCTATCGCTGCCACCGAAGAAAGCATTTCTAAATTTGAAAAAGCCAACGACAAATCAACGCCGATGATGACACTATCTGAGATCAGAGAGCAGGCCCTGATGCGTATAAAGAGGCTCCAATCCTATGGCCTGCATACAGACAGCCTTGATTCGCTCATGAAATCAAGCACGAACATCTCAGCTGCGGATCTTTTAATTATTGTCATGCAGGCTATGGTGTTCAGTGCGCATTTAAAAGATAAAAAAATCAAGGCCAAAGAGTATCTGGCTCAAATTACCAAACTGAATGGGAATATAAGGGAATTGCAGATTCAATTCGATATAGTAGACAATTCCAATAACTCATCGCCTGGTATTCAAGAAAAACTTTTAAGCGCCAAGACCGCGAGTCAATCTTATTATCCAAAGTTAATACTAACCTGTCAGAAGTACCTTGCGTTGATTGATGAGCTCAACAAGATGACTGGGCAATCCCGTTCATTGCTTCTATCACAAAGGCAATTGCAAAAATTAATCAGGCGCGAGCAAAGAGCGCTTGATAGCCAATCCGTTATGGCAGAGCCTTCATCATTGGTCGACAACGCCAGTTCTGCTATAAAAGAACTGTTAGAATTACCTCCGCTTAAAGCCGTGCAGGTCATTGAAGACAGTACGAAGGAAATTGAAGAAAACAAAACCCCTTCCAAATTAATTGAAAATAAACAGGAAATGCGCAATTGGCAAAATAAAATTCAACGACGATATGAAGATATGCCCTTGCCTGTACGAGCATGGTATAGCAAGCTATGTGAATCGATAGATAGACAATGCCATACAAATCAGGATTATTATAAAACCAGTCAATTGTTCAGAGACATTTATTTTGAATTGAAATACCCGGACAAGAAACAACCCTGCTCTGTTTTATTCAGCTACCAATCGACCTTCGAAAATCCTGAGCAGGCTTTGAATTTGATTCTAGGTCTGAAACCGGCTTTTTCTCCTTTGCGTGAAAGTTTTGGGCAAATACAGGACGCGTCTATAGCCCATGCGCTACAGATGCTATATAAAAAATCAGAACAATTAAAGCACTACTATCCTGCAGAAGCGCGGCTGTTGTATCAGGCCACTCGATCCATTCATCACGCTGCCTTGCTTGTTGAAAAAAATCAGGGAAACAATTTCAAAGCTTATTCCGGCGTTATTCTGGATGATCCACGCTATGAACGTTTAAAGCGACATCGGGGTTTGTTTTTTAAATTATGGGAAAAGATAGCGTCGTGCTCTCGTTACCTCATCGGCAAGATAAAAAAAGAAAATCACTCGCCCACTTCCTCGTATTGCAGCTTTTTTGCAACAAAATCGACGCGGTTATTGCTAGAGGCTGAAAAGAAACTGTCTCATTTAAGAACATTGAAATTTGAACAACAGATGGCGTTGACAAGCGGCCTTGGCGATCAGACCTGTTGATTTGGATCGCCAATCGGCCATATTAAGTATTAAAGCCCGATGAAAATTTTAAGGCTATTTTGCCTCTGAAAACAAAGACTTTTCCAGACTGGTAATTTGATCTGCTAACAATTTTGCCTTATCAGCAACCAGCTGAGCATCCACGCCTTCAACCATGACCCGTAGCAGCGGCTCTGTGCCGGAGGGCCGTAATAATGTTCGACCTTGCTGATTCAAGCTTTTGTCTATCGCTTGAACAGCATTTTTTACTCTGGGATCTTCGGATAAAACGAGCGCATTCTTCGTCTCTAAATTAATCAATACCTGGGGCAACATGGTGATGTCTTCAGTCAATTGTTTCAGGGATTTTTCCTGTTTAATCATGATGGCTAATATTTGCAGAGCCGCCACGATGCCATCACCGGTCGTTGTCTTGTCAAGGCATACAATGTGGCCGGAGGACTCACCGCCAATCCGCCAGTCACGTTCTTTTAATGCTTCAAGAACATAGCGATCACCAACTTGCGAACGCACGAACGGGATGTCTAAACGTTTGAGTGCTAACTCCAGGCCATAGTTACTCATCTGAGTGCCAACCACGCCGCCATGCAACAAGCCCTTTTCATGCCTGTCTTTTGAAATAATGTATATTAACTGATCACCATCAATTAGCTTGCCATCGGAATCAACAAGAATGACACGATCACCATCGCCATCCAATGCCACACCGATATCAGCTTTCTCTCTTAATACCATTTGTTGCAATGCCTCTGGTGAGGTAGAGCCACAGGAGCGATTGATGTTAAAACCATCCGGCTTGTCGCCAATGGTAATTACTTCAGCTCCCAGTTCTAAAAATACATTTGGAGCGATGTGATACGTTGCACCGTTGGCACAGTCAACTACTATTTTTAATCCAGTAAGTCGTGTCAAGGAAGGAATGGTCGATTTACAAAACTCTATGTAGCGACCGGGGGCATCATTGATACGCGTTGCCTTTCCCAGTTGATAAGGGGAAACCATCTGCATCGGTTTCTCAATTTCCTGCTCAATGGCCCATTCCAAATCATCGGCAAATTTACTGCCATCGGCCTGAAAGAATTTTATTCCATTATCTTGAAACTGGTTGTGGGATGCAGAAATGACCACGCCGGCACTGGCTCTCAGGGTTTGCGTCAGGTAGGCAATGCCTGGCGTTGGCATGGGGCCCAGCAAGGCCACATCAATACCTGCAGCGGAGAGCCCGGCTTCCAGGGCAGATTCAAGCATATACCCTGAGACACGCGTATCCTTTCCTATCACAATACGTTTACGCTGATTGTTGCCGAGTATCCTGCCGACCGCCCAGCCAAGTTTTAAAACAAATTCAGGATTAACATTAGACTGGCCTACTTGTCCGCGTATACCATCTGTACCAAAATACTTTCTTTGGGTCATTATTTCATTACCTTTATTATTTTATCAGCCTGCATTATATATTGCATCAATCATCCTGAACGCCTGGCTGGTCTCATCAATATCGTGGGTTCTGATAATAGCCACACCCTCCATGGCGGCGTAAACTGCCATGGCCAGACCCCCTATCATTCTTTCACCGACGCGCTTGGACAGCACCGTTCCAATCGTGCTTTTACGAGATACACCCAGCAATAGAGGCTGGTTAAGCGTCTGAAATTGTACCAGATGATTCAGCAATTGCAGGTTATGCCGGGGCTGTTTACCAAACCCGAAGCCAGGATCAAGGATTAAATTTGATTTTTTGATACCTGCTTTTACACAGGCGGTCATCCGTTCATTAAAAAAGCGCATGACGTCGCGAATAACACCATCGGGGTATGCTGGGTTATCCTGCATGGTTTTCGGATTGCCTTGCATATGCATCAGACAAACAGGAACAGCCAGCTCTGCTGCGGTTGTCAGCGCATCATCCCGCCTCAAGGCAAAAACATCATTAATCATTGCAGCGCCCGAGCCAACGGCAGCCTTCATCACCTCCGGTTTGGAGGTGTCAATCGAAATTGTTTTTTCTGTCATTTGAGTCAATTGTTCAATCACAGGAATGACTCTCGATAGCTCTTCCTTAACTGAAACCGCCGTTGCACCCGGTCTGCTGGACTCGCCGCCTACATCGATAATATCTACACCCTGGGCTAGCATTTCTTCTGCCCGTTGACAGGCTTTATCTACAGAAAGAAAGAAACTGCCATCAGAAAAGGAGTCGGAGGTGATATTCAATACCCCCATGATAAGCGGCTTATGCCATTGCCGTCTGCCTGGTTCTGGCTTTTGATGACAATGGCGAAGCTGTTCTGAGATGCCCATGATTCAATCCGATGAAATTAATGGCTAATGGTCACTGGCTGGTTTATCAATTGGGCCTTGATTAACGTGCGTAGGCGCGACACCACTACCGTCATCATCATCCAGTTTTTTAGCGCCTTCCCAATCTTCAGGAGGAGAAGGCTTCTTACCCGCCATAATTTCCTGAATTTGTTTGGCATCTATGGTTTCGTACTTGATCAATCCTTCGGCCATTAAATGCAATTTATCCAATTTTTCGACTAAAATTTCTTTGGCATGGCTGTAGTTTTTATCAATGATCTTTCGTACTTCCTCATCTATTTTCTGAGCCGTGCTATCAGAGATTTCCTTGTGCTGGCTTACAGGTCGCCCAAGAAATACTTCACCCTCTTCTTCACCAAAGGTTAAGGGACCAAGATTTGATAATCCCCAGGTCGTCACCATTTTTCTGGCAATTTCTGTCGAGCGCATAATATCGTTAGAGGCGCCGGTTGTCACAGCGTCGGCACCGAAAATCAGTTCCTCTGCTATTCGACCGCCAAAAAGGCTGCAAAGCTGGCTTTCAAGCCGTCGTTTGCTATGGCTGTACCGGTCCTGTTCAGGTAGAAACATCGTGACGCCCAAAGCACGGCCTCGTGGGATAATGGACACTTTATAGACAGGATCATGCTCAGGAACGGAGAGACCCACAATAGCATGACCCGCTTCATGATAGGCTGTGAGTTTTTTCTCATTCTCGTCCATCACCATTGAACGTCGCTCAGCCCCCATCATGATTTTATCTTTCGCCTTATCCAGCTCAGTCATGCTCACTGTGCGTTTATTTTCTCTTGCTGCAAAAAGCGCTGCCTCGTTGATTAGATTAGCCAAATCAGCCCCTGAAAATCCAGGCGTTCCTCTGGCGATGGGCAGGACCTCGACATTTTTATCAACGGGCACTTTCTGTAAATGTACTTTCAGAATTTGCTCTCGTCCACGAATATCAGGCAATGGAACAACCACCTGTCGGTCAAAACGTCCAGGACGCAATAAGGCAGGATCAAGCACATCCGGACGGTTAGTCGCCGAAACGACAATAACCCCTTCATTGCCTTCAAAACCATCCATTTCTACTAATAATTGGTTGAGGGTCTGCTCCCGCTCATCATGACCGCCGCCCAGTCCGGCACCTCGGTGTCGGCCTACAGCATCAATCTCATCAATAAAAATAATGCAAGGGGCATGTTTTTTGGCCTGTTCAAACATATCGCGAACCCTGGAAGCACCCACACCCACAAACATTTCAACAAAGTCGGAGCCTGAAATAGTAAAAAACGGGACCTTGGCTTCACCGGCTACGGCGCGCGCCAATAAGGTTTTTCCTGTACCGGGTGGGCCTACCAGCAAGACGCCTTTGGGAATACGGCCGCCCAGATTCTGGAATTTGGAGGGGTCGCGCAGAAAATCAACCAGTTCCTTGACTTCTTCTTTCGCTTCTTCCACCCCGGCGACATCTGCAAAAGTGACTTTGACCTGATCTTCACCCAAAAGGCGTGCGCGTGAGCGTCCGAAAGACATGGCACCACCGCGTCCGCCACCGCCGCCTTGCATCTGACGCATAAAGAAAATCCAGACGCCAATAAGCAGCAACATTGGGAACCAGTTGATAAACAGATGCAACAGGAAGCTTTCCTGTTGTTTCTCTTGACCGCTGACTTGAACATTGCTCTTTAGCAACTCACCTAAAAGCGCATCATCCTGCATTGGCATGTAGGTCACAAAGCGCTTGTTATTTTTGGTCACGCCTTTGATCACTTTATTGTCTTCTATGGTAACGGAGTTCACATTGCCCTGATCAACGTCTTTGAGAAATTGGCTATAGGGCATTTTTTCAACCGGCGCGTGATGGGGGCCGAAATTACTGAAGACTGAAACAAGCACAATTGCAATTATCAGCCACAAAAATAAATTTTTCACCATGTCGTTCAAAGTAATAACCTCGATTTGGGACGTATTTCTACGAATAAAGAACGATAAACTAACAAACTTACTACAAATTATAGCCCTTCGCCAGCAAATAGGTCTCTCTTGAGCGAGAACGTGATGCAGATGGTTTACGAATCACCACTTTTTCAAACTCTCGCCTTGCTTTTTTTACTAAATCATCAAACCCTTCGCCGTGAAACACTTTAATAAAAATCGTACCACCGGGTTTTAACATTTTTTCAGCAAAATCAAAAGCCAGTTCTACAAGATACATCGCTCTGGGAATATCTATTGCCGGATTACCGCTCATATTAGGCGCCATATCGGATAATAGCAAATCCACACCCTTTTCTGGAACCGAACGGGTCAATTTTTGCAAAACATCATCCTCTTGAAAATCACCCAAAATAAATTCCACCTCGGGCAAAGCATCCATCGGCAGAATATCAAGTGCGATGATTTTGCCTTTGCCATCCAGTTTTTCTGCAATATATTGCGTCCACCCACCGGGTGCGGCCCCCAGATCAACGACGGTCATCCCAGGTTTCAGCAAATGTTCCTTTTCATCGATTTCTTTTAATTTGTATACCGCGCGGCTTCGATAGCCTTCTGCCTGTGCTTTTTTTACAAAAACATCATCAAAATGCTCTTTTAACCATTGCTTACTGCTTTTTGATCGACGCATAATTTCATTATAAAAAGATTAATTTAATAATCATACTTAATTTAGCTACCTATTCCTAGCAAAACGTGCAATAATTTACCATTTTTATGCAAATTAGGATAAAACCATGGACAAATCATTGAAACAATCACTTAAATCGTTAGCTCATCATCTTAAACCCGTCGTTCTCATGGGCGCCAAAGGCTTGACCCAAGCAGTCATTGACGAGACCCATGTAGCCTTGCAGGCCCATGAATTAATCAAGGTCAAAATTCACGGGATGGAAAAAGCTGACAGGCTGGCTGTGGCGGCCGAACTTTGTCAACGTCTGAAAGCCGAGCTGGTTCAATTGATAGGCAGTACTGCTATCATTTATCGCAAAAAACTTGAAAATGATTAAAGCGGCATTTAAAAGAAAAGAGGCATATGACAGCACTGCTGCATAATAAAAAGAAAAAAGGATGCGTTATGATTTATGAGAATATTCTTGCCACTATAGGGCATACCCCTGTTGTCAAAATTAACAAACTGGGGCATGACCTTCATTGTGAACTCTATGCCAAATGTGAATTTTTTAATCCAGGCGGCTCCGTAAAAGACCGCATCGGTTATGAGATGGTCAAAAATGCAGAGAAATCCGGCCGAATCAAGCCCGGCGATACACTTATCGAGCCCACATCAGGAAATACCGGCATAGGCATTGCCTTGGCTGGCGCGGTTTTAGGCTATAAGGTCATTATCACCATGCCTGAAAAAATGAGCCAGGAAAAACAGGACGCCCTTGAACGGCTGGGTGCGAAAATATATCGTACGCCGACGGAGGCGGCCTGGGATGCGCCTGAAAGTCATATTTCGCTGGCCAAGCGTCTGGAAAAACAAATTCCAAACGCCCACATTCTTGATCAATATTCCAATCCTGATAATCCAAATGCACATTATTATGGCACAGCGCAAGAGATCATTGACGACT
This sequence comes from Legionella sp., assembly GCA_024636645.1. Taxonomy (GTDB): domain Bacteria; phylum Pseudomonadota; class Gammaproteobacteria; order Legionellales; family Legionellaceae; genus Legionella_D. Next base: position 12,246 of record JAGXGR010000104.1, read on the forward strand.
TTGGCGATAGTCTGGATATGCTGGTTGCCGGTGTCGGTACAGGCGGTACCATCAGCGGTATTGCTGTCTCTTATACACATCT
>JAGXGR010000105.1 GCA_024636645.1 Legionella sp.
CTTTTGACTGTAGCAGCTTAAGGTGGTTTGCTACCTGCACCTGATTGCCGATAGCGAGGGACCTACCCTCATCGTCTGTGCAGCATTGCCCAAAGCCTTCCTTTTCTTCGTGCATTCGTGGCACACTAGCCTTGATAAGCGGAGCGCATCAAGGTTTTCTGTAGATAAGTGCAACGGTTATAGGAAAATTTGACGCTGTAGGTGATGCTTTCCTTGATGCGCTTCGCTTATCAAGGCTACTTTGATATGACCTTGTAGCCTTGATATGCGGAGCGCATCAAGGTTTTCCTTTTATTTTCATTCTCAAAATAAACTTTTCTATTTTAATTTTAAGTAACGTAAATTTACATGAAACCTGCGATTCACTTACTCAGGCTTTCTGGTGGACATTTTTATTGCCATGATGATCAACAGCACTATCAATAGGACGGGGCTGATAAATATCATCATCAACGGCCACAGGTTAGATCCCACATAGAATGCGAATAAGGTATAAAGCAGCAAGGGGATACTGATTATCAACGGCAAACTGCTCCGCTTTCGCCATTTACCCTGCCATCTGATCATTAATACTATCTGCAAAATCCAATAAATGGGAACGGAAAAAAAGAGTAGCTTTATGAGAATGTTCCAAAATACCGAAACAGGCTCTCGCTCTTGACCGATACTGGATTGCTGTTGCTGATTCAGTCGTTTAACCCAAGGTTCTAACACCTGATCAGCGCCATTATTAGTTGCCTGCCAATGCACCGACAGAGGCAGGATTTTCTTTTGTAGCGCCTGCCCGTTTTTATCATAAACAGTGACTTTAACGGCTTCAATTTCCGTGGGCTTGGAGTAGGATACCCAGGCAATGGCTTCACCTTCTCCCGCGGGATAAGCTTGGGAAGGATTTAATCGAGCAGAATCTGAAACAACCTCGCCGAGATGCTTCCCTATTGCCTGAAATCTTATGGGCTGATCGCTTTTATAGCGAATCAGCACATACAATGCTTCATCAGGGTTTAAAGCGGTTGTTTTAGCCGGACTGGTTTCAACCAATTCGATATCCAATGCATTGGCCAGTGCAGAAAAACACATGATCAACAACAAAAAAGAAAAACGAAACAATTTCATCCCACGTCCTTATTATTCAACCTCGTTACCCTCTTTATTAAAAAAAGTGACCTTACCGGTTTTCAAATCATGCATGCCGCCCACAAGTGCTATTTGCTTATCATTCAACAATTTTTGGATGGGTGGACTTTGTTTAATAATGCTCTCCATTTGATTCAAAACATTCTGCCTTGCAATTTTGTTAACCTCTTCATACTGCTGGCAATTCTTTTGACCAAGCTGTTTAACAGCAGGCATAATTTTCGAGGTGAGCTTTTTAATGTTTTCCGTTCCAATTCCCTTACAAGCCGCTTGCACTGCACCGCATTGCGTATGCCCCATGACCACTATCAATTTACTGCCGGCATATGACGTCGCAAACTCCATACCTGCTATAACATCAACATCAACCACATTGCCTGCAATGCTGGAAGTAAAAATATTACCCACACCCTGATCAAATAATATTCCAGGATTCGAGCGGGAATCAATACAATGAAAGACCAGAGAATGAGGAAATTGTCCCAGTCTCGCGCTCAATTCGCGCTTTTTCGAGAGATCACGGTGAAGAGGTTTTTCATTTACAAATCGTTCATTGCCCTGCCTTAACTCCTTAAGAGCTTCCTTGGGCGTCATTTGCTGCTGTTGTTCAGCGCTAGTTAATTTTGCCTGTGCCGGGTTCAGAATAAACAGCAAACTGCTTATAAGAATCAATTTAAATTTCATATACATTCCTTTGTCTAAAATTTTAATTTCCACCTAGAATAACAATAAAACCGGAATTAATATAGCAGCATCCTAGCTTTAATCAAACAAAGACGCGATGAAAATTATCATCAATCAGTCTAAAATTTTATACTGGTTGCTTTTGCTAATAAAAGGCTCGGCAGTGAAATACTTATAGTTTAACCGTTATAAAAAGAAAGGGTAGAATAATCATAAGATCCTATTAAAAGCTACCAAAACAACGTGCTTGGATCATTCATTGCTTTTTAATGTCTTATCTCTTTTGAAAAGATATGAAACCTGGGTTTTGATACTGCAGATCAAAAACCCAGGTTTAAGCAGACGTATATTAATTATGGTGCAGTGGGATTTACATTGTTACTATCGAGAGTAACTGCCCCATTCAGTGCCCATGCTCTTCCGTTTAATGTTGCACCGGTCTTTAAAGTAATACTCTCGGATGCAACGATTATCCCATGGAGTGTGCTATTGGTTCCAAGTGTTGCTGAGCTGCCTATTGCCCAATTGATGTTGTCATTAAAAATACCACTCGCCGTTGTCATCACTGCATTATTAGAGACTGTGAGTGTACTCGCTATCTTGAATGTACATGAACTACCAGCAGGTCCGCTTAACTCTACGTTGCTGGTCATCAAAGCCGTCGAGGAAAAACAAAAAACCGGGCTTGATGAGCAGTCAATAGTTGGCCCCAACGGCGGATCGTTTGCCGGAGCTGATATATCCGTGCCTGCACCGAAATCAAAGTCGCAAGCTAAACCATTGAGTGAAGTAAAATAAGCTTGAGCCTGGGTTTTTGTGCTAGTAGCGGCTGCATTATTAATATTAATAGCTCCATTAATAACAACCCCTGGAGGAAATCCTGTAACTGCCGATCCAGGTGTCAAATCTAAATCCCCATTAACTATTGTTGGTCCTGTGTTAGTAACTGTTGAAGATCCAAGAATAGACGCTTGAAACAAAAATAGAGGCGTTCCGGCGATAGTAGGTGTAAACCCCGGAGGAGGGGTCGGGCCAGGCGTTACGCAATTACCAACTTCTGCTGTAATTGCCGGCGCATCTATCTGAACCTGCCTTGTATCAATCCCAACTTGCAGGACCCGATTAAAAACGCCTGAAGAAAGGGGCAGAAGTTGCACACCAATATTACAGGTAGCCCCTGATGCTAATGAGCTGCCGCAATTATTCGTTGGTGCTGGCACAATGGATGCAGCTGCAGCAGGCAATCCATCATTGTCCTGAAGGCGAATATAATTAATTTTCATGGTAACGGGCGTATTGTTTCTCAATGTAAAAATGCCTGTTAGCGTTGCGTTTTGACAGAGAGCGCCAAAAACAGGTGGATTAATAAATTCAGCATCGCATGAGGCAAAAGATGGATCACGATCAGCTTCAGAAATCCCGCCACTTGACAGGGCGTGTACCGCTAAAGGAAGTAATAAACCTAAAATTACCGCTCCATGAGCTTTTTTAAACATTATGTTTCTCCTTGTAATTCCTTTATATTTATATTGCCACATGCAAACCCAATAATGCTGCCTGGGAGGTCAGACTAAAACTGGCTGGCATTAAGACGGGAGCGGTGATAGTTCCTGTAAATCCAGTGTCTGATGTTTTGACTGTGCCTAAATCCGTATATAAGTACTCTAAAGTAAGTGCAAACCGATTATTAATGACGTAAGATAATCCTGCGCCTACTTCCCAGGCAAAACTTGAATGGGTAGTGGAATTGAGGTTTAAAAATTGCTCTGAGCAAGGTATACCATTGCGATCCGCATCACTATACCCCACACGGTTCCAGGCATTTCCTATACCTCCTTTCACGTAGAGCGAGTATTGTTTCCGAGTGACCACCGTTAAGGCGCCATCAAGCATCAGTCGATAACTTTCTACGGGCATATTATATGTCATATCATTAAAAGCAGGGCTGCCAAAACGCCAGACGTCACCATGTATGCTGCTTTGACCAAGATAATATCCATTTATTTGTGGTTCTAACGCTGTAAACCATTGGGTTTGGTCAGAGAAAGGCTCGTAGTAATTAGAATAAATAACATAACCAACCCCTAACTGGACAGCTAATGTATCCCAGTTATTGCTATTGGTTTGTACAAGCCTGTTTGTTTCACTGCTTGTGACTCCTAAAAAGCTATCCTCTGCGTCTAAACTTGCAACACCAACAGCACCTATAACATCGAAATGATTGCGGGCTACAACCTGCGCGTTATTAAGAGATTCATGTGTGGAAACAGCAACTGAATTTGTGTGTCCTGTAGGTGTCCTTACTTGGGTGGCGCCATTTAATGCCCTTGCAGTAGCGGCACTCATTGGGCCGATGATCACTGCGTAGTATTTGCCTGTGGGCCTGACAGTGACTGGTTGATGGTATTTTTTTGTTAATTGCTTTTTAAAATCATTTGCATTTTTTTTATTTTTAAAAGTACCCGCTTGCACGTAGAATTGCCCCTGCGAAGCTTCGTCAATGTGTTGTGTATTAGATAATCCAACAATAACCCTTGTGGACCCTGCTGGACTGTTTGGAGAATCAGTGGCAGCAAAAGCACTAAAAGCTGCTAATGTTAAAGCCGGTAAAATACCAGTATATGAAAAGAGTGTTCGCATAGACAATATCCCTATATTATTTCTAGCCAACCAGTATAATACATTGATTTTTAAAAAATTAAAATACCCAGCAACTCAGGCACCTATGGACACGCTTGACGATTAGATTTTCCGCTTACAGACAGCTTGTGCATTCCATTAAAAAGATTTTTACGGTTAGGACAAATATTTAATTTATCCAAATATTTTATGTTTATATTGGCATGCGTCTTTTTGCAGGTGTTTTGTATACTTCTAACTTGAGTTTATTTATGATGCACCAGGACAGTATATTACACAGCACGGGGATAAATGCCCGACACATCCTTGGGGCAATTACCCGCTGATGTGCTAAAGCTCATTGGAACTTCTCTTGATGTACAGTCTTTATCCCGATTATCAAGGGCCTCTAGAGGGTTCACTAATTTTTTTAAAAATGACCTGGAAACGGCAAAGCCATCGGCGCCGATTATCAAGCGGCTGAAACGCCCTTACAGAAAGTAGCACCTTGACTCGGAAAACGGCGCAGCGCCAAGATTGCGCTGCAAAGTAAATGCCCACTTCAGGCTTCGTGGGTACACTTCATTTCATGCAATCACAGTTAACACAGATGGTAAAAATCCTTGATATTAATTTGCTTGAGAAAATCTTCATCGTGTGAAATCACTATCATTGGCCCTGGATAGTGTTGCAAACATCGAATGATATGATTTTTGGTAGTCAGGTCCAGATTATTCGTCATTTCATCAAGAATTAATAATTTGGGTGGTTTGGCTGCAATCCTGGCTAAAGATAACCGCGCTTTTTCTCCTCCAGACAAACAATCAACCACTTGATTGACAACACTATTTGATTTAAACAGGAAATCATTGAGATGAGATCGGATTTGTTGGTGCGTCCAATCTGGCCTGGCTGCTTCAAGGGTTGACAATACCGTCTCATAAACTGATAACTGGTTATAGTGCTGATCTAAATAACCAATATCTTGCCTATCAGGTACCAGCCATTCTCCTTCTCTAATCACATCCGATTGATTCATCATCGCTTTAATCAGTGTTGACTTACCCGATCCATTTGCTCCAGTGATTGCCAGGCGCCCTTGACCATACAATTGAACATTAATCGTATGGGTAAGCATTTTCTCCTTATAACCAATGGCAGCTTCTTTGATCATTACCACTGATTTATGAGAGATGAATCCTGACGGCAAATGGAATTTAGGTTCAATGGTTTCAAGCTTATCTAAGCTGTTCATTTGTAAAATGATATCTTCACGCTTGTCTTTCATTTGCTTTCCTTTTCTGCCAGATGTCATCGATGCGCGATTCATTTTGGCGGGAGATACAATCGTAGGCCATTTGCGATTTTTAACGGATTTTTCACCCATTTCTTTAAAGCTTTTTGCTCGTTTCTGTTCTTTCATTAATTGACCATGAACAGTTCTCTTATCTTTTTCCAAGCGAGCCAATTGCTGGCTCAATTGAGCACAATGTATTTCTTTTTCTCGTAGAAAATCTTCATACTGCCCATCAAATTGTTCAACTTTGCCATTATTAATAGACCACAAACAATCAGGCACAATAGATAGTAGTTGTCGGTCATGAGAAGCAACCAACAAGGTACCAGGATAATATTTCAAAAATTGCAGTAATTGCTTCCTGTTATTCGTATCAAGATGATTGGTCGGCTCATCAAGAATGAGCAATTCTGGATGACATGACAAAGCCTCAGATAATGCTTTTTGAAAACGCTCCGCCCCACTTAATCCATCAAAGCTCTCCGGGATTTGTGGAACATAACCAATACGAATAGTCTGATTAAAGCGAATATCACCATCAAGAATTGGAGATAGGCCTGCCAGCATATGCAATAAGCTTGTTTTTCCTGAGCCATTATCTCCGATGACAGCAATACGCTGACCAGCATAGATACAGGTATCAAATAGCTCGAAACAAATTTTCTCAGGATAAATTAATGATAATTGATGAATAGAACAAAGTATCGACATAAAACCACCTTAACAATAAATAAAGCCAGCGTATAAAACGCACAAAACATTTATTGAAAGATAATTCGCATTGGAGTCGAGACCTCGTGTTCTTTTAAAGAATGGCTATTGTAACAAAATTTAATTATTTTTTGCAAACGTACTTTTGTTCTGTGCTCACCGCTTGGTACAGGATTTTACACTGGGCGCTGTTTTTCAATCGAATCATTCCACTTAGGTTCCACAAAAGGTTTGATAAACACGTTCATGATCCTGTGGCGGGCACTGTAAATCCTCTGTATGCGGCTTTTCGGTAAAGGGATCAATAAACACTGAAAGCAGTCGCTCCATTAAACCCGTATCGCTTCGTTCGATACATTCCTGAATGGCTTTATTGATTAAATGATTTCGTGGAATGTAGGCTGGATTGACGCGTAGCATCTGTGCTTTTATTTCTTTTTTGTCTGTTTTTTGCTTTTTTATTTGCGCTTGCCAGGCAGTTAGCCATTGTTTGATTCGTTTCTGGTCCTGAAACAGGTTTAGGAAATGTTCCTGGGATGATTGTGAATCAAGTGTTGAAGGAAGCATACGAAAAGTCATCGTAAAATCCGGTTTATCGGACTGCAACAACGCTAAGAAATCATTAATTAATAAGTCTGATTGTTCATTATCTTTAACCAAACCCAATTTCTGTTTCATTTTTTGTAACCAATAGCCATTATATTTTATGGCAAAGGTTTCAAGTGCAGTTTCCATCTGTTTCCAGGCCAAGGCTTGATCAGGAAATAAAGGCAGTAGAGCCTCTTTTAATTGCAAAAGATTCCATTGGGCAATCAAGGCTTGATTACCAAAGGCATATCGACCAGAGACATCAATTGCACTATAGACGCTGTTGATATCAAATTCATCTATGAAAGCACAAGGGCCATAATCTATGGTTTCACCCGATAAGGTCATATTATCTGTATTCATGACGCCATGGACAAAACCCATTCCCATCCAGTCAACCATGAGATGAGCCTGTCTATCAATGACTTCTTCAAATAAACCAAGGTAGGCGTTATCTTGATCTTTAAGATGAGGGTAATGCCTTTCAATAGTATAATCAGCCAAATCTTTTAAAAGTCCGGAATGATTCAGGGCCGCTGCGTATTGAAAAGAGCCTATTCGCAAATGACTGGAGGCTATTCTGGTTAAAACACCAGCAGGAACCAGACCCTCCTGGCGATAAATTTTATCCTCGGTTGCAATCGCTGCAAGGCTGCGGGTGGTCGGGATACCCAGTCCATGCATGGCTTCACTCATCAAATATTCCCTTATCACGGCTGAAAGAGGCGCACGCCCATCACCTTGTCTTGAAAATCGTGTGAGTCCTGACCCTTTTAGTTGAACATCCCAACGTTTACCCTCCTTTTCAATTTCGCCTAAGATAACAGCACGGCCATCCCCTAGCAGAGGAACATAATAACCGAACTGGTGTCCTGAATAGGCCAAGGCGATGCTTGTCAAGGCAGAAGGTATCTTGTTGCCAGAAAATAATTCACAAGCCTGATTGTCGGATAAATCGTTTATACCAAGCTGTTTTGCCAGTTGATGATTAAATTTAAGCAGACGTGGTTTTGACACAGGAACAGGGTCGATGGCCTCATAGAAATCAGCAGGAAGGTTTAAATAAGTAGAGGGTTTCAGTTCAGAAATCAAAACAAATAATCTAAAAATAAAAGAAGAGATAGTAAAAGCTTAGAGCAATATATTTCAATAAGCAATTTATCCTTAACCAAGGCGCACCATGCGGTCTAAAAGATGGTAGTAAACACTATATTTGACCACCTATAAAGGGGCGATACATTCACTGAACTGAATTATGGACATTAGCGGTAGGTTGGGCCTTGGCCCAACACTAAAGTAAAGTATTGAAATCCAAGGTTTCAGCCAAAAATTCTTGTAAAAAGAGAGGCATTGGATCTAACCGGCTCATCAAAATTCAAATATGGCATTTGATCTTGCTTCTTATTGTTCGTTAAACAAATCCAAATCTAATAACTGGATTGTTGGGCCAAGGCCCA
>JAGXGR010000106.1 GCA_024636645.1 Legionella sp.
CCGAGGCTTATAAAGCACGAGGCAAGGGAACCGAATCAGTCAGTGAGCGGATAAAACTCGAACGCCTGCTGCCGGATGAGGCCAGCCGTATTAATAACCGGCGTTCTTTGTGGTTATCTTTAACCAGGCTTCCGGCCGCTGAGCTCGATACACTGGCTTTGGAAGCATCGGATGATTCAGAGTTGCAGGGCTGGATGCGTTTGGCCAGCATCCCGCGAAAAAACAGCCAACAATCGACAAAAATGATCGCCGATGTGCAGCAATGGCTGGAAGCGTATCCACAGCATCCTGCAAATCAGATTTTACCGGCCTCACTCAGCCAGGTCGCTCAAAACATGTATGGCACACCTGAGAAAATGGCTTTGTTATTGCCTTTAAGCGGTTCTTTGTCAGGTCCCGGCCAAGCGGTTCGTGATGGTTTTACCGCGGCGTCCAATGGCGACAATCATCAGATTACCACCCGTATTTATGATACCAGCAAAGGGCATATTGCTGCTATTTATCATCAGGCCCTGGCAGATGGTGCGGATTATGTCGTTGGGCCTTTGAGCAAACCAGACGTTGCCGTTGTTGCTGCAATGGAGCACCCTGTACCCACTCTTTTATTGAATGATTCGGACGCCAAAATCAAGGAAAATGCTTTTTTATTCGGACTATCACCAACCGATGAGGCAAGACAAGTTGCTGCAAAAGCAAGACAAAACGGCAATACAAAAGCCTTGGTGATAGCACCTTCAGGCGGTTGGGGTGAAGAAGTAACGAAAGCATTTGCAGCACAATGGCAGCAGAACGGCGGCGAGGTGGTGGATAGCCTGCTTTATGAAAAGAAAGACGACTTAAATCATAAAATTCGTGGTTTCCTAGGCATTAGCGAAAGCCAGAATCGCGAAAATCAGCTGAAAAAACTTTTTGGCAAACGCCTGCAGTCTACGCCGAGACGCCGACAGGATTTTGATATGATTTTTCTCCTGGCCTATCCTTCCAAAGCCCGACAAATCATGCCTTTACTCAAATATTATTATGCTGGAGATGTACCGGTTTACGCGACATCTGCGGTGTATGCTGGTAATGCCAATACCATGAAAGATCGCGATCTGGAGGGCATTATTTTTTGTGATATGCCTTGGGTTTTTACCCATCAGACAGGTTTTCGCCATTGGCCGGAACAATTTAACAGTTACAACAGGCTTTTCGCTCTGGGTATGGATAGTTATACCCTGGCCACACAGTTAAACCAATTGATGATGTTTCCGGCAATGGGCGCCAGCGATAAAAGCGGCATTTTGTATCTTAAATCACAACAACAGGTCGCCCGTATTCTTGAGTGGGGTCAGTTTAAACAGGGTTTGGCTAAACCCTTGGTTGCGAGTGGTTAGCGCTAATCATGATTAATAAAGGCAAGACAGCTGAAGATACAGCCTGTGCTTATTTGATTAAACAAGGACTCAGTCAAGTGGCTCGTAATTATTTTTGCCGTATGGGTGAAATAGATTTAATTATGCGTGATGGTGTTTGTCTGGTATTTGTTGAAGTCAGAGCACGAACATCCAGGGCGTTTGGTGGAGCAAGTGCCAGTGTCACTTTTAAAAAACAACAAAAAATAATTAAAACCGCTTTGCATTTTTTAATGAAAAACAAGTTAAAGGATAAATACCCTATGCGATTTGATGTAATTAGCATGGATGGGACATTGCCAGAGATAAACTGGATTAAAAACGCCTTTGGCGGAAATTAGAGGTAGTAATGACAACACAGATGGAAGACAGAACAAGACATCTTTTTGGAATAAGCATCGAAACAAAAATCATGGCAGCAGACAGTTTGTCAGAGTCAATAGCGCGCGCTGCTCAACGACTGATTGACTGTTTGCTGAACGATGGCAAGATTTTAATCTGTGGTCAGGGTGGCTCTGCTGCCAATACCATGCATTTTTCATCTGCCATGCTCAATCATTTCGAGGTTGAACGCCCTACTTTACCGGTTATTAATTTATGCTCAGAATTGTCTGCCTTGACGTCTTTTGCCAATGATAATAATTACGAACAGGCATTTGCGCAACAGATTCAGGCTTTGGGAGGGGAAAATGACGTTTTGATGATATTAACCACTTCAGGCAATGCCACCCCGATGATGAATGCCTTACATGCTGCAGATGAGCGCGGAATGGATACTATTGCTTTGAGTGGACGAGACGGCGGCGTCCTTGCCAGCCATTTAGGCCCCGAAGATATTGAGCTAAGAGTTACATCAGATAATTCTGCGCGCATTCGTGAGGTACATTTGTTTATAATACATTGCTTTTGTCATTTAATTGATAATGCTTTATTTGGCCAGGAGACAGGATAAGCTATGAAATTTAAATATTTATTAGTGATATCAATCAGCTTTATATTAACAAGTTGCGTTGCAGTAGTGATAGCGGGTGCTGCTGCAGGCATGATAGTTTATGATAAAAGAAGCTTAAGCATGATTGAGCGTGATACAAGGATTTTTCATCTCTTAAATACCTCAATTGCCAGAGATCCCGAATTCAGGGATTCGCGGATTGTAATCAGCAGCTTTAACCGTGTAGTGCTACTGGCTGGTCAAACGCCTAGCGCATCTCTAAGAGTCAAGGCAGAGAAAATCGCCCGCAACACACCCGATGTATATCGCGTATACAATGAAATGAAGGTTGATGAACCCATTCCTTATTCTCAACGCACAAAAGACACCTGGATAACAGGACAGGTTAGAAGTCTGATGCTTACAAAGAAAGGCCTGGAGTCTGGATCTGTACGCATTGTTACAGAAAATGGGGTTGTATACCTCATCGGTATCGCGACGCATCAACAGGCTGATTTAGCGGTGGATGTGGCAAGGCGGGTGGAAGGCGTTAAAAAAGTTGTAAAAATATTTCGTTATATCAGTTAAAAAATGAAAAAACAGGGACGTTTTGTTTTGCTTATGATATGCAGCTTACAGCTAACAGGTTGTATCACAACAGCCTGGACGGGTGCGCAGTTAGTCTATGACCGACATAATATCTATAAAAAACTGAGTGATTATCAATTGGCTGCAAGGGCTAACCGAGGGCTTTTTCAGGATACGATATTTAAATGCGAAAAATGCGCTTTAGATGTTGCTGTTTTTAACGGTGACCTACTGGTTGCAGGACATGTTCCTTCCGATGAATTAAAACAGGAAGCCCAGGCGAGAATGGAAAAAATACGGGGATGCCGACGCTTTTTCAATCAGTTGGCGGTAGCCAACAAAACCACGGATAGTTTATATGACAGTTGGATCACAACAAAAATTCGCAGCCAGATAATAGCAGACGATGACATAAACCCCAACGCATTTAAAATCGTCACTTCAGATGCCGTTGTCTATATTATGGGGGATGTCAAACCGGAGCAGGCTAAAAAAGTGATAGACATTGCCAGATACACTACTGGGGTTGTCAAAGTTGTAAAAATGATGAAATATTTCAGCTACCATGAGAAGTCGGTGGCCTGAGAATGCTCAGGCCGGTTTTCATTCGGTCCTAGCCAGGAAGTGGCTAACCTGGAGGATTCAATACATCTTATCAATGGAAATGACCTTTATCCAGTCGTTTACGAATTTTTCGCCATTTAAATTTTCGCAACAAACCCTTTGCGCCTGATTCTGGTATGGGTTGATCAATTTCCACACCATCGCCACGTGGGCGTGATCGAAAAAGTTTTCTGTAGAGCATATGGTTTATGTTGTGTTTGTGTTGATGCGCATCACCATAGCGACGGTTCATTTTTTCCAGCATGCTTTCTGGGGTATGTGGCGTTTTCTCAAACATGAAAATTTCCTTTTTAAGCGTTAACGCCCGTTATTTTTAAACGAACTGTTTAAAATTAACACTGCCAATGCAGTTTTAGTTGGTTGATATGTATTCTGCCGTTGATAATCAGAACCGGTTGACATATAATTCGCGCGTAAAAAAATTAGGTGTGATGTGAAAAATAAGTTGGTCCTGCGAAAATTCAAACGATTATTTATTGTACAGACAGGGCTGGCATTGGTCATTGCAGCATTGAGTTACTGGCTAGGCGGAACAAAGGCCGCATACTCCGCTGGATTAGGGGGATTGGTTTGCATTGTTCCGAATATGGTTTTTGCTTTCCAGTTGTTTAGGCATCATGGTGCCAGAGCTGCAAAAAAAATTGTTAACAGTTTTTATAAAGGCGAAGCAATTAAAATAATAATATCCATTGTTTTGTTTGCCATAGTGTTTATAATGTTCGACATCACTCCACTAGCGTTTTTTATTACCTATATAGTGGTGCAAATGTCCTTTTGGACGGCACCGTGGATGATCACTAATAACTAAATGGGCCAGAAAGTGACAGAGATGGTATCAAGTACAAATTATATTAAACATCATTTAACTTATCTGACATTTGATGTAAAAAATATGCAGATGGGTTCCGGCGGCGGTTTCTGGACGCTTAATCTGGATACATTATTCTTTTCTATTGTATTGGGAATGACTGTCTGCCTGTTAATGTATGCTGGCGCGAGACGAGTGAAGACCGGCGTTCCGGGCAAATTACAGAATTTTGCCGAGTTGATGCTGGAATTTGCTGACGGCCAGGTAAAAGATTGTTTCCATGGTAGAAATAAATTAATCGGGCCTCTGGCATTGACTATATTCCTGTGGGTCTTTTTAATGAATTTCATGGATATCGTTCCAGTTGATGCGCTACCGATGCTGGCTCAAGCGGCAGGTGTGCATTATTTGAAAGTCGTTCCAACCAATGATTTAAACCTGACTTTTGCCCTGGCGCTTTCCGTATTCTTTTTGCTGATTTATTACAGCATCAAGATCAAGGGCGCGAAAGGTTTTATCAAAGAGTTAACACTGCAGCCGTTTAATCATTATATGTTTATTCCATTTAATCTGTTACTGGAGCTCGTCGGATTGATAGCCAAGCCTATCTCACTGGCTCTTCGTTTATTTGGAAACCTTTACGCTGGCGAATTAATATTTATTTTGATAGCCTTGCTAACCTTAAACGCATCATCGTCCTCACTGATTGGAAATATCACGCTGGGATCTGCTCAGTTTATACTGGCGCTGGCCTGGTCTATTTTTCATATTCTGGTGATTACGCTACAGGCGTTTATTTTCATGGTGTTAACGATTGTTTATCTCAGTCTGGCCCACGAAGAACATTAATCGAGTTTTATTTCATCATTGTCCATTAAAGGGGATATTTTTATGCAAGCAGCAAACTTAATAGCACAAGTACAAGGTATGACCGTTATCGCGGTAGCTTTGTTAATTGGTTTAGGCGCACTCGGAACCGCGATTGGTTTTGGTTTGCTAGGCGGTAAATTTCTGGAAGGTTCTGCTCGCCAACCAGAAATGGTACCTATGTTACAGGTTAAAATGTTTATCGTAGCCGGTCTGCTTGATGCGGTGACTATGATTGGCGTAGGTATTGCATTGTTCTTTACTTTTGCTAACCCATTCCTTGCCAATCTAGGTTCTTGATAACAAATGACCGGGGCGCTACGCGCCCTCTATCTATATGTTACGGGAGATATTACCTTGGATATTAATCTAACGTTAGTCGTACAAATGCTTGTATTTGCCGCATTTGTAGGATTTACAATGAAGTTGGTTTGGCCGCCTCTTGAAGCCGCTCTGCAGGCGCGCCAGGACAAGATTGCCGAAGGTCTGTCAGCCGCAGAAAGAGGCCAAAGAGAACTGGAGCTGGCTCAACATCGTGTTACTGACGATTTGAAGCAAGCCAAGGCGCAGGCCGCGGAAATTATTGAAAAAGCAAATAAAAGATCAACGCAGATGATCGAGGAAGCCAAAGACGCTGCCAAGCAGGAAGCCCAGGTACAGGCTAAAATTGCCCAAGAACAGCTGCAACAGGAAGTTAACCAGGCAAAAGACCGCCTGCGTAAACAAGTGGCCAGTCTGGCTGTCGCCGGTGCAGAAAAAATCCTCATGAAAGAGATTGATGCCGAAGCAAACAGTGCTTTATTGGATAACCTGATTAAAGAGATTTGATATGTCAGATAGCACGACTATTGCCAGACCCTATGCCAAAGCTATCTTTGAGCATGCTCTGGCAGAAAAAAAATTGTCTGAATGGTCTGGGATATTGCAGGTTTTAGCTGAAACCATGCTTACCAACGACGCCATTGACTTTATTTCCAACCCGGCTGCAACAGAAGAACAGCATATCGAGCTGCTGCTCTCAATTCTCAAGCAATCAGGCCAGGATAAAGATATTCAGACAGTGGAAAATATGCTGGAGTTACTGGCTCACAACAAACGTTTGACCATCCTGCCGGATATCAAGGTGCTTTTTGAAGCGCATAAATCCGAACAGGAAAAAACTATAGAGGTTGAGGTTATCAGCTATTCAGAGCTGACAGAACAACAACTGGAAGAACTGGCAAAATCATTAAGCCAGCGGTTACAGCGCAAGGTGACAATAAACACCACGGTGGATCCATCTGTTATAGGTGGCGCCGTTATTCGCGCTGGCGATTTGGTTATCGATGGTTCAGTGCGGGGCAAGCTAAACAAACTTCGCACCGAATTGGCCGCTTAATTTAGAGGATAGTTTTCATGTCAGAA
>JAGXGR010000107.1 GCA_024636645.1 Legionella sp.
GTCGTAATGTCTGACTAAAGAGAGCAAACGACTAGAGAGATCTTGCAACAGCATGTCGCCCACCGCATGGCCTAAAGAATCATTAATTATTTTGAAGCCGTCCAGATCAAGATATAACAAGGCAATTTTTGTTTTGGCTTTTCTGGCGACGTTGATTGATTTTTCAAGCTTGGTGTGACCGCTATGACGGTTAGGCAGATTGGTCATATTATCGTAGGTCGCCTGATGCCTGAGAATATCATCATAAATTTTCTGTTGGGTGATATCTTCCATAATGGCTAAATAATGACTTATTGAACCTGATTCATTTCTCAGAGGGGATATAATAGAAGACACCCAGAACAATTCGCCATGCTTGTTTTTATTTAATATTTCACCCCGCCATACACTGCCTGATAACAAAGTGGACCATAACTCTTTAAAAACACCCTTGTCTGTCATCTCAGACTTGAAGATATTAGTACTTTTCCCAACGATCTCATCCGCTGCATAGCCGGTCAGTTCAGTCAATTTATTGGAGGTATATTCAATGATGCCTGATTTATTGGTGATCATGATAAGCACGGGACTTTGTTCCATTGCCCTGGCTAATTGTTTGATTTTAGCTTCTGCTTTTTTACGTTTGGTAATATCACGACAGATGGCGATGACCAGTTTTTGATAAAGAGTACTGTAGACGCCAATTCTTACCTCTACAGGAAACGTTGTACCGTCTTTTCGGCGATGAACGCCTTCAATGGTAAAGGGCTCTTCAGGCAGGTTATCCCACATGCCATTCATTTGATCACGGGTGACACCTGTTTCAATTTCCCATATTTTAAGGTGTTTGATCTCCTCATGGGTATAACCGAGAGACAGACAGGCCGCATCATTGGCATCGAAAATAACGCCATTAATGTCATTGACAAAAATCGCATCTGAGGCCGCATTCATGATATTGCGGTATTTTTCTTCACCGATTTTTAATTGATGCAGCTTGCGGATCTGGTCGGTGATATCATGCTTGATAGCGATATGGTGCGTAATAAACCCTTCTACTTCATCAAAAAAAGGAATAATGATGGCTTGAGCAACCCATAAACTGCCATCTTTTTTCCTTGAACGGATGTCACCGCGCCAGATTTTTCCAGCATCCAATTGGGATTTAATATCAATAAAAAAAACAGGACTGGCATCTTCAACGCGAAGCAGGCTGGAGACGGGTTTGCTCAAGGCTTCTGCAGACGTATATTGGGTGATTTTCTCAAAAGAAGGATTGACGTATTGAATCACCGCATTTTGATCGGTAATTTCAATGGACGTTATCGTATTTTCCAGAATTTTTTTATATATTTTTTCTTTTTTTTGATTTTCTATTTTATCAGTCAATAGCTCAAAAACACCGAAAAAATTTTCCAAAAAACTAAACATCGATGTCAGGGTTTGCCTTGAAAAATCCATCCAGACACAAATGGCTATAAAATTGTTTTCATTAACGCCTATACAAATTTCTATACGCTTTTGTGTGCCGGGTTCATTGTTTTTCTGTGAGTTACGCCACTGAATATTTACAGAAATGTCTTCAGAAGGCTTGGGAATTGAAACCAAATGCAAGGTATTTTCCTGTTCAGAATCAAGATTGTGCTTTGCCATGATTTGACGTTCTTTGTCTTTGATTTGCCAAATTACGGCGGCACTGCAAGTAAAAAAGGGATGCAGGAAAAGGAGAGAAAGGGCTTGTTTGCATAAACCATTCAGGGTTAATTTTTTGTCATTAATCGAAATGAGGGTATTGATAATATTTTGTTCTACCAGATGCCGGTCAAGCCTGTCCGGTTCATTTTTTTGAACGGACGTGAATGCAGCTTGATTGGCGCTTCTTTTTTTATTGTACATAATACGCTGGCAATTTTATTAAGGTATAATTTAACTATAGTTCATCTTATAACTTTTACGTTAAGAACCGGTGTATATCCCAATAAAATGATAATATACCCAGCATACTTCAAAATGAAATCATTTGGACACCGTTTAATGAGAGAAAAATGAATCAACTGGATGCACAACATTATAATGAACATTCAACATTTCAGAAAACCGTGGCCGATGGTTTGCTATCCCAGCATCGCTTTCGCGGCGATGAAACCATACTGGATATTGGTTGCGGCGATGGCGTGATCACCGCAAAGATATCTCAATGGGCCGTTGGTGGTCAAACCAAAGGCATTGATCCTTCCAGTCAGATGGTCTCTTTTGCAAGAAAAAATTATCCTTCTTCGCAGTTTACCAATCTGGCATTTGAAACAGGACGGGCTGAAGATTCTCATGGCCTTGATTGCTATGATTTAATCACAGCGTTCAACTGTTTGCATTGGGTCTCAGATGTGCCAAGGGCTTTTGATGCAGTCTATAAAGCGCTTAAACCCGGAGGTCGTTTTATCAGTGCAGCTTATCCCGGTAATTCGCCGTATTGGCAGTTGTTTATCGAGGTTTTGCAGCGAAAAGAATGGCAGCACATCTATTTTCATGCCGCCTGTCAGCATTGGCTCAATGCCGAGGCATATAAAACAATGATTGAGACATCTGCGTTCCAAGCCACGCTATACAATGAAACCACTGAACAGGCAAATTATTCAGATAAAAAAGAGTTGACCGATTACATCAAAGGCTGGTTAGCCTGCCTTGCCCCGTTTTCAAATGCAATCGAGGCAAAGGATTTTTTGGGTCAGGTAGTAGATGAAGCCTGGTTGCATTATGCTGATCATAAAGATGGTCATTGTTCAATCCCTTATATCAAGTTGGAAATGATTCTGGAGAAGCAGTAATATTCAAGGCTGGCAAAACACCGATAACTCCGTAGCCCGTAAGGAGCGAAGCGTATTACGGGATCAGGCCAGCAAACGAAGAAAAGATGCCAGAAAGAACATCACATTCCCGGATGACGGCTCCGCCTCCATCCTGGCTACAGGGCATCTTGCTTTGGATTTAATTGTTTGAAAATCATATTTAGCTTAAAATAGTGCTAGTTTTGTTTTATAGAGTGTTCAATGTCAGATATTTATCAAGATTTTTCCAAAAGGCGAACCTTTGCCATTATTTCTCATCCCGATGCCGGTAAGACCACCGTGACTGAAAAACTGTTACTGTTCGGGGGTGCTATTCAGTTAGCAGGCACAGTGAAAGGGCGGAAGGCAGACCGGCATGCGACGTCCGACTGGATGGAAATGGAAAAGGAAAGAGGGATTTCTATTACTACCTCTGTCATGCAGTTTGTTCATAACCAGCATGTAATGAACTTGCTGGATACGCCAGGCCATGAAGATTTCTCGGAAGATACCTACCGAACCCTGACCGCCGTTGATTCCGCATTGATGGTGATTGATGTGGCAAAAGGGGTTGAGGATAGAACCGTCAAGCTAATGGAAGTCTGTCGATTGCGCGACACACCCATCATGACCTTCATCAACAAGCTTGACCGTGAAGGCCGCGAGCCTATTGATTTGCTGGATGAGGTGGAGTCGGTTCTTGGTATTCAGTGCGCTCCTGTGACCTGGCCTGTGGGCATGGGTAAACGTTTCAAAGGCATTTATCATTTACACCAGGATGCGGTTTATCTCTATCAGGCCGGTCAAAATGAAAAAAAACAGCAGGCAGTAAAAATTCAAGGGCTTGATAACCCTGAGCTGGATAAGATGTTAGGCGATACGGCACAAGAACTGCGTGACGAAATTGAGTTGGTGAAAGGGGCTTCACATGAGTTTAACCTGGATGATTATTTGAGCGGCAAATTAACGCCGGTTTATTTTGGTTCGGCCATCAATAATTTTGGCATCAGGGAACTGCTCGATGATTATGCCAAGTTTGCACCCGCTCCCAAACCGCGTGAAACGAAAGAGCGAGTCGTTCATCCCGAAGAAGAGGCTTTTAGCGGGTTTGTGTTTAAAATCCAGGCCAACATGGATCCCAGACACCGTGACCGGATTGCTTTTTTAAGAATTTGCTCAGGAACCTTCACCAAAGGAATGAAACTTAAGCATTTGCGTTTAAATAAAGAGGTACAGATAGCCAATGCTTTAACCTTTATGGCCGGCGACAGAGCGCATGCTGATCTGGCGCTTGCCGGTGATATCATCGGTTTGCATAATCATGGCACCATTAGAATCGGTGATACCTTTACTCAGGGTGAGACGCTAAAATTTACAGGCATTCCAAATTTTGCTCCCGAATTATATCGTTTGGTTCGTTTAAAAGATCCTTTAAAAAGCAAGGCTTTGGTAAAAGGCCTCATCGAGCTGTCGGAAGAGGGCGCAACACAGGTCTTCAGGCCTTTGAATTCAAATCAGCTGATTTTAGGTGCGGTTGGTATTTTGCAGTTTGACGTGGTCGCCCATCGGTTAAAGCATGAATACAAGGTCGATTGTGTCTATGAGTCTGTCAATATCTCATGTGCGCGTTGGGTTTATGCAGAAGATGAAAAGGCAATGAGTGAATTTCGAAGCAAGGCTTATGATTATCTTGCTTTGGACGGCAGTGACACCTTGATCTATCTGGCACCCACCCGAGTCAATCTGGCAATGGCTGAAGAGAGATACCCGAAAATCAGATTCTGTTCTACCAGAGAGCATTAAAATTTGATCAATCTGCGGTAGGTTGGGCCTTGGCCCAACAATAAAGTATTGAAAAACCTACGGTTTCAGCCAAAAATGCATGTCAAAAGATAGTCATTGGATCGATGCTGTGCCTTCATGGAATTTTATACAAGTCCAAACCACGTGCAATATCGTAGATTGATATCAAAGCGTTTTACCATCGATTGCGATAACATCTTGTAACAGGCTTCCAATTATCAACACACTCTGTCAAGCACTGCAATTGGCAATGACGGTATGACTTCCTGTATTGGTTAACCTTACCTGAGCACCGGATTCTGCCGTTATACTGAGTTTGTCTCCGGTGTGAACGGGGAAATTCAGCGTGTCGCCATCAGAAACAGAGGTCCCGTTAATTTTCCCTTTCTTTCTAAGCATCTGCACAAAAAATATATCGCTGGCATCCGTTGTGGTGATTTTGCACGTAGCGTTGATGGTCCAGAATGCAGCGTTGGTATATGTCTGGGGATCATTGGGTGGGAATTTGACTTCAATGCTGATGCCTTGATTGGGAACCTGTGTTTCGGCTAGAGCAGGGGTTGACCACATACTGCTGGCAAATAACAAAGTAAAACCAAGTTTTTTAAGCATACATCGTTCTCCGATAAAAAAGGGCTAAGATACAATTTTTTTAACAAGGTAGCAAACAAAAGAACTTAAATAATACCGGAAGCGCCTTTGCCTGCAACCCTTGAAAAAAAATGCTTTGACTTGCTTAATGAGCATCCAGCAATTCAAGTCCTTTAATGATGGATTCGCTCATCATTTTGGCATCACCAAACAGCATATAGGTGTTGTCATGATAAAAAAGCTCATTTTCAATACCAGCATAACCGGGTGACATACTTCTTTTTACAAATAAAACGGTTTTTGCTTTTTCAACGTCCAGTATGGGCATGCCATAGATAGGAGAACCGGGATCGGTTTTAGCTGCCGGATTGGTAATGTCATTGGCGCCAATCACAAAGGCCACATCACAACTGGCAAAATCTCTATTGATTTCACTGTGTTCAAAGACGCGATCATAAGAAATACCGGCCTCTGCCAGCAAGACATTCATGTGTCCAGGCATACGGCCTGCGACAGGATGGATAGCGAAGCGTACCTTGATGCCGCGTTGTTCTAATAAATCAGTCAGTTCTTTTACGGCATGCTGTGCATGTGCCACAGCCATGCCATAGCCGGGAACGATGATCACATCTTTGGCATTATTGAGAAGGTAAGCCGCGTCATCTCCATTGGCCTGATTGACTTTTTGCTCCGCACCGCCTCGCTGGATGCCTTCATCATCAGCAGCATGTATGCCGCCAAAAATGACATTGATAAGTGAGCGGTTCATGGCCGTACACATGATATAACTTAATATCGCACCGCTGGCTCCGACCAGTGCCCCGGTAATGACTAAAAGATGGTTGCTAAGGGTAAAACCAATACCTGCTGCCGCCCACCCTGAATAGGAATTCAGCATGGATATGACCACCGGCATATCAGCGCCGCCTATTGGAATAATCAACAAAATGCCAATCAAAAAAGACAGGCCGGCCAAAAGGCCAAATAAACCAATGGACTGATAGATCATAAAACATGCCAGCAATCCGAGAATACCAAGGCCTATCATTAAATTAATCCAATGATGCCCTGGAAAGCGAACCGGTATACCTGACATTAAGCCCTGTAATTTCATAAAGGCAATGACAGAGCCTGAAAAGGTAACCGCTCCAATGATTAGGCCTAAGCTCATTTCCAGCAAACTGCTGTATGCGATGGCACCGGGCTCGCCGATATGAAAAGACGTGGGCGATAAAAAAGCACAGAAAGCCACCAGCACGGCCGCCATACCCACAAGTGAGTGAAAACCTGCGACCAGTTGAGGGATGGCTGTCATATTAATTTTCAAGGCAATCAGGGTGCCTAGGATACCTCCTGCAGCTATCAGGGCAATAAGCAACAACTTATGATATACCGCCGGCATCAGCAAGGTAGCAATGATTGCCACGGCCATACCAATGATGCCCAGCAGGTTGCCGCGTCTTGCCGAAACAGGACTGGCCAGACCTTTCAGGGCCAGAATAAAGCAAACGGCAGAAAACAGGTATAAAAATGAAGTCAAACCAGACATTGGAGCATCCTTTATAATTTATTTTTTATACATGCTCAGCATGCGTTGAGTCACGACAAAGCCGCCAAATATATTGATAGATGTGATAAACACCGCCAGACCGCCTATCCAGGTAAGATTGCCAATCTCTTCCCTGCCGGCTGCAATCAAAGCACCGAGGATAATAATACTTGAAATCGCATTGGTCACTGACATTAAAGGGGTATGCAGTGCCGGGGTGACTTTCCAGACCACGTAATAACCCACAAAACAGGCCAGCACAAAAATGGTGATAATGGCCATATAGGGATTGGCCAGGGTATTGATGTCAGGCATTTTGCGTTTCCTTTTTCTGTTGAAAGGGTAGATAGCGTCCATCATGGCACAAAAGCGCTTGCTGGATGATGTCGTCCTCTGCATTAAAATGGATTTTGGATTCTGAACTGCCCAGAAGTTTCATCAGTTGAATCAGATTGTTGGCGTACAGATCGCTAGCCGTTTTGGGTACTAGACGTTCCATATGCGTGAAGCCTACCAACGTAATATCCGCATGCTCAATGACTTTATCGGCAACACTTAATTCACAGTTGCCTCCTCTGGACGTTGCCAAATCAACCACCACAGAACCTGGTTTCATTTTTTCCACGGTCTGTTGATGGATGAGAAGGGGGGCGTCTTTGCCAGGAATTAAAGCCGTGGTGATGATGATATCCACTTTCAAGGCATGATCATGAATGAGTTCGGCCTGTTTTTTCTTATATTCTTCACTGGTTTCTCCAGCATAACCACCCGTTGTTTCACGATGTTCTTCGTCGTTAACTTCAATAAACTCAGCCCCAAGGCTTTCCACTTGTTCTTTGGCTGCAGTTCTCACATCAAAGGCATAGACCACCGCGCCCAGACGTTTGGCGGTTGCAATGGCCTGAAGGCCCGCAACACCTGCACCCAGAATTAAAACCTTGGCTGGATGAATCATGCCAGCGGCTGTCATCATCATCGGAATAGCGCGTTTGAAATGGCCTGCTGCCTCAATAACAGCACGATAGCCGGCAAGATTTGCCTGTGAGCTTAAGCTGTCCATCGCTTGTGCGCGACTGATACGAGGAATAAGGTTCATGGAAAACAGACTGAGGTTGTATTTCTGACAGAGCGCGACATATTCTGATTGCTCATCCTTGTCAAAAGGACCAATGATGATTGAATTCGGGGACAGGCGTTTCAAATCCTTCAGCGGTGGCGCCGTGACACAGAAAAGGACAGCAGTGTTTTTTAACAGATTTTTTCTGTTGTTAATGACACTCGCACCCGCCTGTTCATACTCTTCATTTTTAAAACCCGCATTCAGGCCCGCATCCGATTCGATATGCGGTTGAAATCCCAGGTTGATAAGCTGTTTTACTGAAGCAGGCGTCATGGAAACGCGTGTTTCATTGCCTGTTTCCTTTAAAGCGGAGATGATCATGGTAAGGTCCTTTTTACCTGCTTTGTTGATTATCCTAAATAGGGCATCCTTAACAGGAAGCAATCACTAAATATTATCCTATTGTATATTGCTTATGACTTGCAAGTCATTTTGCTTTCAAGTAAATTCCACCGCCTGGCCAGTCCAACTTTTGAGCCTGATGGAAATTTTCAGCATTTTAGCCGGTCTGCTGTATGCATACACCGGTCATGTTTATCTTGTGATTAGTATTGTATTGCAGGCTTTTGTTTTTAAAAAGCCAAGGTATTTGGCGGGTTTTATATTGGCCGCAGCTTATGCCTTTGTGCATCAATGGTGGGTTTTACCGGCTTTGTCTGTGGAAAAACAGGTATTAAAACAGGCTGATATCCACGGTCGAATTATTTCTATCCCGGCTAAAACATCCTATAAAACACAATTTTATTTTCAATTGGATACCCTGGATGGGAAAAAAGCCAACGCACTGCTGTTACTATCCTGGTATAACAATGCCCCGGCCTTGGCGGTGGGGCAGGTCTGGCAATTGAAGGTTAAAATGAAAAAAGCCAGGAATCTTAATAATCCTGGAGGCTTTGATTATGTGCAATGGCTCAAGGCTCGCCATGTTCTCTGGACCGGTTATGTCAAAACGGGACCGCACCATCACTTAATCAAGCATTCGGAAGGTTCTCACCTGCTTCGCCTGCGAGAACGCTTAGCCCAGCACCTGGCTCAACTGTCCCCTGATTTACAGGTTGCAGGTATCCTCAAGGCCTTGTCGCTGGGTTTGACCGATGGCATTGACCCGGGCTTATGGGATTTGTTTCGCAGAACCGGCACAACCCATCTTAGGGTTATTTCAGGTGCACATATTGGTTTGATAGCGGGCCTTGTTTTTTGGCTTTTTAAATGGCTTTGGACACGAAGTGTTTATTGCTGTTTAAGGTTGCCAGCAGTCCGGGCCGCCAGCCTGGCAGGTTTTATTGGCGCATTGCTTTACGCCTTGATTGCCGGTTTTGCAGTACCTGCTCAAAGAGCGATGATAGCAATTGCTTTTTTTACCTTGCATTGCTGGGGCTCAAAAAAATACAGCGGCTGGCAGGGTTGGCGTTATGCTGTATTGGCCGTGGTTATTTTTGAACCTCATGCCGTGTTAATGCCCGGCTTTTATTTATCTTTTATGGCGGTTGCGGTCATGATGCTGGTAGGGCAGCGATGGCATATGACAGGACTCAGGCAAATGTTGCTGATGCAGGCGGCTTGTTTGATTGGCTTGCTGCCATTGAGCTTGTTCTGGTTTTCTTATACGTCGATCATTGGATTTATTGCCAATTTATTTGCCATTCCTCTGGTGGGATTTTGTATCGTCCCAATGGCCATGATGAGCTTGCTTTGTATTCATAGCCGCTTTGTAATTTATTTAATGAAGCCTTTGTCTTCTCTGGTTTATCTTTTACTAAAACTGTTATCTTTGGTTGATCTTTTGTCTGTTATTAATATCAGCGTGTCGTTTAGTCAGTTGATATTGACGCTGGGCATGATGCTGGTATTGCTGTTATTCGTGCTGTTGCCCGTGAGAACGTTTCAGTGGGCGGCTTTGATGATTGGCATGAGTGTATTTTTTCCGTCCTGGGATAGCGTTAAAGCACAAGAGGCGATCATTGAAATTCTTGATGTGGGTCAAGGATTGTCTGTTGTGGTTCGCACTAAAAATCACCGGCTGATTTATGATACCGGCGATAAATTTTATCAGGGAAGTGACATGGCACAGCTGGCTATTCTGCCTTTTTTAAGCGCCAAGGGCATAAAACGTATTGATAAATTGATAATCAGCCATCCAGACAAGGATCACCGAGGAGGCATGCTGTCTCTTGAGGCCGGTACAATAGTGAGCGAATTGATTGTTGATAGTCCTCCCTATTACCATCGGGGACGTGCTTGTCATTCCTATCCCGCCTGGCGGTGGGATGGCATTGATTTTCGTTTTTTCCCAATTAAAAAACGTTTAAAGGGCAAGAACAATCATTCCTGTGTATTGCAGATAAGTCGAGGAAAAAGTCGTGTATTATTAGCCGGTGATATTGAAAAGAGCGCTGAAACGTACCTGATCAAACGCTACGGTTCGCAATTACAATCGAGTGTTTTGCTGATTCCTCATCATGGCAGCAAGACCTCTTCTTCCGCTGATTTTTTAAAAACCGTACAACCTCGCTACGCAATCGCATCGCTTGGTTTTGATAACCGATTTCATTTTCCGCATCAGACGGTGGTAGCCTTGTATTCTAAATTGGGTATTCCTGTTTATTTGACAAGGGACTGCGGGATGGTGACCATCCATTTGTCTGACCAAGACAAAGCGCCTGTTTGTTATGGATTGCATTAAAGAAGGGTATTTGGCGGAGAGAGAGGGATTCGAACCCTCGATACGTTGCCGTATACACACTTTCCAGGCGTGCGCCTTCAGCCGCTCGGCCATCTCTCCAGCTCGGCTAGGATATATCTCTTGCTCCATAAAATCAAGCCTATGATCGTTTTTTACATTCAAATATAACGCTTGATGGCATGAAAAACTCTGTTTTTTTAAAGAAATGAACTAAACTGAGTAATAAGCTATATTTTTATTCTGATTAAGGTTGTCACTATGTTTATTCGTTCTTTTATAATAATGATCTCCTGCTTGTTATTCTCCTCACAGGCTCTGGCTTTTGACTGTTATTTCACACTGCTTAAAGACAGTTGCTGGACAAATTATAATGTGACCGTGACCGTAGCAGATGGCGTCACCGGTGATAAATTGATCACCCTGACAGTCCCTAAAGACAAATCATGGGAGCGTAAGAAATTTACCTGCAAAGCCGGACAAATATTACAGTACACGGCTCAATTTTCTCCGGTCTTCTGGCAAAATCAACAAGATAAGGTATACCCGGCAAAACACAATCTGTATCTGCCTAAAACCATCGATAAGACAAAAGAGATAGCCTGGAATCTACCGGTCTGTTTTGGAAGAGAATTCGCAGGCATTCCATTTCCTCCTGATGCAGAGGGAAGTTGCAAATGTGATTTTACCACTATCCCTCCCATTCAAAAAAATGGATCATAGGGTTTCAAATAAAGCTTGTGAATGATTATACTCTCTCACCAGGAGGTGTTCGTTGTGATAAATTTGCGTAATAAAATCGGCCAGATGCTAATCATGGGCTTTTCAGGGACCGTGGTGGATGAGCATCATGCTGTGGCTCATTGGTTAAAAAATGACGGACTGGGTGGGGTTATACTTTTTGATTATGATCTACAATCGGGTAAACAGGGAAAAAATATTGTCGAACAGGCTCAAATCAAACATTTAATTCATCAGTTGAATCATTTTTCCAGGCAGGCCTTGGCAACGAGTGATCCCTTGCCTTTGTTGACCGCCATCGATTATGAGGGGGGCGCGGTTGATCGCTTGTCCAAGGTCGATGGGTGTATGAATACTATGGCGGCCTCAAAGCAAGCTGTTTTATCACCGCCTGCCTTTGTAGAAGAAATCCGCCAAATGGCAGAAACGCTGCAATCTTTGGGATTTAATTTAAATTTTGCACCGGTTGTGGATTTGGACTTTAAACAATCCAGGGGGATCATCGGGCATTTGAAACGATGCTTTTCTAACAATGCCTCAGAGGTATCGCGGCTAGCGAAAAAATTTGTCGAAATTTTTAATCAAAAAGGCATAGCCTGCGCCTATAAACATTTTCCTGGTCATGGCAGCGCTACAGGCGACACCCATAAAAGTTTTGTTGATGTCACAGAGAGTTTTCGAAACAGCGAACTGCAGCCTTATCAGCAGCTGATGAATGACGCTAACGATGCAGTGATGATAATGACCGCGCATGTTATCAATCGACAACTGGATGAGTCAGGGTTGCCTGCCACCTTGTCCTCTAAAATATTGACGGATCTTTTGAGAAAGACATACGGTTATAAAGGTATTATTATCAGTGATGATTTGCAGATGCAGGCGATAGCAAGCCATTATCCTATCGATGAAGCCCTGGCCCTGACGATTAATGCCGGAGCGGATATGATGATCTTTGGTAATCAGTTGGGGTGGCATTCTGCACCGGATATTATTGACAGGATTGAACAACTGGTTCATCGGGATATTGTTTCTCAAGCGCGCATTAACGAGGCCTATTCCAGGGTGGTTCGCTTAAAAAAAGAGCTGGATTGTCTGAAAATATAAGTAATGACAGCACGCCAAAATGATCATGTTGCGTAGAGCGCCTGATAACTGAGATGAAAAAACCAGAAACAAAAAATATTCCAATATATCTTCTGTGGACAATCAATCCATTTGATATCTCGCTAATCACAACAAATAATCCATTATTTCCACACAACTCATATAAAACAAGGGGTCTGGGCTATTTCGTTTGATTGTTAGTCCATTTACTTAGTCGCTGTCGCGAAATGAATGAGGTGGGTTAGGTGGGTGGATATTTTGAATAATTTTTTTTGATTAAAAATCATCAACAACGTATCATCATTTGAAATCATTTTTCAATGTCAGAGACTAGACCAGAAAAACTGTTTTCACTTAATAACTACTTTTCATTACGCAAGGAGCGCTCATGAAACACCGCTTATTTCTTTCACTCATCACAGCGGGCGTGCTGGCTAATCAAGCCCAGGCCGGCAGCATGGGGCCTGTTGTAGCCTCCAAAGACTGGAGCTGGGTGGGCTCTATCAGCGCCGGCCCTGTCTGGTCTGATATCGGCAGCAGTCGAACCTTTTTTTTAGAGCCGGACATTGAAAAAAGCTATCTGGCAGGCAATGACTGGCGTACCCTGGCTTTTGTGGAATTATTCGCAGGTGCTGAGCGTCCCATCAACGACAGGCTGTCGCTGCAATTAGGCTTGGCGCTGGCAATGTCATCCAATGACCATTTGTCAGGCGATATTTTAGAAGACGCCGATGCCGATTTTAACAACTTCAGATACCGCTACAGCCTCCAGCACAAGCGCGCCCTGGTCAAAGGCAAGCTCAGCTATGACGCGCACCCGCGCTTAAGGCCTTATCTGACAGCCGGCATCGGCCTCGGGTACAACAAAGCCAGGGAGTTTGTCGCAACGCCTAAAATTTCCAATGAAGTGCCAGCGCCGCCTTTTCAAGACCGAAGTAAAACCAGTCTGGCCTATGCCCTGGGTGCAGGTATCCAGACGCCCTTAAGCGACCGTACACAATTAGGCATAGGCTATGAATTTTCCGACTGGGGCAAATCCAGTCTGGCAAGGGCCCCAGGGCAAGCCTTCAATACCAGCCTTTATGAATCCCATGCTTACACCCATGGTCTGATTATCACATTAAGCTCTACGGCTTAAGGAGAAAAAAATGAAAAGAACTTGCACTTACGCCTTTGCGGCATGGCTGTTGATAACCAGCTTGCCGTTGACTGCGGCCCCAACGCCCAAGTTTTTATTAACGCCTACGACCGCCACCACCCATCAATTGTCCGTCAATGATGTGGTGACGGTAGGATACCAAGTCACTAACCAAACTAAAATCACTCGCACGCTGACCACAAAACCCTTACAAGGGGTTACGCAAGTCAGTACCCAACCCAGCAGCTGCTCCAATCCCTTCACCCTGGGCCCTAATGAATCCTGTCTGCTGGAGCTTGAAATTCGTGGGGCGGATGTAGCGACAGGGGGCATCCAGGGCGGTCCGCAGGTATGTAAAACGCAAGGGCCGGGCAACAACAGCCCGAACCCCTTTCTTTGCTCGCAACCGGAAACTGCCAATCAATTAGGCATCACCGTCCTTGCCGTGCCTCCCATGACCAGTTTAAAAATATCAACCAATGAGCTGGCTATTGCCAAGCAGGGGATATTTACCGCAGCATCCGGCGCTGGCCCTGCCCCCTCCAAAGCAAGAAAGCTGATTATCACCAACATCGGTACGGCCGTGGCGCAGGATGTTGATTTCAGCATCAGTCCGGGTCTACCTGCAGACACTGCCATTACGCCCAGTAGTACCTGCGGTAACATAGCCCCGGGCAAGGCATGTACCTTAACGATTACGCCGGGTACGACCGCCAGTGGCCTGCCGGAAGCAGCCCCAACGCCCAGCAGACTCACAGCCCAGGGCACCAATACCAATGCAGTGACCTCGAATATCATTATCCTAACCTACGGCAATATTTTCAAAGGCGGTTATGTTTTTTCCGTTGATGACTCAACGGAGATTGCCCGTAGCGTGGGAGGAAGGGTGGTTTTGAACTCAAACCAGGCTGGTGCTCATAAATGGGGCCCTGAAGAGGTTGAAACAAACGCCATCAGTAAAGACGATGGCAAAGCCAACACCGCTACGCTTTCTGGTTTGACTGGCTCATTCCCAGCAGCCCAGCAATGCATCGACTTGTCGGATGGTGGCTTTAACGACTGGTATCTGCCGGCGATTTGTGAGCTGGGGTATCAAGCACCTGGCTCTGAATCTTCTAGTTGCGGCGATGCAGATAACCCCCGGATTCAGAATGTGCACTCCAACCTGGACATTGCACCTAATTACGGTTTTGTCGGTGGCAACCACTGGAGTTCTACCGAGGAGGTCGATACGTCGAGCACCGCATGGAGCCAGAACTTTAGCAATGGCGCCCAGGGCGAGGCCCTCAAGAACTTCGGCGAATTCAGGGTTCGTTGTGCCCGGGATTTTACCCCTTAAGCCCTTTCTCCCTTTTCTTTAGAGGCACCCGGGAATTTAATCCCCGTTTGCAAGCAAACGGGCTACGATGGCTGAAAATGTATGAGGTAAGCAGAGATAATACCAAGAAATATATTTTCGAGACGGCGTTGTTAGTCGCTGTCGCGAAATGTCTGGGTGGACTTGAGGAATAAAAATAGAGAATAATTTTTGATTTTACATTACCAACAACGTATCATAATTTGAAATCATTTTTCAATGTCATACACCAGGAAAATGCAAAGACCAGAAGATACTATTTTCACTTAATAACTACTTCTCATTACGCAAGGAGCGCTTATGAAACACCGCTTATTTCTTTCACTCATCACAGCGGGCGTGCTGGCTAATCAAGCCCAGGCCGGCAGCATGGGGCCTGTTGTGGCACCCAAAGACTGGAACTGGGTGGGCTCTATCAGCGCCGGTCCTGTCTGGTCTGATACCGGCAGCAGTCGAACCTTTTTTTTAGAGCCGGACATTGAGAAAAGCTATCTGGCAGGCAATGACTGGCGTACCCTGGCTTTTCTGGAATTATTCGCAGGCGCTGAGCGTCCCATCAACGACGGGCTATCGCTGCAATTAGGCCTGGCGCTGGCAATGACTTCCAATGACCATTTGTCAGGCGATATTTTAGAAGACGCTGATGCCGATTTTAACAATTTCAGATACAGCTACAGCCTCCAGCACAAACGCGCCTTAGTCAAAGGCAAGCTCACTTATGATGCGCACCCGCGCTTAAAGCCTTATCTTACAGCCGGCATCGGCGTGGGGTATAACAAGGCCAAAGATTTTGTCGCAACACCTAAAATTTCCAATGAAGTGCCAGCGCCGCCTTTTCAAGACAAGAGCAAAACCAGCCTGGCCTATGCCCTGGGTGCAGGTATCCAGACGCCCTTAAGCGACCGGACACAATTAGGCATAGGCTATGAATTTTCAGACTGGGGCAAATCCAGTCTGGCAAGGGCCCCAGGGCAAGCCTTCAATACCAGCCTTTATGAATCCCACGCTTACACCCATGGCCTGATTATCACATTAAGCACTACGGCTTAAGGAGATACCAACCAATGGCACCGGAAAAGTGGTGTATCGAGTCACTAACCAAACTAAAATCACCCGCACACTAACCACAGTTCCCATCCAAGGGGTGGAGCAAGTCACCACAGCCGGCAATTGCCCCAGTCCTTTTACTCTGGGTCCTAATGAAGCCTGTCTGCTGGAGCTTGAAATTCGTGGCGAAGAGGTGCCGCCAGGGGGTATCCAGGGTGGCCCGCAGGGGTGTAAGACGCAAGGGCCAGGCAACAACAGCCCGAATCCGTTTCTTTGCTCGCAACCGGCAACAGGCAATCAATTGAAGGTCAGCCGAGGTCCATCCCTAGCTATACTAAGCGTCAATCCAACCACGCTGTTGTTTGCAGAAAACTCAACCGGCGAGGTGACAGTGACCAACAGTGCGGACTCCCCCAAGTCGGCCACTAATGTAGTTGCGCAGATTCCTGGAGTCAGCAGTATCAGTGTACAAAGCACCACCTGTGGTTCAAGTCTTCCGATTGGGGCGAGCTGTGCCATTATCTTTGCATCAGGCTCACAAGAAGGACCAACTGCTATTCCCGTCGCAGGAGACAATACCAACACAGTGAATGTAGATGTGACGGTGACCAGCCAACCGCAAATAAGTATCACCAATCCTATGCAACAAAGCCGGGTCGTTACAGTATCAGGAGCGGCGCTTTCATTAGAAGTCACCAATGATGCGGGCAGTGCTGTGAATGCCAATGCGATTACGGTCAGCAACCCGGGAACCTGCACTGATCTGTCCGTTAATGACAGCAATTGTACCAGTGTGGCGCCGGGAGGTAGTTGTAATTTGCTGCTAACCTCGCCAACGCCTTATGCGCCCTGCACCATCACCATAAGCGGCGATAATACCGCCAATAGCCTGCATTCCAGTATCTAGGCGGCCTGGTTTTTCAAGAAAGTGGTGGTATTGGTAAAGTAGTAACATTGAAAGCAGATGAGTTTTCAGCTCTATGGAATGATGGTACGGACGTTGCTGGCACGAGTACAGTTGAGGGTGCTGGCGCTGTTAATACCGACTTAATTAATGATTTGGGTGGGTGCAACACTCCAGCTGGATGCGCAGCATTTGGTTGTCGCAATCTAGGTATAGACTGGTATTTACCCGCAAGAGACGGCCTGGTTGCAGTGGCTAGCAGTCTGTGCTCTGGCGGCAGTTGCAATTTTGGTGGGTTTTCGTCCTTGCCCTACTGGAGTTCGTCGCAGTCGGAGATCTCCTCCAGCAATGCGTGGCTCGTATACTTCCCATCGGGTGACTTCATCCAGCCAGGTAAGGACTTCTTACAACGTGTTCGTTGTGTCCGGGCTTTTACCTTTTAGCCCCTTTATCCCTTTTCTTTTGAGGCAGCGAAGCTGCCTCATGATTTCTTTAAAGACGAATGTTTTGTATTTATATTAATGGCTTTCTATACGGAGTTACCGGTTTATAAGGACAGTTATCAGTTGGTTCTGAGAGTGTTTGAGGTAACCCGCGATTTTCCAAGAGAATATCGATACACACTGGGCCAGGATATGAAGCGCGATGCCCTTCATTTGCTTAGTTGCATTTACCGGGCCAACAAGCATCAAAATAGAATAGAACATTTGGAGGTATTTTTAGATGAGATGGAGTTATTGAAATTGGAAATTCGCCAGGTGTCGAGATGAAGTTGATATCAAATGCTTGAGCACGTCGGCGTACAGGATGTTTATCTGCCAAGACCCGAGCGAGCCCTTAATGCGCCGCTTGAGAAAACCACAGGCGCCACACGCCAGGAACTGCATAATCGCCGAGCAGGCATTGAGCCCTTGATTGCTCATGTCAAGCAGGGCGGGCAGATGGGCCGAAGTCGCATGAAATCGGATGAAACCACTAAAAGCGCCGGCTATGCCGCTGTGCTTGGATTTAATCTCAGGCAGTTAATGCGCTACTGTACAGGAGAGGTGCGTCCTGAAAATGAAAAAATGACAAAATATAAGGCAGGCAGTATAATGACCGGCAGCCAGACGGTTAAATCCTGATCGCTGCAAAGAAAAATGGATCGCAAGCTGAAGTTATTAAATCTAAAGTGATTAAATGAAGAACAAAAAAGATTTTTGGTAGGTAAAACATTTCGAGACAGCGACTAGTTATCCACAAAATCCGTGGATAACTCTGTGAATAGAATCTTAATGCTCTGATATGACAGCGCTTTCTTAGAGTGTCACTTCATTTTACAAAGCGTTTTAACTACTTATTTTCTATAAGCCAAATTTTAAGCGCGCATGCTTGGCCTCCAAATGTCAGAAGCAAAGAACGCTTAATATGTGCGGCAAATATCTCCGGTCAGACGGGTAGGGCGCTTTGCCTGAATGCTGGTGGATAGTGGCGTCAAGTAAATCATGCTCAATAGCATGATAGATTTACCCTGATGTCTTGAAGCATCAGGGGGCTTTTGAAAGGCAATTAAAATTACTTCTTAATTGTCGGTAATTGGATGTAATTAAAAGTAGATAGATTAGTGTCCAAAAAACACGACCTATTCTTGCTCTTCCTTTTTTATTTCCAGTTTGTGACCATCCAGGTGGCGCCCGTCACGTTCACTTTCCTGTTTCGCTATCTGCCTTTCTTTTTTTGTTCTTCCGAATTTAATTCGATTTTCAGCAGCTTTCTTTTCTTTGGCCAAACGATTATTGGCCTTTCTTTTTTTATTTAGATTAATGATATTTGCCATTTTATCCTTCAGCTGCGAAATATTTTGTATTGATACTTCATTATACAGTGGGTCTGTGATAATAGAAACACAAATACATATGGACTTTAAAAGATACCCGTGGGCATTAAAAACAGCGAAAAGGCGTTCAAATGGTTAATGTGAAAGTCATTATTAACGTGGGTACAACTCCCACATAGGCAAAGAAACAGCAAATGTTATACAGGATGACTTTGTGTCAATAGACCATTTTCGACTAATTTAATTAATGTTGTCGCCTCCGCGCAGGCGCATAAGCGTCAACTGAAGCATAATTGAACGGATTGAAGTCTATGCAAGGCATAGAGCTTCCTTTCAGTTGACGCCTATGCACCTGCACGTGTATGACATTGAATATATGAGCGTTGCACCCCTGTGCAGTCATCTGATCATTGATTTCCTGGGTTAACATCGCCCCGTAATACGCTCCGCTCCTTACGGGCTAGTGTGCCACGAATGCACGGAGAAAAGGAAGACTTCGGGCAATGCTGCACAGACGATGAGGGTAGGTCCCTCGCTATCGGCAATCA
>JAGXGR010000108.1 GCA_024636645.1 Legionella sp.
ATATTGTTCATTGTAGACCTCTGCGAGTGAAAATAGATGACATCCTGTTTAATTATCATTAAACGCTAGAATTTTGACTCCGCAGAATCATCATGATCTTGTTGTGTATTCATTGACCGTTTATTCACAGCCACCATCGGCTTCATTTTATCTTTCAATGGCAGAAATTGACTGGCTGCGGGATCAAAAGCAAAGACCTCGCCGGTTTCGAATTTATAGACCCAGGCATGTATTTTTAACTCACCGCGAGCGAGTCCTGCTGATACTACCGGGTGTGTTTTGAGGTTATCGATTTGTGCCAGCACATTTTCTTGAATGGCAGCATTCAAAAGTGACTCGCCTGCAAGATGAGCGTAGTTCTCTTTCATAATACGTTGGGTATTGTCAGCGTGGCCCAACCATCCGGATACAGCGGGCAGCTCTTTAATGGCATCAGGATTCAAAACGCCCTGCATCGCGCCGCAGTGTGAATGACCGCAAAGGATGATTTCCTTTATACCTAAAGCCGCAAGTGCAAACTCTATTGTGCCTGCCTCCCCGCAATGTTGCACCCCGTATGCTGGAATAATATTTCCGGCATTGCGAATGATAAAAAGATCGCCAGGCTCTGATTGCGTCAAAAGATTAGGGTCCAGACGTGAATCAGAACAGGTGATAAAAAGCACCTCGGGTTTTTGACCCTCACCCAGACGTGTAAATAAAGCCTGTTTCTCCTTGAAGGCACTATTTTGAAACTGACGAACACCGCGTATTAATTTTTGCATTTTATTGCTCCTTTCAATGGTCTGTGCAATTTGGAAAGCAACTGATTTTTTGTTTAATTCCCTTTTTCTGGTAGATGGCTCCAAATGGAGCGCACCTCATCAACGGCAGAACGAATGATCTGTTCTGATTGCAATCCACCTTCAATATAAACCAGTCCATTCAATAACCAGCTTGCCAGCTCTGGCTGGGCAAGACGATAAAAAATACGGTTGCCTTCCCGGCGTCCAATCACGGCCTTATGTGCCCTGAGCACAGACAAATGCTGTGATACCGTTGAGTGACTGGTACCTATAATGGTTTTTAAACTGTTAACGTCTTGCTCTCCACTCGCATGGAGCTCCTCAATGATTCGAATGCGATGCGGATGAGAGATGGCGCTTAAAAATTCCGCCATTTTTTCTGAGATTAATTTTCTAGCCGGCATGGTATATATTCCAATATATTATTATTTTAATATTAGAATATACATTTTTTTATTTTGCAACTGAAATTTTTCCGGGTTACCTGAAATGTCATACAGTTTGTAAGGTTATTTTTTTAAATCTATCTTATGCTATGATCCTTTTATTTAAATTACGGCAAATGAAAATGATCAAACATGGAAAACAGGAAAAAGTCACGGAGCATATTCATACCTCAAAACTCGATGAAGCCTATTCCAAGCAGGATGCCTTGTTAAATGGCGGATTATTAACTGCATTGGAGTACGATCAACAACTTCAATTTTGTCGATTAAACAGAGAAATAACACATTACGGCTGGCGATATTTTGAAAAGGCAATGCAAGAAAATGATTTTGAAACGGCAGTTGATTATTTTATCCATTTATTGCGTGTAGGCTTTAATAAAGCCCTCGATGTTTTAAAAACAGGATTGGATGACACCGCTTTTTCATCACAAGAATCTAAATTCACTGAAAAAACGGCCGAAGCATACTATAAACGCGGCTTGCAATGCCATGTTGGGATTGGAGTTAAAAGAGATAGTGAAGAAGCTTTCCGCTATTATCGCCTGGCAACGGAGCGAGGGCATGCTGATGCCCAGTATTGTCTCGGTATTTTATGTGGCCAAACCATAGATAGAAATAAACAGGAAGCCGCAGATTTACTTAAGCTGTCAGCTAAACAAGGCCATGCTGCCGCGCAATCCCTTTTGAGTGTAATGTATACAGCAGGTCTGGGTATAGAAAAAAATGAGGAGAAAGCAACGCATTGGAGGGAACAGTCCGCTGAACGAGGCTATCCTTCTGCTCAAGATGATTTGGGATTGATTTTATTAAGTCAGGGGGGGGAGCAAAATGATCAACGAGCCTTTCGCTATTTCAGATTGGCAGCTAAACAAGGGCTTGCGTCCGCACAGTATCATATAGGAGCTATGTATGAAAATGGACGCGGTGTAAAGAAAAACATCCCTCTTGCCCTGCGCTGGTACAAGCTGGCCGCTGAACGAGGCTGTGGTGATGCGCAAACCCATTTGGGAAAGAAATATGAAAAAGGCCTCGATGTTGAACTAAATAATAAAGAAGCAGCGCACTGGTATCGACTGGCTCTTAAGCAAGAACATATTGAAGGTGGATATCAATTAAAACAGATGTTTAAAAAATTATTGCCCAAGCTCAAAGAATATGTTTCAGATGGAGGTGTCTGGGGTGACAACCCACCGGCATATTGCCATCAAATAGCTCAATATTTGTCCGCCGCACTGGACGACAACAAACCGCTTGATGCAAATCAGGCTTTTGAGGTATTCAAAGAATTATGCCTTGGTGCAAATGAGAGGCTTAAGGCATCCAAAAAAGGCAGGTTTTTTTCCATCCAATCGCAAGAAGAAAAAATACTGGCCACACTACTCAAAGATAAAAATATCGGTGGACTGCTGGACTATATCGATGAGAAACTTCCGGAAGCTCAAAATACAGCGCACATACAAGCACGCGCTTTATAATTTTTAATTAAAGGAACTATATCAAATGTTCAGCAAAGCCCTGTTAACAGCGACTTATAAAAAAGGAAGACCAGGACAACTGACAGAAGCACATGAAAAAGCTGAACATCATCGCTTTAAAACAGACTATCTGTTTAAAAATAAAAAGATCGTTAAAGCGCTCTATGTTTCTCGGTTAATCCAGCATTTTTTGATTATCAAAACCCTCGAAAATCAATTGCAGCGTTTAGCAGAACCCGCGTAATCAGATATTACTGCCTTTTTTGGCTTATCCTATCTTGAGCACTTATGGCGTACACCCGTCGCTTCACTCCTTACGGGCTACGTGATTGAGAGTCAGTGCTATTAACCTTTAACCCACTAAATACCAATTTAAAAATGAACCGATATAATAAGCAAGTACCGCGGTGACAGTGCCTATGACCAGCGTTTCAAAACCAGAATAATACCAGGACTTGAGCGACCAATACCCTTTGATAGAACCGATGATAAAAAAAGTAATGCCTGTGAAAAGACAAGCGGCCCTAAAAGCATTAGAAAAACCGAATACGTATGGTATTAATGGAATCATTCCAAAAAGTATAAATGATAAGAAAGTAAATAGGGAGGATTTAAAAGGAGAGCGAATAGACAGGGGCAGTCCATACTCTTCCTGTAACATCGTTTTGATCCATAAGGGTTTATTGTTGGTAATTATTTCAACCATGGTATCTAAATCGTTTTCTTTTACGCCTTGGTTTTTAAAAATTTGCCTGATTTCATTTTTTTCACCTTCAGGTACGGTATCTATGTGCTTTTTTTCTACCGCCTTATAGTGACAGTAACGATCCAGCTCTGACTTTGTAGCTAAATAATTGCTGGCGGCCATTGAAAACCCATCGGCTAATAAATTAGCAAATCCCAAGATCAAAATCACCAGCGAAGACAGCTTTCCTCCAACCACGCCTGATACGATGGCAAAGGTCGTAACCGTGCCATCAATCCCCCCGTAAATCCAATCACGCAAGTAACTTTGCGATGGAGGATTGGACAAACGCCTGGTAATTGCATCATCCGTGTGGCTGTGCTCTAACTCTGCCATAAATGTAAGCGTCCTTTCTTAATGGTTCTAAATTTTCTTTTGTAAATGGATTTGCAAACTAAACGCAGATCGCCTCTTTTGGTAACCGACGTTAGTGATGTTAACATGACAACACGAAGCAAGTAATAAAATTCGCAGTATAACGCCACTTTTCCAAGGCATTCGCAAAGCAGGTAAACAGGCATATTTTCAAGTGTGCATTTATTTTAAGGCGCTTTTTTTCTGCTTTGAGTTGGAGCCGCTTGCTTTTTACTGGTTTGTTTTGTTCTAACCTCTTGCACTTCCTTTTTCATATCCTTTTGCCGCGCTCTTATCTTGGTTTGGGCATTTTGCAATTTCTCAAGTTTAGTTTCAGCTTTTGTTAAGCTCCTATCCACCACTTCAACCACTTTATTAGCGACAATTAAATTTGAACGAGCGTTGTTTTTTAAAACGATGGCATTTTCTAATTTTTTTCCCGCCTGCTCAAATTTTCTTCCGAGAAGTTTATGTTTTTTCTCAGCAGTCGGAATTTTCAAGTCGCTTATTTTCTTATCCTTCTCTGGCTCTCCCTCTTTATCTAGTGTAGCTGCTTTTTCATATTTATTTTGCAACGCTTCGCCCGCTTTTTGATAAGCCTGCTTTTTACTTTCATAGCTTTGTTGCAGTTCAGGCATTTTCTTACTGACTTTTATGAGACGCTCTGCTGCCTTGTTTAATTTCTTTCCCGCAGACTTTTGTTTTGACTGAGTATCTTTCAGTTTTGTTTTTGCCTGGTCTAAAGCCATTCCAATAAATAAATCTTCAACAGCCCGTATAAAAGACTTGAAATGAGTGACAAACGAATCAAGAATGCTGGTTTTATCGTTCTTTTTAGTAGGTGCTTTTTCAGCAGGCGCTTCGTTTTGAGCTTCAGCGGAAGCTGTGGATGAAGTAGGGGGATCTTGAGTATCAGAACGCGCCGTTATTGATGCGGGGCTACCTGTATCATTGGACTCGAGTATCGTTAGCTCGTCTTCCAGCTCATCCATGGCCATGTCAGAGTTTATTGCATCATTGGACTCGAGTATCGTTAGCTCGTCTTCCAGCTCATCCATGGCCATGTCAGAGTTTATTGCATCATTGGACTCGAGCATCGCTATCTCGTCTTCCAGCTCGTCTATGGTCATTTCGGCATGATTAATTATCTCATCAACATCACCAGCAAGACCGTTAAGTGCCGATCCCAAATCGCTACGGGGAACCGGACGTGCGAATTCAAGAGGTCCTGGACGTGCGACCCCAGGACCAGGGCCTAATTCTTTGGTAAATGCTTTTAAATTTTCAAGCCTTCTTTGCAGTTCTTCATCGAGGTCTTTATCCTGCTTTTCTTTTTCCAGACGCTCTGTTTTTTCAAGGCGCACCTCTGTTTCTACTTTCTCTATTAGTTCATCTACCTCATTACTATTAACATTATCTAATATAGAAAAAACACTGTTTGCAAAGGTGGATTGATTATTTTCAAATTGTTTCCATTGTTCTTCAAAGTTGGAAAGAGTCATTTCAAAATTTTCAGTTTCTCTTTTGGCCATTTTCTTGGATTTTGCATTTAATTGATCTAGTGCTTTCTCTCGATCGGCCATAGATTTGCTTTCATCACGGATGACGGCGAGCAGTCTTTTGACATTGGGCATTATTATTACCTTAATGTGATTTTCTTAAATTAATTATAGTACATGTGGTATTTTATTGTGATTGAATGGCTCTTTCCAGCACCGCTTCTATTTGGTTTTGACCGGTGAACTAGGCGCATAGGCGTCAATATGGTACAGCAGTGGAAAGGACAAACCTTCTCGTTCTTCTGTCCCCCTTTTTACGATATACTTACCCCTGCGTGTTTTTTTCATAGTGCGCCTTAACAGACAGAATCTGTGAGGCAGGTTGTACTGGAATCCTACTGAAAATGGCATGGAATGTTTACGAAAAAAAAACGAGAATAGGCATGCAGTTAATTCATATATTTTATCAGCAGAAATCAGAGGATTTTTTTAATGATGGACGACTGCTGCTTTGGGTTGAAACGAACCAAATCATTAAAGAAAAAGGCCACTACCCATATCAGCTAACGAAGGACAAACTGTCCGATTGGTATCAAACGAATGTTGCAGCAAATGCTAAGCCAATCAGGGTTGAGGTCTTCTTTCCATGCGGTAAGGAAGAGCGTCCTGTCCCATCTCCACTCATTTGCAACTATTGTGATATTGATGATCTGGAGCATCAATCATTAAAGCTTTTTACCCTGGATGCCATTGAGATTGAATCCCCTCTACCCATCTTGAAATCATTAAGTTTTTTACAGTACTATTTGGATGAAGACATACAATTTGCCGATGATACAAGGTTTTGGATCAAAGCCGCATCAGAGCTTGCGCAAGTCGTAAACAATGACCAATATATACCCTCAATCGTTGCGACAAAAGCAAAGTCCAAAATAAAGTACTACAGAAAGTGGCAACCCTTTTCTTTTGATTTTGAAAAAAAACTACAAGCACTTTCTGAAACGATGCCTCTATCCTGTTGTCTCTCTAAACAGACATTTTTAGACCGCCTTGGTGTTTTGAAGCATTTCAGTGAGAGCACACTAAACAAACTGATAGTAACCACCCCGTATAGCAATAAATTACTTAATGATTGCAAAGAATCTCTAGTTGAAAAAATGATCAGCAAAACAGAACTTGAGATTACTGAAAAAGAATATACAAAATGGCGGATGTGGAAGAATAATCTGTCATATGATTGGCAGGACGCATCATTTACTATTTGTATTCGATTAAATAGCGCAAGCAGTGATGAGGCTGATGATTGGTCACTTGACGTTTTGATGCAATCAAAAAAAGACCCCTCATTTATTATTTCCATCAGTGATTACTTTGCAAGTAAAGACTCAAAACAAGCACTGAACCAGAAGATGTTTGGCTCTTCGATAGAAAAAAGCCTGCTGCTCCAATTAGGACTGGCTTGCCGAGTCTATCCTAAATTAGAGACAATTTTTCTATCCAATATGACTGATTCATCTATCTCTATCGATACACAAGCAGCTTATCGGTTTTTAAAAGAAGACGCCTGGACGCTAAAGGCCAGTGGCTATAGAATTATTGTACCTTCCTGGTGGTCATCAAAAGGAAGGGTAAAAGCCAAAATCAAAATGAAAGCTTCAAAATCAAGTCAATCAGATAGCGATAATCCTACAGGATATTTTGATGCTGAAAATTTGGCTCGCTTCGATTATAAACTGGCAATGGGTGAGCATGAGGTGAGTGCACAAGAGTGGCAAGCGCTATTAGCTTCCAAATCGGAGCTTGTGTACTTGCGCGGCCAATGGGTAGAAATTGATGCCTCTGAAATGGAAAAAATGCAAAAACTCATCGCATCACAAATAAAAGATAAAGCCACAGGCAGCATGAAAGACTTATTAATGGCTTCATCTGATTCAGATATTTATGATGTTGAGCTCGATAAGCTGATGGAAGGCATGCTATCCAAGCTTCATAATAAAGAAAAGATAGCGCTTGAAAAGCCGCCAACCGGCTTAAAAGCAACACTCAGACCCTATCAAGTAAGAGGGCTTTCGTGGCTTGGATTTTTAGAAAACCAAGGACTTAATCCTTGCCTGTCAGATGATATGGGCCTGGGTAAAACCATGCAGGTTATCGCGCTATTGCTTTTAAACCCAAAAGAAAAAGCCGCCCTTCTTGTGGCACCGACTTCGGTGGTGGGCAACTGGCTTCGCGAAATCAATAAATTCGCCCCATCACTAAAAGCGACGATTCACCATGGAACAAAAAGAAAGGAAGGAAAAGAATTTATAGCCGGTGTTGATAACTTTGATATTGTCATTACTTCTTATGGTCTGATTAGAAAAGATGAGAAGCTCTTTAACGAGTATAACTGGTCAAGGTTGATCATTGATGAGGCGCAAAATATAAAAAACCCCCTGGCCTCACAAACCAGGGCGCTTTATAAAATCTCATCGACTTCGCGTATCGCCATTACAGGAACGCCTGTTGAAAACCGATTATTAGATTTATGGTCTATCTTTAACTTCTTAAACCCAGGTTTTTTAGGCACAAGAAGCGCATTCAAAAACAATTTCGAATACCCAATACAACGGGATAACTGCCCTTACAAAACGAAACTGCTAAAAAAACTGGTTGAGCCTTTTATTTTAAGAAGACTTAAAACAGATAAAAACATTATCCAGGACTTGCCAGACAAAATTGAGCAAAAAGTCTACTGCGAACTGAGCCAGGAGCAAGCGCTGATTTATCAGTCAATTGTTGATGAGATCATTAAAGAGCTAAATGACGCGGAAAATTTAAAAAAACGCAGCGCCATTATCATTTCATCATTATCAAAGCTAAAGCAATGCTGCAATCATCCAGCGCAAGTATTGCAGGATAATTCAGAGTTCAGCTTGTCACGCTCAGTTAAATTGCAGCGTCTGGCTGAAATGACAAAAGAAATCATTAATAATGGTGAAAGTCTATTGATATTCAGTCAATTCACAGACACCTGTGATGCACTAAATAAAATGCTGAAAACAACGTTTGGTTTGCATACTTATTACCTTCATGGCGGTACGTCTCGTAATAAACGCGAGGCCATGATTAATGCATTCCAGGATGAAAAGTCAAAGCCCGGGGTTTTCATCTTATCATTAAAAGCCGGCGGTGTCGGTATAACACTCACAAAAGCAAACCATGTGATTCATTTTGATAGATGGTGGAATCCTGCTGTAGAAAACCAGGCAACCGATAGAGCTTATCGTATTGGACAGCAAAAAACAGTTTTTGCTTATAAATATATTACCATGGGCACCATTGAAGAAAAAATAGATAGAATGCTTGAGGACAAACAACGCGTTGCAGATTTGGTTGTGGGCAGTGATGAGTCCTGGTTATCAAAGCTTGATTCCAAGTCTTTTATCGACTTAATCAAGCTCAGCAAAGTCAATAGCGAGGAAGAATATGAAGTATCATAAGACCTGGTGGGGCGAGTCCTTTGTATCAGCGCTTGAGGGTTTTATAGATCCTGGCAGGCTTATCCGGGGTCGTGCTTATCGAACAGACAGCCGTATATTGAAGTTTGTACAAGATGGTAATCATGTTAAAGCAACGATCAGAGGCAATATCAACCCCTACTTTGGTGTAACAAAAGAGCCCAGATATAAAGTTGATATTAAATTCAAAACAATTTCTATAGCACAATGGGAAGAGGCTATTCGACACATTGCTAATAATGCCAGCTGGTTATCAAAGTTGATGTTAAATGAAATACCAAGTGATATCGATGATGCTTTTTCATCAAGTTACTTATTACCAAGAAGTTATGAGGATGTAGAAGCAAGTTGCAGCTGCCCAGACTGGGATAACCCCTGTAAGCACATTGCCGGTGTCTACTACCGATTAGCTAATATATTAGATAGCGAGCCCATGATATTGTTTAGCTTACGTGGTATTTCTCCATATCAGTTAATTGTTGAGCTAAAGAACTCAGAGCTTGGCAAAGCTTTTTCTGAGTTTTTATCTTCTACTGAAGATAATAAAGTCGAATTAGAAAATACACTGTACCCAGAAATAGTTGAATTACACCATGAATCATTATCCTCGCAATCATCCTTTTGGGAGATGGGCATAATGAATGAAGTTGAAAAAGAACCGCCCTCTACCACAACAGTTGCCGCAGCATTGGTTAAAAAGCAAGGCGATTATCCTCCTTTTTGGAATAGGCATAACTCATTTATTGCGGTGATGGAAAATTTTTATGAGATAACGCGGCGTAAAAATAAAAAAAGCTTATAACTGAAATGATGTATATTGTTCTTATACTGCCACAACATTGAATATATCAATTACGACATTTGTGCAATATGTTTAAAATCAAAAAATTAAATGAAAAAGCAGTTGTTGCAAATTTTGCAACAACTGCCTCTGATAGTAAAACATATCAATTGGATTGCCATTATGCTGGATTTATTTGCGCTTTTAAAAGCTCCATCAGAATTAACTGACAGAGCCTTTTAAGATACTATCTTACTTAGCAGCGGCTATAGCGGCCTTCTTTTCGCGCTCTTTGGTAATCACCGCTTCAGCCACATTGGTTGGGCAGGCAGCATAGTGAGAGAACTCCATTGAGAATTGACCGCGACCAGAGGTAAGGGTGCGCAAGGTGCTAATGTAACCAAACATTTCTGAAAGAGGAACATCGGCCTTAACTCGTACGCCAGTTGCGCTGGGTTCTTGTCCAGAGATCATGCCGCGACGACGGTTCAAGTCACCAATCACATCACCTACATTATCTTCTGTACTGTAAACGTCAACTTTCATGATGGGTTCAAGCAATTGTGGGGCGGCTTTTGGTATAGATTGACGAAAAGCGCCTTTTGAAGCAATTTCAAATGCAATTGCCGAGGAGTCAACGGGATGGAAGCCGCCGTCAGTGAGGTTAACTGCAACATCCAATACGGGGAAACCGGCCAAAGTCCCGCTGTTCATCATTGAACGGAAACCTTTCTCAATGGCCGGGAAGAATTCTTTAGGAACGTTACCACCCACAACGGATGACTTGAAAGTGAATCCACTG
This sequence comes from Legionella sp., assembly GCA_024636645.1. Taxonomy (GTDB): domain Bacteria; phylum Pseudomonadota; class Gammaproteobacteria; order Legionellales; family Legionellaceae; genus Legionella_D. The sequence continues at coordinate 10,391 of JAGXGR010000108.1, forward strand.
TTTGGCTCACCTGGTTCAATCGTGTAGTCAATCTTACCGAATTGACCAGAACCGCCTGATTGTTTCTTATGGGTATAACTGTCTTGAATGGATTTGGTTATAGTTTCCCGGTAAGCCACCTGTGGTTTACCTACTACTAATTCAACATCGTAAGTACGCTTTAGAATATCCACTTTAATATCAAGATGTAATTCACCCATACCGCGAAGAATGGTTTCACCTGAATCCGGATCCGTTTCAACCCTGAACGTTGGATCTTCTGCGACCATTTTACCAATAGCAATACTCATTTTTTCGGTTGAGCCTTTATCTTTTGGTGCGACGGCAATAGAGATAACGGGCTCAGGGAAAACCATCGCCTCAAGTGTGCACTCGTGATTAGGACTGCAAAGCGTGTGACCGGTTCGAACGTTTTTCATGCCTACGATAGCGATAATGTCGCCAGCTTCAGCAGTTTGCAATTCATTACGATCGTTCGCCTGCATCTCAACCATCCGGCCGACACGTTCAGTCTTACCGGTAAAAGAGTTAAGGATGGTATCGCCCTTATTCAGTTTTCCTTAGTAGATACGTATGAAAGTCAGAGCGCCATAACGGTCATCCATGATTTTAAATGCCAGGGCGCGAAATGGCTCATCAGAAGAAACGATAGCGAATTCGCCGTTTGGCTCGCCTTCAGCAGTTGTCAAAGGTTGTGGATTAACTTCATGAGGAGCAGGCAAATAGTCAATGACTGCGTCCAGTAATAATTGCATCCCTTTGTTTTTAAAGGCTGAACCGCAATATGTCGGGAAGAAGGCTAATTCGAGCGTACCTTTACGGATACAGCGCTTAATGTCTTCTATTGAAGGCTCCACGCCTTCCAGGTAAGCCATCAGCAACTCATCATCCACTTCAAGGGCGGTTTCAATAAGTTGACTACGGTACATTTCAACATCATCGACCATATTGGCCGGCACGTCTGAAATGACATAATTTTCGGGCTTGCCAGTGTCGTCCCAGACGTAAGCTTGACGGCTTAATATATCGACAACGCCTACGAAGTCATTTTCAATGCCGATTGGCAAGGTCATAATTAATGGGTTTGCTCCCAATACTTTTTTAATTTGATCAGTAACTTTAAAAAAGTCCGCACCAATACGGTCAAGCTTGTTTACAAAAATCAAACGAGATACTTTTGAATTGTTCGCATAGCGCCAGTTAGTTTCTGATTGAGGCTCAACGCCGCCAGAACCACAGAATACACCGATTCCGCCATCAAGTACCTTAAGTGAACGGTAGACCTCTACGGTGAAGTCAACGTGTCCGGGAGTATCGATTACGTTGAAACGAGTATCTTTCCAGAAGCAACTGACCGCTGCTGACTGGATGGTAATACCGCGTTCCGCTTCCTGTTCCATGAAATCGGTTGTTGATTCACCTTCGTGAACCTCACCCATTTTGTGGATTTTACCAGTGAGCTTAAGGATACGCTCGGTAGTGGTGGTTTTTCCGGCATCTACGTGGGCGAAGATACCAATGTTTCTATAAAGGTTTAAGTCAGTCATAGCGCTCTTACATTAAGTGGTTAAAAAATTGTTACCTATTATACGGCATTTTATTCAAATTTGCACCAGATCTTTGTGTCTAGTTAATAAAATTATAGTACATTTGTGTAAAAATATTGATCAAAGCAACCACTTACATTGACAAGAGAACGGTGCCCTAGCTTAGAACAAGATATTTGTTGGTCTAAAGTCAATAAGTTATGGTGGCGGCGTCCGTTTTAATTGATTGCTAAATAATTATTAAAACGTTGTTTTTGAAAAATCGCCCAAATAGACCCTACTTTTAGGTAAGCTCTTGGGAGAGTGGGCTTTTAATGAATCTTGTTGGACGAAGGATAAATAAAAAAGGCCTGTATATCAAGGCCGGTAAGATGTTTTTGCATGTCTTAGATATTGAATATGGTGGGGCGGCGACAACTTAATTGATCATTTAACTTGTTGTTTATGTTGAACATTATTAGTCTATGTTTTTATAGTTGCCCCTTTGATTTTCTTTTTAAAAGGGAATCATTTATACATTGTTTACTTTTTTGTACGCTTGTCGTGGGTCATTTGGCGTTTTAGGAAAAGCCATCATTAATTTTTTTGATCTAACCATGCTACTTAAATATTGGCCTCTCAATGTTTCAGGCTGCCTTATCAAAATTTCTGCCAGGGCTGAAATAGTAACATATCTATCTGTGCAAATATTAAGGATAATATTATTTAGAACTTCAGGTGAAACACGTTTTTTTTCTCTTGCAAGTTTAGCCAATATTAATAGGTCATCTCTTAAAGAACCAGACAATTTTTCAACTGAATCTATAATGGGAAAGTCAATATGATCACTAATAAGGCATCCATCTTTATCTCTTTTATTCTCGTTATTCAGGGAGCTTTCCGCGTTATTCGGGGAGCTTTCTACACTATTCTGGGAGCTCATGGTTTTATTCGCTGAGTTATCGATATCTTTTGAAAGTAATGTGTCATCAAAAACATCCTCAGGATTCGGGGTCTCAAATCCGGGTAAATGATACACCGACCCTCGGCTAGCACCAGTTTGATAAAGAAAGTTTTTCCGGACTAGAGCACGTAGAATGCGACTTAAATCTGCTGTATGTAATTGAGTATGAATTTTGAGTTTTTCATGAGTTACCGTTCCCTCAGAAGCAGCAATGGCAAGCGCAACCTGTCCTGCATGTTCTAGATGATCATATTCATCTTTAAATAATGTACGTAGTTGTTCCACTACCCCTGCGGGGAAAAGATCTATCATACGCATATGTAATAAAGTTTGCTCAAAAGGTTCGCGTAGCTCTATTAACTCTGGAGACCGCCAATGATTTTCACGCCATCCGGACATGATTTTAGGAATTCCAGAACCTGCTTGGTCACCAATCCCCACATATCGAAACATTTGATGTAATAGCCGATTGCGACAGTCATGGTGGCCTCCTTCTAGAGCAGCGTCCAAAGTAATACGCATAAGACCAGGATTTCGAAAACCAAATAAATCTGGACGCTTAACTACAAGTACAGAAGCTCTTTCTGTGTAGTCTGCATGAACTAGAACATTTACCAAGGCTTCTCTAATTGCTACATGCACAGAGGTTTCATCTCTTCGTTGATCACCATCTAAAGCAAAGGGAACCTTTAGACCATCTATTAGTTTTGAATAAATCTTGCGATAAAAATCATACAAATTACCAGACCAGCTACCGTCTAAAGTGACTCGATCTACCCACCGTTTTTCGGTTTTTGCTTCAGGGCGCTCTTGATAATCCAGCATATAAAAAGGCAATATTTCTTGGATGATCGGATGTGTACTGAACATTAAAAGTCCAGCAAGAGTCAATCCTTCCTCATTAGTCTCACGGTTTTTCCTCCACGCACCTATACACTTTAAAAAATTCAAATCAGGTTCCTGATTCCAAGGGTTGTCAGGTGTCCGATTAGAAAAAACCTGCCGATAAGTTCGCAAAGTAGGTTCATGTATTTCATTAAAACCGAACCCCTTCAATATTCGATTATCTCTACTATCTTCAACTTGCTCAGCCAACATTCTTTTTACAGCATCATCGCTAATTTTTTGATCTGCTTCATGCAAGCGCTGATAGGTATTCCCTCCAAACGGATTGCCATTTAAATAAATAGGCTTTTGTTGGCGTGATGCACGAGGAATATAAATCCGTAAAATACTTTTACCATCAATAGTGATTTCTTGAATGTGATGATTAGACAATAAATTTATATTTACTTTATTTTTATTGTTCGCACTATCAACTAGTTGTTTACGGACTTGATGTATATTTTTTAATCCATGTAGTTTAAATGTATCTTTTTTTTGTTCTATACCCAGCAAAACATACCCACCAGACGTATTCGCCATAGCAGAATACGTTTCCCAAAAAGCATTTGGTAACTGGCCATTACCATCAGAGCCTGCTGCTTTTTTGCATTCAAGCTCTTCAGATTCCTTCAATAAATCAATATCATCAATAGAATTTATTTCAAATACCACAACACTCTCTTTAATAATCTAACAAAGACCAAGTTCGTTCATAATAATACTACACTTTCTTAGCTGATTTCACGAACAAAGTTACTGCCAAATTTGATATCTGCTTTTGTTAACGATCTTACGATTTGAGCATGTTGCCTTTGTGATAAACGCTCAAAAGTACTCCAGTGCATCCCTTTGGGCTTTTCTCCTTCCATTTCAAATATACAAGGATCCCAGTCTAATTTTTCCCTGATTTTTCTGCCTGCCTAGCGGCTCTATAGTAGTCAGTCTCTCGTTGGCATGTATACGCTAATTTATTACAATGGCGGCATGCATAAATACTACCTGAATATAAAATTGCAACTCGTCGCTGACATCCTTTTGCTGGACATATAAACCAAGGCCTTTCGCCACCAAATCGACATGGAGTCCAATTTAATGGAACTGGATAACGCATAGCATCCCACTCCCCATATGGGATATGGGGATATGGGGTCGGGTCTTTTTATAATGGGTTTATTATTAAATTTAAGAGATTTGATAATTGTATTTAGCATCAGGGTGAGTTCGGGTTGCACTTCCAATTAATTAATGATTTGCAACAGTTCCATAGCTAGCGTAGATACAATCTTTAGATAGAAAAATATACCTTTTATAAATGGACCTGTATCTTTGCTCTATCTTTGTTTAATTGCCCAATTTATGCCTGGATGGTTAATGATCTTTTGCGCCATTTCTGGATCACTCGTAATGAATTCAGGTGATATTCTCCCCTCACTTCGGATGTTAGTGATAAACAATTGCTCATGTTTTTCGAGTGGCAATATATTTGAAAGCTGCTGTCTTAGCTCATTAATTCTGACCGTTGCCCATTCTTTCAATTCACGAGTATTTCTAGAGACCGACAATTGATGCATAACCGGTATTAACCGATTGCGTAAATCCGTCAAATCAAAATCAATCTTTTCAGGTACCATATACGATAAATCAATTTTACTCATGGCTAAGTAGGTCACAAGCGCCAGTTTCAATTTCTGCTTGTCCAATGGCATTTGAGTCAAAAGGTAATGCACATCAAACCAGTCGCGGCTAGCGCTGCGATCAAATAATGCAGATAATTTCCCTGCAGCCAGTTCATGAATGTCTAGAACTGGACCATTGATGCTTTTATATTCGTCAATGTTTGGAGACATCCATATCACAGGAAATAATGGCTGACGATACATGAAATTGATATCAATTTCGAGAGAGCCGCGCTGCCCTAACAGGCTTGGATAAAACCAAACCATCTTCCCACCAGCGTGTCTCATCGGTGCTCGATGTCGTTCAAACTGATTTTGCACCATGATCTGTTGAACAGCATCCATTATCATGGGCTTTTCTTCAAGCATTTTTTCGCGATCTAGCGCTCCGATGTAGTTAAGATCAATGTCAACAGAGAGCCTGGGTAATTGTTCAAAACAGAAAAGATTAAGCGCAGTACCCCCTTTTAAAACCAGTCGTTCCTTTAAAAAGGGAATTGACATGATTTGTTGAAATATATCAAGTAGCCGGTAAACTTTTTCGAGAATTTCTGGTTTATAACCGCCAGATCGCGCATGATTCATGAGTTGTTCTTTAGAATTCAACATCAGGTTCTTCCCATAATTGATTGATTACAGATAAAGGCAAATATATATTCCACGGCTTAACCAATTGCAATTGTTCACCAGATGCACCGGAGATATATTGCGCGACATTAGGCTTTCCTTCCAGTAATGGAGCTAATTGCTGTTCGGTGACTGCAAAGGCATCTTGGCGTTGACTTAAAAAATAACCTACCTTTGCATTTAACCGGGCATTATCCAACATCAGGCAATAATCAATGACTTGATCAACGTTTAATACGGCAAGACTGCTTATAGAACGACAAACCTCTTCCCACCCACCACAAAGTTCAACCCTATCAATAACATCGACAAAAGTCCGAGCAGCATTGGTTATCTTAATATTAACTCCCTGCCTGTTTATCGTATCAACAAACATCTCAGAAGCTTGTTTTTTTTGTAATGCTTTGGGTACTGCAACTGATTGATACCAATGACCGTCAAACTCAAAAGGTTTGCTTTTTTGTTGTGTAATATAAGTTAACTGGCCAAAGCTAGAGTATGCTGCTCCTAACAATTCCAACGCAGAATGATACCCAATAATCGCATCTTCAGTTACCTTGCCAGCGATAATGTAAGGATCGATCAAGACACTATCTACAGATTGATTTGGTGGTACAACAGCATATAATTTTCGACGAATGGGTTTGATGCGGCCTTGATTTGTATAATAAGTCAATGCCATGTTCACTGTTATGGGATTGGTTACGCCATGAACTGATTTGAAGTTCGCAAACTCCTCATGGCGGAAAACGGGATGTTCATAAAAAAACTGGTCGGTCGACATTTGTTTCTATCTCCAATAATATATATATATTAGTGTTTATTGGAGATTTATGCAAATGAAGAGGGTGTGTCGGAGGACATTATATACACTACTGCAAAGGATGACCTAGAATGATCTAGATGTTAACCTGTCTGATGAAACCATATAGCATACTCAATAACAAATAGCAGATTTATTTGGTACTAAACGCCCTTGGCGAAAATGCAGTATGTTCCATTTTGGAACATGCTGCCAGTGACAGTAAGCGATATAAACGAAATTTTATAATTTAGATGCTATTCTATCTGTTGGGATTTAAGCGCGGCGCGAAATGAAGCAATTCAAATATCGCTGATTTTACTCTAAAAAGTCATTTTTTGTTTAGTATTTCGCGAACTTGATATTTCTACATTTTTTCATTTTTAATGATCTATAATAATTAAATGAATTTTAATTAACAAACCGGATGAAAAATGACAAGGATGGCCTCTTTATTTATTATGACATGTTGCATAACTAACAATTTGTTTGCAGAAAGCGAATGTTATTTTACGGGAAACGGTCCTATTATGACTTGTCTCGTAGGAAGACAGCAGGTGGATGTTAGGAAATCATTTAAAGACGCGAACGGTGATTATTATTCTTGGAATCATCACCTGAAAAGCTATTGTTATAGAAATAAACAAGATGTGGAACGATGTTTGCAGGGGTGGAAACTCAAGGGCTTAAAGTGCTCCGAGTCCCAAAAAGGAGTATATTGCGAGTAAGGCTCAATAAATAATTTAAAATGATATAGGATATATGTTTTTGAGAGGACCCTTTAGTTCCAAGGTCCTTTGAACTTTATCGGATGTTATGGAATCTTAAATTGGTGGAGGCGGCGGGAATCGAACCCGCGTCCGCAAATTCTCTGCCATCAGATCTACATGCTTAGCCTTGTCATTTGAATTTAACCGCCTTCCCTCCGACAGGCAGGATGGTCAGCGACGATTCCCTGAGTTTCGCAGTCATACCCGGGAAAGGCATGAAAACTAGCTTATCTTCTATGACCGTTGATTCGATACCAATAAGCGAGCTCGGTCAACGGGGTACCGGGTTTAAGCCGGTACACGGTGCGGTTGTTCTATCAATGCTTACGCAGCGATAGCTTCACCTGCAAAGTTATTATCGTTTGCATTTATGTTTAGTGAGTCTGATTTACGAGAGTTTCTCATTCTCGGCATGCACCTCAGGTTTCGCAACCCGCGTCGAAGCCAGGTCGCCCCCTTTACTGTACTCTTTAAGTATAACACAATTTGGCTATTAAGTGTAAAATATCCAATGTATTTTTTACTTTATCCCACTATGCTTCAGTAAGGCATCAACCGAGGCCTTTCGTCCCCTGAAACCTTGATAAGCCTCTGCTGCATGCACTGAGCCGCCAACTTCCAGGATAAAATGGAGAAAGTCGCGCCCGGTGTGCTGATTAAATATACCTTCTTCTTCAAAGCGCGAGAAGGCGTCACTAGATAATACCTTGGCCCATTTGTAACTGTAATAACCGGCAGCATAGCCACCGGCAAAGACATGACTGAAACTATGGGGGAAGCGGTTGAAGGCAACGATCGGTATCACTGAGGTCTTTTGACGGACTTCTTCCAGTATTTTGAAAACGAAATTCGCCTCCCCTGGTTTGTATTCTCGATGAATGCGAAAGTCAAAAATAGCAAATTCCAACTGTCTTAACATATACATGGCGGCCTGAAAGTTTTTGCTGGCCGTCAATTTATTAAACAAGGAGGTCGGTAAAGGTTCTCCAGAATCAACGTGTGCGGTTAACAAGGTCAGAGAGGTTTGTTCCCAGCACCAGTTTTCAAAGAACTGGCTGGGCAGTTCCACGGCGTCCCACTCCACGCCATGAATACCAGAAGCGTTCAGATAATCTACTTTGGTTAAAACATGATGCAAGCAATGACCGAATTCATGAAAAAGAGTGAGTACTTCATCATGAGATAATAGAGCGGGTTTATTGCCGTGCGGTTGGGCAAAATTGCAGGTTAAAGTGGCTATGGGTAACTGAATTGTACCGTCAATCAGTTTTCGACGGCTTTGAAGGGCATCCATCCAGGCGCCACCTCGTTTTGAAGCCCTGGAGAATAAGTCCATGTATATGTAACCGCGGACACTGTTTGTCTCGTCTAAAACCTTGAAGCATTTAACATCGCCATGCCATTTGTCAAAATCCATGACTTCCTCAAAGTGCATACCGTATAGTTTATTAATGACGGTAAACATGCCTTCCATGACTTTATTTTGCGGAAAATAAGGCCTTAACTCTTCCAGCGAAAAATCCCAGAGTTTGTGTTTTTTCTTTTCAGAAAGATAGGCTATATCCCAGGGTTGTACCGTTTCGATTTGATAATACTCATTAGCAAAATTTTGAAGACGCTTGTATTCAATTTCACCCTGCAAATGCGCTCGTGTGCTCAAATCCGTGAGAAAACCCATGACCTGATCACTGGTGTCTGCCATTTTGGTGGCAAGAGAGAGCTCGGCAAAATTTTCAAACCCTAATAATTGCGCCTTCTCATACCGTAAGGCCAGGATTTCATTGATAATCTCTGTGTTATCGAATTGACCGGCCGTTGGACCTTGATCAGACGCTCGGGTGACAAAAGCTGAATATAACTCTTCTCTGAGTGCCCTGTCTTCTGCAAAGGTCGCTACAGCAATATAGCAGGGATATTGAAGTGTCAGCACCCAGCCTTCGAGATTTTTTTCCTTCGCCAGGCTTTGTGCTGTATGCAATGCATGTTCAGGCAGGCCTTTTAAACGCGATTCATCAGTAATATGCAATTCAAAGGCGTTTTCGGCATCAAGGACATTGTTTTCAAAAGTGTTTGATAATTCAGATAAACGTGCCTGAATGGCTTCGAAACGTTTTTTTTCTTCTGCGGACAAAGCAACGCCTGATAGCTCGAAATCGCGTAAAGTATCTTCAATGATCTTTTGTTGCACAGGATTAAGTTTTGCTTTATTGATGGATTTTATTGCTTTATATAAGTTCACATTATGGCCAATAGCCGCTTCATAGGCGGATAGCATTGGCAGGCAGGCTTGATAACATTCGCGCAGAGCCGGTGAGTTGACCACGCCATGCATGTGGGCTATAGGCGACCAGAAACGTTCCAGTGCATCCTCTATGTCTTCAATAGGCTGCATTAAATTATCCCAGGAATAGGGATGAGGGTTTTCTATCAATAATGATATGCGTTCTAAACTGGCCTGTAATCTGGCTTGTAATTCTTCAGGAAAATGAACCATATCCATTCCTGTAAACTGTGGTAATGCTGTTTGCATAAGTATGCTCTATCCTTTATTAACTTAGTCTAAGAATAACATTGAAATCAAAGACACTCTAGAGGGCTTGAGCCTTGTGGCAACATTTTTATAATTGGATTTGAATCGACTGGTTTACTGAGTTGATTATCAGATTGCACGCGTCTGATAAGGTCAGGGTCTTTCTTCTCTGGTTTGAATAAGCCAAAAGAACGCGATCCTTTGACGGGCGCTGCTTTAGCTGTCACTTCTTTAGCACTCACTTCGGGTGGGGGAGGGATTTTATCAGCCGGTTTATAGCGTTCTATGTATTTTGCGGCAATATAATTTGCCAGACAAACTACAGTAATAAAGGACACGGCAATCAGTAATAAAAAGGGGGTCACAATCAAGGGAACGGTGAGACACATGCCTATAAATAAAAGACTTGTGGATGTAATGCTCAACATAAAACGCATTTTTTGGTAACGGATATGCCTATCCAGTTGCTCCTTGTAGGAAAGAATACTTTCCTTATCCTCAGGTTCAGCTTCTTCTAACATCTTTTGATACTGCGATTGTGATTCTTCGAGTCTGCCAAGTTCTAAATGTGCTCGCATGGCTGCTAGAAAAACATCATAGGCATATAAGCCAGCAGTTAAATACGTTCCTGCCGGAGTCAGTGCATTCACCAGCACAAAACAGGTCATAATACCCACCGGAATCCATACCATATCATTGGCCAACTCAAACCATCGGCGTTCTAACTGAATACGCAGTCGATCCGATGTATATAATTTCTTTTCTTCAGCACTCATCCATTCGCCGCGATAGGTATGTTTTGCCGTGCCATATAAATTTACCAGTAACCTGGGTATGTAAAATGTCCAACCCAAATGATTGAATACAGGATTAAGTACATTGTCCATTTTGTCGACGAAACCAAACCGGCTTGGCGCAAAGGGAGCTATTGCATCTAAAACGCGCTTCAATCTGGCGAACAACAGCCTCCAGAAATTTCCTTCAAGGCTAAAATCACGGGTTTTCTTGACAAAAGACAGCCCGGAATGGGCTTTTTTCGGTCGTTTATCTATGGGTTGATAATCTATGAATTCATAATCTAGAGATTGTAAATACTGCCGCAAACAGGCTTTATCATCATAGAATTTTTCAGCTTCACGTGGAATATTCAAATAAATTAAATAAACGGCCTCCAGAAGCTGAGCCAATAGATAGGCGGTATGAAGCTGTTCTTTTGTATGGGTGTCATTTTCGGTGATTTTTCCAAGGTTTTTTTGTTTTAACTCACTGCATAACACGTTGTATTCAAAGCTTATCAATTGATGATGCTCTAGCAAAGGAAAAAGGAATAAAGGCGATAGCTTAAAACCAAAATAGCTGTCATCGCTGTCATCGCTTAACAAACCTTCCTTACTTGCGGTAGCCAAGTCGATTTTCAGCAACGCAAGCCTATTTGCTAAAGGGATCATAATCACCTTAAAAATACAAAATTTGTTGAATAATACCAATAATTAGACAAAGAGTAAAATATTCTTCGTCTTTGAGTTTATCATATCGCAGATGCTGCAGACAAACTTGCTGATTTTCTTCTTCTGAGAGACAATAGCCCACCGGTTAAATGCAACAAGAGTGTTCATGAGTTCTTCAAAAGATTTAGCAAACGCTATACGCGTTTTAAGTATTGATGCCGTAGAAAAAGCCCAGTCCGGCCACCCGGGCATGCCCTTGGGCATGGCGGATATTGCAACGGTTTTATGGAAGAAATTCCTTAAATACAATCCGGAAAACCCGTCATGGTTCAACAGGGATCGCTTTGTTCTATCCAATGGACATGGCTCCATGCTGCTTTATTCCTTGCTTCACCTGACAGGATATAACCTTCCTTTGGAGGCCTTGAAAAATTTCCGACAGCTAAACTCACAAACCCCCGGTCATCCAGAGTATGACCATGCACCGGGCGTAGAGACCACGACAGGTCCCTTAGGTCAGGGGATTGCAAATGCTGTGGGCATGGCATTGGTGGAAAAAGTCATGGCAAGCCAGTTTAATCATCAGGATCATCCCCTGGTCGATCATCATACCTATGTTTTCGCAGGCGATGGCTGCCTGATGGAGGGGATCTCTCACGAAGCCTGTTCACTGGCCGGAACCCTGGGGCTTGGCAAGTTGGTTTTGTTTTATGATGACAATGGCATTTCCATTGACGGCAAAGTTGAAAACTGGTTCACCGATGATACTGCCAAGCGTTTCGAAGCCTATAACTGGCAGGTCATTGATGCAGTCGATGGCCATGATATGGAAGCCGTTGAACAAGCCATTCATGCTGCCAGAGAAAACACCAGCCAGCCCACACTGATCATTTGCAAAACCATCATCGGCTATGGCTCTCCGGTTGCGGGCAGTGAAAAATCCCATGGTGCTCCCTTAGGAGCAGAGGGCGTGCAAAAGGTTCGCGAGTTTCTTGACTGGCCTTATGAGGCGTTTGAAATCCCTGATGCTATTTACGCACAATGGAACCATGTTGAACAGGGAGAAAAAGAAGAGCAGTCATGGCTTTACCTCAGTCAACAATACAAAAAAGCTTTTCCCAAACAATATGAAGAATTTCTGAGACGCACTAACGGTGATTTGCCGGATAATTGGCCGCAGCTCTCAAACGAATTCATCGAACAATGCCGCGATAAAAACCAGTCCATCGCCACTCGAAAAGCCTCGCAGCAATGCATAGAATTTTTTGCTGACAAGTTGCCTGAAATGTTTGGTGGATCAGCCGACTTGACTGGATCAAACAATACCAACTGGTCTGGCAGCAAATCAATAAACCATGAGGATTTTTCAGGCAATTATCTCTATTATGGCGTCCGCGAATTTGCTATGGCCGCTATGATGAATGGCATGGCATTGCACGGCGGGCTGATTCCCTATGCCGGTACCTTCCTGGTTTTTTCAGATTATGCTCGCAATGCGGTACGCCTGAGCGCTCTGATGAAACAGCGAGTCATTTATGTCTTTACCCATGACTCCATCGGACTAGGTGAAGACGGGCCCACACATCAACCGATAGAACATGCTTCCATGTTAAGGATGACACCTGACATGCACGTTTGGCGACCTGCGGATCTCATGGAAACCGCGGTAGCCTGGCAACAGGCACTTGAGCGCCATAATGGCCCTTCTTCTCTTTTGTTATCAAGACAGTCATTGCCCGCCTTGTCTCATAGCACTGATGCCGCGGACAAGATTAAAAAAGGCGGCTATATTCTTAAAGATTGTGAAGGTCAACCGGAGGCAATCATCCTTGCAGCCGGATCAGAAGTTCAACTGGCTCTTGAGGCCGCAAAAAAATTGGAAGAAAAGGCCCGCATCAGAGTCATATCCATGCCCTGTGCGGAGCGTTTTTTAGCGCAGGATGAATCCTATCGGGAACAGGTTCTGCCCTCGTCTGTTCGGGTCAGAATGGCAGTTGAGGCAGCGCACCCTGCTTATTGGTACCGCTTTGTCGGTCTTGATGGCGCGGTCATTGGTCTGGATCGTTTTGGGGTTTCAGCGCCAGCGGAAAAAGCCTATGAATTTTTAGGCATTACGAGTGAAAATATTGTGAAGCGCTTGAATCAACTTCTGGCAGCAACTAACTAAAAAGAATAATTTTAACTAATATTATGTAATTCGGAGAAGCAGTATGACAATACGAGTGGCGATAAACGGGTACGGTCGAATTGGTCGATGCATTTTAAGATCTATTTTTGAATACAAGCGTCTTGATGAATTTAATATCGTAGCAATTAATGACTTGTCAGGTATTGAGGTAACGGCCCATTTAACCAGCTATGATTCAACGCATGGACGATTTGCCAGCAAGGTAGAGGTTGAAGGAACAAAGCTGATAATTGATGGTCACTCGATTGATGTGATCTCAGAGCGCAATCCTGAAAACTTGCCCTGGAAAGCACTTGAAGTGGACTTGGTTCTGGAATGCACCGGGCAATTTACCTCCAGAAAAGCCGCCATGCAACACATCCATGCGGGGGCTAAAAAAGTATTGATATCTGCTCCTGGTAAAGACACCGATGCGACCATCGTTTATGGTGTAAATCATCAAACGCTGACAGACGCTGATAAAATTGTATCGAATGCTTCCTGCACGACCAACTGCCTGGCTCCTGTGGTTAAACCGCTAGCAGATGCCTTGGGTCTGGAGCATGGCCTGGTCAATACGATTCATGCCTATACCAAAGATCAAATGCTGCTGGATGGCGCCCACAAAGATCTCCGTCGCGCCCGTTCCGCCACACAATCGATTATTCCAACCAAAACGGGTGCTGCAGCAGCCGTAGGTCTCGTTCTCCCCGAGCTGGCAGGCAAACTGGATGGTTTTGCCTTGCGCGTACCGACCTTGAATGTGTCTGTGGTTGATTTAACCTTTGTCGCCGGTCGTGAAACAAGTGCTGAAGAAGTCAATGATATAATGAGAAAGGCCGAAAGCGATATCCTGCAAATGAATGACAAGCCTCTGGTGTCCTGTGACTTTAATCATAACCCGGCTTCTGCTATTTTTGATCTTTCAGAAACCAAGGTGCTGGGAAATCTTGTCAAAGTGGTGGCTTGGTATGATAATGAATGGGGTTTTTCAAACCGAATGCTCGATACTGCTAAATATATGATGCATTGTTAAGGATAGAGTATGAATTTGATAAAAATGAGCGATCTTGATCTCAAAGACAAATGCGTCTTGATACGAGAGGATTTAAACGTTCCTGTAAAAGATGGATTGATAACCAGTGATCAAAGATTGCAAGCAGCGCTTCCTACGATTAAAGCCGCTCTGGATGCAAATGCTGGGGTGATTCTTTTATCGCATCTTGGACGCCCTGAAGAGGGCAAGTTCGAGAAGCGTTTTAGTTTACAGCCCGTGGCTGATTATTTACAAAAGCATTTGGATTACCCGGTACGTTTTGTCAGTGATTATTTACAAGGCGTTGAAGCCAAGCCCGGTGAACTGGTTGTTTGTGAAAATGTTCGTTTTAATCGCGGCGAAAAAGAAAACAATGAAATCCTGGCAAGGCAATTAGCCGCCCTTTGTGATGTGTTTGTGATGGATGCTTTTGGTACAGCGCATCGAAAGCATGCTTCAACCTACGGCATTGCCCAATATGCCAAAGTAGCCGCAGCAGGTCCCTTGCTGATTCGTGCGCTGGAAGCATTACAACATGTTCTGAAAAACCCGGAAAAGCCCATTGTGGCCATTGTTGGCGGCGCCAAGGTGTCTTCGAAACTCAGTTTACTCAAGCAGTTAGTGGGCCGGGTCGATTATCTGATTCCAGGGGGCGGTATTGCCAATACCTTTTTGAAAGCGCGCGGGCATGAACTGGGCCACTCATTATATGAGGAAGATTTATTGGATGATGCGCGGGAAATCCTGGCGCTGGCGGAAGAACAAGGCTGTAAGGTTCCTCTGCCGACCGATGTTGTTGTCGCTAAAGCGATCAGCGATAGCGGACCCGCATTTAACAAATCCCTGGCGAATGTTGCCTCAGATGACATGGTGCTGGATATAGGTCCTGATACTGTCAGTCGATACGTGGATTTGATTGATGAGGCCAAAACCATTGTATGGAACGGGCCTGTGGGGGTTTTTGAATACCCGCAATTTGCCTATGGTACACGCGCTTTGGCTATTGCCATTGCTCAAAGCGATGCGTTTTCCATTGCCGGTGGCGGCGATACCCTGGCGGCCATCGATTTATATGATTTAAATCAGCAAATCTCTTATATTTCTACTGGCGGCGGCGCCTTTTTAGAGTTCCTTGAAGGTAAAACCTTACCTGCGGTAGCTGTTTTGCAAGAGCGAGCCAAAGAAAATGATTCGACGGTCTAAAATCGTTGCAACATTGGGACCGGCTTCACAGTCCCCCGAAATACTTCGCGCCATGCTTGAGGCTGGCGTGAATGTATTGCGAATTAACTTTTCACATGCTGATGAATCAGTCACCAGGCTCATTGAGTCCGCCAGGCAAATCGCCAAAGATCTCAATCATCCCATAGCTATCATGGCCGACTTGCAAGGTCCGAAAATACGCATCGGACGCTTTAAAAACCCACCGGTGACACTGGTTGATAAACAGAAATTCACTCTTAATTGTCAAAACAGCAGTTTAAAAGGCGATGCGCATCAAGTGTATGTTGATTATCCAAATTTGTGTGATGAGGTGAATATAGGCGATCGTTTCTTGTTAAGCGATGGCTTGATTGAGCTGCAAGCAGATACCATTGAGCCTCCAGAAGTGCATTGTACGGTGATTGAAGGCGGTGTACTGAGTGATTTTAAAGGATTTAACAGAAAAGGCGGTGGCCTGGCTGCCAGAACACTGACAGAGAAAGATAAAAATGATTTGAAAATTGCTGTAAAAGCGCAGGTTGATTACCTTAGTTTATCCTTTGTGAAAGATGCAGCCGACATTCGAAGCGCACGTGAATTATTAAAAGATTACGGCGCGAAATTTACGCCCATTATTGCCAAAATTGAACGTACGGAGGCCCTGAAACATTTATCAGCCATTATTCAGGAAGCAGACGGCATCATGGTGGCGCGTGGTGATCTGGGTGTTGAGGTCGGAGCGGCTGAGATTCCTGCGATTCAAAAAGATATTATCAACAAAACGCGTCGGATGGATAAAATTGTCATCACAGCCACGCAAATGATGGAATCCATGATAAACAATCCCCAGCCGACGCGTGCTGAAGTGTCTGATATAGCCAATGCCATTCTTGATGGCACGGATGCGGTGATGTTGTCTGCAGAAACGGCCGTGGGGCAGTATCCTGTTAAAGTGATTCAGATGGTTGATAAAACATGCCGTAGCGTTGAAAAGCATGCTGAATTTTTATATGACCGTGATACGGATGCCTGCCATTACCATCGAGCCGATCAGGCCATCGCCATGGCCACCATGCATGCGGCCAATCATTTTCCTGTGCAGGCGATCATTGCTCTAACGGAATCCGGCGCCAGTGCGGTTTGGATGTCCAGACTGCATAGCGCTATTCCTATCTTTGCGATCACTGCAAACCAGCGGACAGTGTCCAGATTATGTCTGGTCAATAATGTATTTCCGGTTTACCTGGATTTCCGTTCATTTAATATTCGTCATCTTAATCAGGAAGTCATCGATCATTTACTGAGTAAAAATCTTCTGACCAGAGACGGTTATGCCTTAATCACCAGGGGCACGGTCATTGGCAAGCCAGGCGGAACGAATTGTATGGAAATTATTGCCATTAAATAAGTCTTGTCATCTTGAGCGCCTCCGATTTTAATACCTCGGCTGGATTTCAGGTGCGTGACCTTGAATTTTTTCGACCAGTACCATCGGATTGTCTTCAACCAGGATCATTTGTTTATGATTCAAGCTAAGGAAACCCTGATCAACGGCGTGATCAAGAAATTGCAAAAGAGCGCTGTAGTAGTTATCTACATTTAAAATGGCCAAAGGTTTTTTGTGATAACCCAACTGCGCCCAGGTGACCATCTCAAAAAACTCATCGAGCGAGCCGATACCGCCTGGCATCAAAATCACCGCATCGGATAAATCAGCCATCAAGGCCTTTCTTTCGTGCATGCCATCGACAATATGCAGTGCCGACAGCTGTTCATGAGCCAGTTCCACATTGGCAAGTGATACGGGCATAACACCAATGACCTCGCCACCTGCCTGTAGCAGCGTATCGGCTAAAATACCCATCAGTCCAATTTTAGAACCGCCATAGACCAAACCCAGATTGGCTTGCTTGAAAGCCAATCCCAATTGCAGAGCGGCTTCTGCATAACAGGCCTGATGTCCAGTTTTTGAGCCGCAAAACACTGATATTCGTTGCATTATTCATTCCAGATAAAAAAGACAGGATAATGCTATTGTCAGAAACTGACAAGCGGCTTGCGGTAGGTTGGGCCTTGGCCCAACAATAAAGTATTGAAATCCAAGGTTTCAGCCAAAAATTTTTTGTCAAAAGATGGGCATTGGATCTAACCGGCTCATCAAAATTCAAATATGGCATTTGATCTTGTTTCTTGCTGTTCGTCAAAAAAATCCAAATCTAATAACTAAATTGTTGGGCCAAGGCCCAACCTACCATAATATGTAGGTTGGGCCTTGGCCCAACACGAAAGTATTGAAATCCAAGGTTTCAGCCAAAAATTCTTGTAAAGGATAGTCATTGGATCTAAGCTCTGCCTTCAAGGAAATTTATACAAGTCCAAAATGCAATATCGTAGATTGATCATACCAGGCACAAGCTACTTTTTCACGATAGTACTTCAAGATAGAAGAAGTGATTTATTAATCCGAAAAATAAATGAGCTACGCCAAGCGTTTAAGCAGGTTATCGAGCGTTATCCATTTATAATTGATGGAGTAGTGGTGTTGCCTGATCATTTTCATCTGATGATAACGTTACCACCAAATGATGCTAATTATTCTCAACGATTGGGTTTCATTAAAAGTTGCTTTTCACGTCAAATCGAATCATCAGAACCCATAAATCTGTCACGAAAAAATAAACGAGAACGAGGTATTTGGCAACGGCGGTTTTGGGAGCATGTTATTCGTGACGAATTGGATTATTCTCGTCATCTGGATTACATCCACTACAATCCTGTTAAGCATGGGTATGTGAGAACACCATCTGAATGGCAATATTCAAGCATTCATCGATACATTAATGCAGGAATTTTACCACAAGATTGGGCCTGTCATGATGAGCCTGCTATGCAAATATTTGGTGAGTGATAAATTTGGTCAATCCTTGTTTTTCATGATTTATACGCTTGGGGATCTTAAGCCGGAACTACGTGAAAGTATATTTTCACGCAATATGATTAGAGAATGTCACCGGCACATCAAAATTTAAATATGGCTGTAAACAAATCCAAATCTAATCACTTGATTGTTGGGCCAAGGCCCAACCTACAGTAGATTGATCTAATTTTAATGCTACAGCCTTGCAATTAAACGAATTATCCAAATTTAGGAGTGAAAGCATCCTCGTCATCGGAAAGCGCGGGCGCATTAGCGGCTGATGAAGGATCCGTTGATTGTGGATTATATGGCGGCATAGCGGAATGCGCGGGCGCGTTAGCGGCTGATGAAGGATCCATTGATTGTGGATTATATGCCGGAGAAAATATTGAATTTTCGAGCAGGGGGTAGTTTTTGGAAGAAACATCCGTTGTTTGGGCTCTTCGAAGGCTATCATCAGCCTTTTGACTAATATTTTCCAGAATTTGTTGCTGCTCTGGAATATCCTTTGTTTCTAGTTGGGCTATTTGACCCTCGAGCTCGGGGATGGTCTTTTCTTCTAATTGTTGATTGGTTGAAATAATACGCGCTTTTTCCTGTTCGAGGGATGATGTTTTATGTGCCTCAGAATTAATATTTTTCAGGGTGGACTTGTGCCTTGCGTTATTAACCAGAGCAGCCACCACTAGGCCTAGGCCAACCATTGCGGTTATGCCCACAGGTGGAACAAAGACTGTGGCTAGTAATATAGGGGCAATGGAGGCGAAAAAAAACAAAGATACAACAGCAGCAGAAAGAGCCACGCTGCTCACAGTCAGGCCGATAGCCCCTTTTTTCTGAAATTGGAATAATTTTTTATAGCGTTCTGCCTGTTCTTTAAGCTGAGGTGTATGGCTGGTCAGTTCCTGTATTTTACTATCTATGCGCTTAATTTCTGCTTTGTTTGTTGTTACTTCTTTTTGTCTTCGAGTCCGCTTGCCTTGTTGATATGCTAATTGACTTTGTAATTGTTGCATGTTTGATTCTTGTTGGGATGCAGCTTTTTTTTCTGTAATATGTTGCTCAACGGCATCAACAATGGCTAATAAATTGCAATCTTCTTGAAAACGAGTTGTTTTTAATTTTTCGATAAAATACGTGTAACTCAGTTGCTCGGCCGTTGTTTTATTCATTATACATTCATTATTAAGCTTCCGTCTGGTTTTCTCTAGTTGCTCACGAAGTGATCTTTGGTTATCTGAAGATAACTGATTCATTTCAAATGTTGATTGTTGGCGACAAAACTCGCGATCGGTAATGGCGCTTAATTGTTGACGAATCTCCGGGATTCTCCTTTGTTTAGAAAAAACAGCCTTTTCAATACTATTTTTTTGTATCTCTAAGCTGTCTGTCAAATGCTTCAGACGCATGGTTTCAGCATTTAGAGAACGATGCTCCCTTGTCAGTCTATCTATTCTTTCACGCAGATGAGCAAGATCCTGTCGTTTTTTAGCGACTTGATTTTGTAATGAGTCGATTTCGGATTCAAGCCTTGAGATCTTAGTTTGCCAAATGCTGATATCAGCAGAAACAGCATGAGAAGAATACGTGTTCCCCAAACCACCGTGTGTATGAAACTGGGGGCTTACATGTTGATAAGGATGCGCTACGATACCCCCAATATGAACATGCGGTGCTGCAGGATGTGTATGGTGGGAATGATGTGCTCCAAAACTACTGCCATGTGTATAAACCTGGGGCGGGGGAGTTGGTGCTCTCAGTCTGTCCTCGCTTTGGCTAAGACGGCTGCGAGCATCTGAAAGATCTCGTTGAAGATTATGAATTTTTCTGTCAAGACTGGATTTTTCTCGTTCTTCATAAGAAATAACACGGCGTTGATCTTCTACCTCCCTCAAGCTAGCATCTGATAAGGACTTGGATGTTCTGAATTCAGCTTGGTGATTTAAATAGCTGCCTTCAGCCTCGCTTAGTTTTATTTCCAACCCGGGCAGTGCTGATTCTATAGTTTCTAACTCATGATGTAATGCTATTTGCTGTTGATTATCTGTTCGGACTTGCAAATCCAAAAAATGTTTTTGTAAACCTTGCTTTTTTTCCTTAATGTCAGTCTTGCATTTTTTATCCAACACCGATAAAACTTGTTCCATTACTTCGGCAATGGCGCTTTGCGCTATAATATTCACTTTAAGGCCTTCAAGATCATCTCGTTTTCCCTCAATATAGTGAGAGGTTTGATTCATTAACAAAGCTTTCAAGTCTTCTAAGGTCATAATTACACCAATCTGATTGCAAAAACGCAGATTACTAACAAATGATGAAAACATCAACAAAAAATGTATTTGAGAAAAAAGGCCGGGGCGATTTTATTCCGCGTAATATACAGATTTTGTTTTACCAGGTAATGGATTTTAAATGGAGATTTCAAGATGAAAAAAATGATTTATATTTTGATACTGATTGTCTGTGGCCTTGGTCTTTTTTATTTTCTTTTACCTGTGATGGGTGTGAATGTATCCATCGCGGAACTGTTTGGGCGCCCTCTTCCTTTCTTAAAGGATACTCCTTCGCAAAAAATTGATCATAATAAACGCTTGAGCATGGACATTTACGTTAAAAATCTTGATGGTCCGCGCTTTATGTATGTCACGGAGCCAGGCGATCTTATCGTGACAGAGCCAGGCAAAGGTCGTGTTCTTTTGATTCCATATAATAACCCAAAAGCAAAACGAACCTTGTTAACGGGTTTAAAAAAGCCTCATAGCATGGATGTACATGAGGGGTATTTATACGTTGCCGAAGTCAATGCCATTGGTCGCGTCAAATTTGATGCCGCCAAGGGTCAAATCAGCGGCTCTTATGAGCGTTTTATTAAAAATATGCCTGATGATGGCGGGCATTGGACTAGAACGATTAAATTTGGTCCTGACGGTTATGGCTATGTTTCTATCGGCTCTTCCTGCAATGTCTGTATTGAGAAAAATCCTTTGAGAGCCACTGTCTCTCGCTTTAAACCCGGTGATAATAAGCTGAGTATATTCGCTACAGGCCTTAGAAATTCGGTGGGCTTTGACTGGTCGCCTGTTGATGGCCAACTCTATGCCACAGATAATGGTCGAGACTGGCTGGGGGATCATTTTCCACCGGATGAATTGAATGTAATAAAGCAAAATCAATTTTACGGCTGGCCCTATGCTAACGGTGATAAGATCCCTGGTCCGGATTTTGGTAAAGGCCATGAAAAACGCATTAAAAATTCTATCCCGCCGGTTCATAAATTTCATCCCCACACGGCTCCTCTGGGTATTACCTTTATCAAAAATCCAGACTCACCACTGTATAAAAAAGCGCTTGTAGCACTGCATGGCTCCTGGAACAGCTCTGTCAAAGTAGGATACAAGGTCGTGAGTTTAAGTTTTGAAAACGGTCATATCAGCGAAGAGGATCTGATCACAGGCTTTCTTAAGAACGGCAAGGTACTGGGCAGGCCAGTCCATCTGGTTGAAGGGAAAGCAGGTGAATTGTATCTGTCGGATGATTATAATGGCGTGATTTATCTTATACGTGAGAAACCCGTCAGGAGAAAAGTACAATGAATTTTAAAGACAAAGTGGTTTTGATAACCGGCGCATCCAGCGGCATTGGTCAGGCCTGTGCGCATCAATTTGCGGCCTTGGGCGCAAAGCTGATTTTATGCGCACGTCGCATCGAAAGATTGGAGGCACTGGCAAAGGAATTGCATCAGCAATACAACAGCCAGACTTATTTTTTTTCATTGGATCTCAGAAATCAGCAGGCGGTTGAAAAAGAATTGCATCAAATCCCACAGGACTGGCAGGATATTCATTTGCTCATCAACAATGCCGGACTGGCCCTGGCAACGGATTTGATTCAGGATGGGGCGATTGATAACTGGGAAACCATGATTGATACCAATATAAAAGGGCTGCTCTATGTCAGTCGACATGTCTTGCCAGGCATGATAGACCGCGGTCAGGGTCATATCGTGAACATCAGCTCCATCGCCGGACAGGAGTGTTATCCTGCCGGCAATGTCTATAGCGCGACCAAGCATGCGGTCAAAGCCATCAGCAAGTCTATGCGTCTTGACTTATTAGGCACGGGCCTTCGAGTCACCGATATTGCCCCGGGCGCTGTTGAAACAGAATTCAGTATCGTACGCTGGCGTGATGAAGAAAGAGCAAAAAAATATTACCAGGATTTCAATCCGCTGCTGGCCGAAGACGTTGCTGACGCCATAGTCTATTGCGCGACCAGACCCGAACATGTGGATATTCAGGAGATGACCATCATGCCCCGGGATCAAGCCTCGGCGAATCATTTTTATCGAAAATGAAGTGGAGTTGCCTCGTCTTGTTAAGACGAGGCAGGTAGGACTCAATATATGCATGGATTCCCTGAGAAATACTAACGACCGCCCAAAGGATGGCTGTCCAGTGAAACGTTCAATCTTTGCTGGACCCAAAAGGAGTTGGCAGGTATTTTAACGGGCTGGCCGCAACATCAATGTCAGGATATCCCATTTGACTTTCCTGATGGGTGCCGTTAAAGCATAGAAGATAATTGACCTAACGCTATAAAAAATCGGGTATAGTCAACACTCGGACTCTCATAAAGCATTTTAAGCAATTTTTCCCATCGTTGTTGAATGTGCTTATTTTTTATCAACCAGCCAGCAATAAGGTCCGTTGCATTTTTTTCCTTTTTATTAGATTTCATGATGACTATGGTTAAACGTCTTTGAATCTTATCCAGCTCATCTCTTAAAGACAGACGCGCCATGTTATTCCAGTGTCCTTCTCGAGTATCATTTGCAACTTGATCACGAAACCAAACAAGATTAAATCTCTCACCCACCTTAAAATACACTTCATTGGTCTTAGTGAGATCAAAGTTATTTTGAGTAGCCACCTCTATCACATTTAGAACCGTATACGTGGCTCGTACCAAGGAAATTTTTCGTATTACAGATTCCTTCAGATCAGTCTTGGCAAGCTTATTTAATAGTTCATCCAGGTATTTTTTGGTGACACCAACCATCAGATCAGAAACTACTTTATTTAAACGACTTATCGATTTCTTATAATGTGCAATTTTCTCGTCTATATTGCCTGTAAAGCGTTGATTGCGTAAAAACCACCGTGTTGCCAGATTAAGTAATTGCCGGATGTAATGCAATAATTCATATTGAACTTGCACAGGGACTTTATAATTCAATGAATCAATAATATGTTGCAGCTCATTCGTCTGATAGGCATTAGAAGCAAGTGTGTAAGCGCGTGCAATATCAGCGATGCTGGCACCGGTTTCAATTTGCATTCGATACATAAAAGTAATGCCAACGCTGTTTACAATGTGATTACTCAATTGAGTAGCAATGATTTCACGTCGCAGGCGATGTTCTTTCATTGATTCCATGTATGATTTTGCAAGCAGAGAAGGGAATGCAGTCTTTAGCTCGACTATAAAATAGGGATCATCAGGTAAATCTGATTTTAATAATTCAGAGGTTATAAGTATTTTAGTATAGGCCATTAACACGGCAAGTTCAGGCCGAACAAGCCCTAAGCCCGCGGTCTTTCGTTCTAGTAATTTTTTATTATCAGGAAAGTGTTCGACCACTCTGTCCAGATTAATAATGGATTCCAGTTCTTGAATATAAGACTGATATAAACCGCTGTAATGGGCGGAATGTGCCGCTGAGAAGCTTAAAACGAGCGCCTGGTTATAATTATCTTTTAAAACCAGTTCAGCTACATCATCTGTCATTTTAGTCAGCAACTGATCCCTTTTCTTTTCGGTCAAAGTACCGTTTTGCATCTCCCTGTTCAACAGGATTTTAATATTGACTTCATGGTCTGAACAGCTCACGCCAGCAGAATTATCAATTGAGTCTGAATTTATCAGTCCACCATTTAAAGCATATTCTACTCTACCCAGCTGGGTCACACCAAGGTTTCCTCCTTCACCCACTACTTTACAGCGCAACTCTATGCCATTAACCCGAGTATACTCATTTGCTTTGTCGCCCACATCAGCATTTGATTCACTCACAGCTTTCACATAGGTGCCAATACCACCATTAAATAATAAATCAACAGGGGCTTTTAATATGGCCTGGATTAATTCATTAGGAGTCAAAGCATTCTTTTCAATTGCCAGCGCTTTTTTTACTTCCTTTGACAGCAAAATAGATTTGCTGCTGCGCTTATAGACACCACCACCTTTTGAAATTAATTTAGGATTGTAATCCTCCCAGGTTGAATGGGGTGCGTTAAACAAACGTTTTCGTTCTTTATATGAAGTCAAGGCGTCCGGGTCAGGGTCAAGAAAAATATTTCGATGATCAAATGCTGCCAGAAGACGTGTGTGTTTAGAGTAGATTAAACCATTGCCAAAGACATCGCCGCCCATATCGCCAATACCTACTGCACTAAAATCCTGTTCATGGATATTAACGTCTAACTCCATAAAATGGCGTTTGATGGATTCCCAGGTTCCACGGGCGGTAATGCCCATTTTTTTATGGTCATAACCTGCAGAGCCGCCAGAAGCAAATGCATCCCCAAGCCAGAACGCATACTCATTGGAAATGGCATTGGCCGTATCTGAAAAAGTTGCCGTTCCCTTATCTGCAGCCACTACAAGATAAGGATCCGCTTCATCGTGGCAAACAGTGTTTTCAGGTGGTACGACCTGCTCATTTTTTAAATTATCGGTAATGTCTAATAAGCCCCTGATAAAAGATGTGTAATTATGTATAACTTCTTCCATTATCTGTTCACGTGTATTTAACCCCGCCATTTTTTTTAATACAAAACCTCCCTTCGCTCCTGAAGGGACGATAACAGAGTTTTTAACCTTTTGAGCTTTCATCAAGCCTAATATTTCCGTTCTGAAATCCTGAGGCCTATCTGACCAGCGAATACCTCCACGTGCTACTTTACTGCTGCGTAAATGGATGGCTTCAAATCGCGTAGAATATACAAAAATTTCATACATAGGTTGTCCAGGTGGTAAATCTGGAACCAGGGCAGACTTTAATTTTATGGATATATAATCCTTTGATTGGCCAAAAGAGTTGGTTTGAAAATAATTGGTACGCAAACTGGCCTTAATCAGGCTCCAGAAATAGCGCATGATTCTATCTTCATCCAGGCTGATGATGTTATCAATACGCGTTTGAATATCATTATTTAAATCATCTGATTTTTTTTCTGAATTTTTAGATTGTTTTGGTTGAAATTTTTGATAAAAAAGAGCCACAAGTTCTTTGGTAATGGCTGCGTGATCATTGATGGTTTGTTGAATATAGCTTTGATCGAAACGAAATCCTATTTGATGTATATATTTAGCATACGTGCGAATGATGGTTATTTCACGCCAGGTGAGGCCGGCATTTAATACCAGTTTGTTAAAAGCATCGTTTTCACAGTCGCCGTTGCTGACTTTTAAAAGCGCCTCATTAAATAAATCTTTAATTGTTTCAATATTTAGGGAATCAGAGCCTGGATAAGTCACACTGAAGTCACTTATCCAAATGATTTTTTGGTCATTTAAGCGCATTCGATAGGGTTGTTCGGAGAAAATATTCAAACCCATGTTCTCAATCATAGGTAATATATCTGATAAAAACATCGGTGTTCCATAGCGATAGAGCTTAATATGCAACGGATAATCGCCTTGTGAGGTTTTATGAAAATTAATGACCAGTCGATTGTCACAGGAAAGCTTTTCTATGTTTACAATATCCACTAATGCTTCATGGGCGGTATATTGTTCAGGGTATGTGCCAGGCAGGGCATTGAGGTATTTATTTGTGAGTTGCTTCCCTTTTTTATCGCCAAATTGTTTAACCAATTGTTTGGATAATTTCTTTTTCCATGAATCATTCATGTCCTTTTGTTCCTTTTTAATCCTTTTTACAAAGTATAGATGGTTTAAATGATTTTAGATCAAAGTCTTTAAGCTTCCGGTTTATTTCTGATATGACTAAAGATTTTATTATCGAAAAGAAAACAGCAGTGCCTCGTCTTGTAAAGACGAGGCGGTAGGGTTATATTTTGTGGTGTGTAAGAGACGATGCCTTTTCAAAGGCAAGCGCCTTAATCATGATACGTTTTGGATACATTCTGATTTTCCTGTTGCATCAAACCCATTAATTCCTTAATCACCTCCGGGTTTGCAAGCGTCGATAAATCACCCAGTTCTTTAATATCCTGCACATCATTGCTGGCAATGTGACGTAAAATACGACGCATGATTTTACCAGAGCGTGTTTTGGGCAAATCACTTGCGCATTGAATGGTATCGGGTTTGGCAATGGCGCCAATGTCTTTTTTAACCCGCTCGATAAGCTCTTGCTTTAAGCTTTCCGAAGAGTGGCTTCCGCGTTTCATCTCAATATATGCATAGATTCCCTGGCCCTTGATATCATGAGGAATGCCAACGACCGCTGCCTCTGCCACCAAAGGGTGACTGACCAGCGAACTTTCAATCTCTGCAGTACCCAGACGGTGTCCGGAGACATTCAAGACATCATCTACACGGCCTGTAATCCAGTAATCGCCTTCGGCGTCGCGTTTGGCACCATCGCCTGTCATGTAATGCCCGTTTGAAAAATAGGTTTCACAGTAACGTTGATGATCACCGGCAATGGTTCTGGCCATTGAAGGCCATGGCAGCTTTATACCTAGAATCCCTGAGGCCTCACCCTGCAATTCATTGCCTTGTTCATCAAGGATGACCGGCACAATACCTGGTAAAGGCTGGCTGGCAGAACCTGCTTTAAACTGCTTTGCGTTTGCTGTGGCGCTTATCATGATAGCCCCCGTTTCAGTCTGCCACCAGGTATCTACGACATTGCATTGGCCCAAACCCGGTTTATCATGATACCAATGCCAGACTTCGGGATTGATAGGCTCGCCCACGGTGCCCAGCAAGCGCAATGATTTTCTGGAACTGGTGTTTAACCACTCATCCCCCGCACGCTTTAAGGCGCGAATAGCGGTGGGCGCTGTATATAAAACATTGACACGATGCTTATCAACGATGCGCCAGATTCTTGCAGGATCAGGCCAGTTGGGTACTCCTTCGTGTATCAATGTGGTCGTGCCATTGCATAAGGCGCCATACACCACATAACTGTGCCCGGTAATCCAGCCGATATCAGCCGTACACCAGAAAACTTCATGGGGCTTACATTGAAAAACATGTTGATGGCTAAACGCGGTCTGTACCAGATACCCGCCTGTCGTATGCACTAACCCCTTTGGCTTTCCGGTCGACCCGGAGGTATAGAGTATGAACAATGGATCTTCCGCATCCATGGCTTCAGGCGCACAATCTTTACTGACTTCATGTTTTAAATCATGCCACCAATGTTCTTTCTTTTGATCAAAAACAACCGGGTTGTTGTTATTTCGGATAAGCAGTTTGATGATATCCACATTTTGACAGGCTTCATCACTCTGTTGTTTCAGGGCAATAGAGCGGCCGCCGCGTTGATAGCCGTCGGCGGTTATGATTAATTTACATTCAGCCGCCATCAACCGTTGCCTTAATGCTGCGGCGGAGAATCCTGCAAAGACCACCGTATGAACGGCTCCGATTCTGGCACAAGCCAACATGGCAATGACCGCCTCAGGAATCATCGGCAAATAGATACAGACTTTATCGCCTTTACGAATACCAAGCGATTTAAGCACATTACCCATCATGCAGACTTCCTGATGCAACTCAGAAAAGGTCAATGTTCTTTGCTGATGCTCCACATCAGCTTCCCAAAGAATCGCCGCCTGATTGGCTTTGAGTGCTAAATGCCTGTCTATGCAGTTGACGCTGACATTTAACTTGCCATTACAAAACCATTGAATATCGCCGCTATAAAAATCACCTTTTAATGTGGTATCCCAAGGTTTAATCCAATCAACAACCCGAGTGGCAATCTCATCCCACATGGAGGTATCGACTGACGGCGGTGTTTTTTTAGTGGCTAACGCTTGCTGCTGGTTTGTCATCCTTTTTCTCCCTGATATCCTTAATAATGGCTGAAAAATCCAAATGCCCCAAGCCCTTGTCAATAAACTGCTGATATATCGTTGTTGCCTTGGCAGCTATCTGGGTATCCACATGGCTTGATTCAGCCGCTTTTTGACTTAATTTCAGATCCTTGAGCATCATTTGCGCGGTAAAGCCGGGCTGATAATCATTATTTGCCGGAACATTCTCCAATATGCCTGGAACAGGCGTATATTTTGACATGGCCCAGCATTGTCCCGAGGAATTGTTTACCACTTCAAACAGCTTCTCGGCAGACAAGCCCAATTGCTCAGCCAGTGTGAACGCCTCAGATACGGCTATCATTGAAATGCCAAGAATCATATTGTTACAAATTTTTGCAGCCTGCCCGCTGCCGGCACTGCCGGTATGAATCATGTTTTTACCCATGACTTTTAATACAGGCTCTGCCGCTTTAAAGGCTTCTGAGTCGCCGCCAACCATAAAGGTCAACGACCCCGCGGTTGCCCCGGCGACACCACCCGATACCGGTGCATCGAGCACTTGTAAATTGTTTTCCAGCGCCTGTTGATGGACTTCTCTGGCGCTCTGTACATCAATTGAAGAACAGTCAATATATAAAGCACCGGGGCTTGCTGCTGAAAAAAGGCCCTCGTCGCCAAAACAAGCTTGTTTGACCTGTTCGCCGGTTTGCAGCATGGTAATGATCACATCGCGGTTTCTGGCAAGCTCCTTTAAGTCCTTACAAGGCCTGCCCCCGGCTTTAACAAACGCCTCAAGCGCTGAGGCCTGTATATCAAAACCGAACACCTGATAACCTGCGTTAACAAGATTAACGGCCATGGGCAGTCCCATATGGCCCAGCCCTGCGAATCCTATGTCAGCCATACCTTTCTCCCTGATAAGATTATTTATGTGTCGGCATAACAAAAGTACTTTCTGTAACATCAGTCACCGGCCAGCGGCTGGTGACTGTTTTGCGTCGTGTATAAAAATGAATGCTTTCCATGCCATGCATGTTGGTATTACCGAAAGAAGAGCGCTTCCAGCCGCCGAAAGGATGACTGGCAATAGGCACAGGAATGGGAATATTGATACCGACCATGCCCACTTGCACTGCCCGACTGTACTCCCTGCCGCTGTAACCGTCACGGGTAAAAATTGCCGTACCATTACCGTATTGATTTCTGTTGACCAAAGCAATGGCTTCTTCAAAACTTTGCACTCGGATAATGAGCAGCACCGGTCCAAAAATTTCATGCTGATAGACCGACATGCTCTCATCGACATGATCAAATAAACAGGGACCCAGATAAAAACCTTGCGGGTGATCGGGGTGGCTGAATTGACGGCCATCTATCAGTAATTTCGCGCCCTCATCAACGCCCTGTGCAACCGCCTGGATGACGCGCTCACGATGTGCGCTGCTGATTAAGGGCCCCATATCAATATTCTGGGCATCACCGGGTCCAACACGCATGTCTTTAATCATCGGTTTCATTTTTTCAATCAGCGCATCAGCCGTCTGATCACCCACGGCGACCACCACAGAAATCGCCATGCAACGCTCTCCAGCAGAGCCATAACCCGCACCGACAATCGCATTAGCGGCCTGATCCATATTCGCATCCGGCAGAACGACGCCATGATTTTTAGCGCCGCCAAAGGTATGTGCTCGTTTACCTTGCGCTGTCGCTGTTGTATAAATATGTTCGGCTACTGGTGTTGAGGCGACCGCGGTAAACGCGGCGATGTCGGGATGATGCAATAAGCGGTCCACGGTGTCTTTATCGCCCTGAATGCAATTGGCTACACCATCTGGCAAACCGGCTTCAGACAGCAGCTCCATCAGACGAATGGGTGCAGAGGGATCTTGTTCAGAGGGTTTTAAGATAAAACTGTTGCCGCAGGCAATGGCCGGAATAACCATCCAGATGGGCACCATCACAGGAAAGTTAAACGGCGATACACCAGCGCAGACACCGATAGGCTGGTGCATGGTATAACTGTCAATACCCGAGGACACCTCCGGAGAATAGTGGCCTTGCAACTGGCTGAGCAATCCGCAATGGTATTCAACGACTTCAATCCCCCGCGCTACAGAACCTTTCGCATCTTCCAGTGTTTTACCGTGTTCCCTGGTGACAATTTTTGCCAAATCCAGTTGGTGTTTTTCCATCAGATCCCTGAACTTGAATAACAGCTTTGCTCTTTTTACAACGTTGGTTTCAGCCCATGGGCCCGCGGCTTTTTTTGCCGTTTCAACGACCTGATCACATAAAGACGAGGACGCAAAATTCACTTCGCCAATGTTTTCACCATCAGCCGGATTATGAATAGCATGGCTTTTTATGCCGGGCTCATCTTCAGTCACGGCCTTGCCTGCCATATAATGTGGAACGGTATAACCCATCAGATAACTCCTTTTAATAATGTAAGGTAAAGCCGGGATGATTGAATAGTCATTGTTCAGCGCTTAGTCAATATATGTACTGACAGTGACCTGATAATGTTTTTGATCCAGGTGGTTTTGAGAGCCCATCGTTTCGATAATTTCACAGCGGCTGTGTTCTCCTGCCTGCTGTAGTGCATTTTCGATTGCCTCATCAATGCCCGACTGAGAGTAACCAGTATAATAACCTGTATTTTTCATACCATATCCTTGTCTTTTTTATTCCTGAAAAACAAGTTTAACATGAAGTCGATTAAATTCTATATCGATAAACCTGTCCAGACAGGAATGGAAATATAATTTCAGCATACGCTTGCAACGCATTAAAAAAAATTGTTTCATACTGTTTTTTATTTAATAATAAAGAATAAGCACCGGCAAGGAATTTTCGCCATGAAAACAGGAACTATTTTAAGAATAAAATCAGGCATGACGCTGTCTCCTGAATTGTCCGCAAAGCTCTCTGCATTATTTCCTGATTATACGCTAGAGATATATACAGAAAATCGTCATTTACCCAGCTTTTATAAAGAAAGGGCCGATATTCTGGGCTCTGCTTTTCATTTTATACTGGATGCTTATCCTCCCAATGCCGGCCATAATGCCACAAACATCACCGCCTTAAAAAAATACCTGGAATATTCCAGGCAGGCATGTGATTTTAATTGTAGCCAAATTGAAGATCTTCAGGTATCCCTGGCAAAATATACCGCAAGACTGGTAAATGCGCTAATGGATGGGTGGAAATGGCCGAAAGGTCATGAGCAAAAAGAAGCCTTTGCCTGTTTAAATGAAGCAGAACAATACATTGTAATGCAAGAAGGCGCCAAGGACATTGCCTCTGTTCTGCCCATGGCGTTTGGAGAGGAAACCCTTTATGTTTTGCAATGGGATAAACGTTTACCGCCCTATAGTGATTTTTGGCTGGAAGAACTGGAAAAGATTAAATCCCTGCAAACGCCCCAAACCCCCCAATGGTTTCGTGAACTGAGTGGCCCACAACAAGTTTTTCTCAGTCATATGGATGCGACTATCGATAACAAAGAAGCGCTTAAACGTAAGCTGTTTGATTTTTTGAGAAAATGGTATCTTCAAAAGGCGCGCCCCGATGAATTATTAGCCGCCGAGTTGCAGCAAATAGCCAATGATGAACAGCCTTTTCCTCAATGGTACAGCGCATTGGAAAAAGCCGAGCAGGAGATGCTGCGGCATTTGGCGCTGAGCGGTAAAAATGCAGAAGGAATCACAGTGGCATTGCAAGAATTTAATGGCCAAGACTTATATTTAATGGCAAACGATCTCAAGCAAATCACGGCCTTGCCTTTATGGTATTCACTTCTTTCTGAAACCCAGCAATCTTTTTTGAAATATAGCCTGGAAAAAGCTGACAGTGTCAGAGAGGCGGTCTCTTTTCTACCCAGTCGTTTGAGGACATTGCCTGCTCCGGCAAATTTTAGAATGCATCAACTGTCTGTTTTGAATGAAAAGGGCGAAATCGTTGAGCAATTTAAAGAGCGATACGCCTCAAGCCATATTGTTTCAAGAGATGTATTAAAGCTTCCTGATGCAGTACAGCTACGCCATAGCCTTGCAAACCTTGAGGCTGTGATCCAGTACCGGGAAAAGGGCAAACCCTTTATCATTCAGACACTGATTAGCCCCGCTGTATTACTGGATTACATCCCCTTCGTTCCGGATAGGCATTTGGCCAAAGGATTAGAAAGGTCAATTAAGTTAAGCGAATTTAACGATTCTTCTCCTATCTATATTAATCACCCCTATAATATAGCCAAACTGCTCGATTACACGCTCCCTGAGGAAAAAAGTTGCAAACAATTGCTAAAACTGGCACAACAAGCATTTGAGGCCGATCAACCGTATAAATCTCTGCTCGGACAATACGAGCAACTGTTAAATTCAGGTTTTGGTACAGCAACCTTCCGGGACTGGAGTGGAAGAGAGTTGTTTTTAAGCTCTTATGAGCATTTGCTTATGGTTGGGCTTCAGGGGCTGAGTTATGGTTCCTGTGTCAGCGGGAAAGATCGTAAAAGCATTGAGTTTATTCATACCGACGCCATGCTTCTTTATAAAATGCGTTATGGCCGCTTCCCTGATTTTCATGATGTCCAGGCACCCCGCCAACAATTTGTTGACATTGTTGTTGATTTATACGCTTCATTGCATGCCCATCAGTTAGCGGGGCAAAACGCGCCCGGCTCCAACGGCATTAAAACACCTGCCAATTATTGGCCTGCCGACATTTCTGATGCGATAATACAGCGTATGGGACAAAAAATGCTTTATGAAGATGATCGTTTGGCAACGAATAATGAGGTAGGGCGAATCGGTAATCCACAAATATGGAATAAATGCATTAAACCTCGCAAGTCACTGACGATGCTGGCTGCTATCAACATTGGTGAGAGCGATTGTCAACGTTTTATTGATGCTTTAGCGCTTATTATTAATGAAAGACAGCGTTTTAAACCGGGCAGTTATATGCAAAAATTTCTTACCACGACAGAAATTCCCAGGGGCATCAGTGAAGTGCGTGAATTGATCAACCGCCATTGTGGCTCAAGAAACGAAAATGATCGGACACCGCGTTCATCGGCTATTATCATTACCGCCCGTATCTGCCAGGTCATTGCCCGCCGCCCTTTAGAGCCTGGTAACAGAACCCCTACAACCCTACAGGTATATGAGTTGTTGCGCTCGATAATCGATAACCCTGGTGACATAGAAAATATCATTGATCGACTGGATGAGTTAAAATTAAACGCCTATAAGCAAAATAGCGTGGCATCTAATTTACCGCGATCAGCCTCGGAGCCCTCATTGACTTCGCCGGCTTTAACGGGAATGTAGCAAAATTTCAGTCGCCTGAATATTCAGGAGCGATACAAGGCCGGCGTCCCAGGGAAGCAATGAAAATGCTCGGGTTTTTTGCTTCCCTGGCTGCGGTATAGAGGTGTCGTATTATCCTATATCAGCTAAATCTAAAAGCTGTTCAAGACCATAATACAGTGATTTTAATTGAGAAACTTTTTGACAGGCTAATACCACGCCTGGCATAAAAGCGATGCGATCAATGCTGTCATGATGAATACTCAAGGTTTCACCCAGCTGACCAAATATGACCTGTTGTCGTGCCAGTACACCGGGCAGGCGCAGTGAATGGATATTCACATCTTTATATTCAGAGCCTCTGGCGCCAGGTAGAATTTCTTTCAAAGCCAACTGGTTTTTGGGATGCTTGCGTGCAGCTGCAATCATTTCGGCCGTTTTCAAAGCCGTTCCTGAAGGCGCGTCAAGTTTTTGCTGGTGGTGGGTTTCAATAATCTCGACTTCGCTCATCCATTTAGAGGCAATAGCGGAAAAATACATCATCAGTACCGCGCCAATAGAAAAATTAGGAACGATGATTCCACCCAACTGCAATTTTTCACACTGCGATCGTAACTGATTAATTTGCTGATCACTAAGGCCGCTTGTACCAATGACCGGATGCACACCATGCTCAATGATAACCGTACTATTCTCAAAAACACTGTCCGCTGTCGTTAAATCAACAACGATATCTGGCTGATGTTCGACGATAGCCTCGGCCAGATTGTCTTCTCTTCCCAAGGCTGCTACACAGTCAAAATCAGGATGGTCATTTAATGTATCACAGGCCATAGAGCCCATTTTTCCTTTAGCACCATTTACAATAACTTTCATAATTACTCTTACTTTTTAGTCTTCTTCATTATCTTCAGCAGATGGCCTTGATGCCTCTTCCCGGTTTTCGCGCTGGACACGTAAAGCCCATAGACTGGCAAAAGGCCAACCAATAAGCGACACTTGCATTATCAAAGCCACTATTGCTCCACCGGGATTATCATCGATAAACAAGACCAGCCAGGGAAAGAAAATAGCAAACAAAGATTTTATGAAGCGAATCATGTATGATACCAACCTCTTTTGATTTAACAAGAATTGATTATATACTTATTCAAGCATATTTTGCGAGTTTTTGGGTGTTTTATGCTTGCAATATCAAAAGAATCCTTGTACATTGTGTGCTCATTTTGTAGACGAAGAATATTCTTCATTCATGTTTGAAATATGTCCAGGTATGGTATCCAACATCGCATTGGTTTTTTTACCCCCCGATTTATCGGTTGTTGGTGTTATTTATGAACAATCAAAGGTTTAAAAGGTAATAGAATGAGAAAGCAAGAGCTGCATCCACGAACAGCTGTGATTAACAAATCCCAAAAAAATCAATCTAAAAAATCAAGATTAGACGCGCTTCAGTGGCTTGCGAAAAATTTTCCAGACGCGTTTGACAATAGCTTGCGTATAAGTCCTTTAAAAAAAGGCATAATCAGCGATATCCTGATGCAGGCTGACAAAGCCTTAGAGGATGGCGTGTCTAAAAGTAAATTACGAGAAGCCGTTGTACTATTTACACGGCGCATTGACTACCTGACCTGTCTGAAAGCGCGGGAAATGCGTATTGATCTGCAGGGCCTTCCAGCAGGAGAAGTCTCTGAAGAGGATGCCGAGCGCGCAGCGACAAAGATCAAAAAAAGAGTGGAAAAAAGTGCCAGGAATGCGCGTAAAAACCTGTTGCCAAAATCAGCAAGCCATTCCACTAATACCCATTCTAACGGCTATAGTGCCTATAACAGTTTCACAGAGACATCCAGAAAATCTGCTCAGTCAGTTGAGCCTGGTTTTCCTTCATATCCTCCCCGTTCGCCTGCATATGCCAGTGATACGACGCGCAAGCAACAGGCTCCTGTCAAATCCACCTCGGTCATTGTAAAACAAAAGCCCACCCGACAATATGATCCGGATGCTGTGGCGCGTTTGAAAGCAAAACTGGGTTTGTCCAGGAAAGAGGAAACTAACAAGGAACCTGTTGAATAAAAAAGGCAATGAATCCTGATAGTCTGAGCCGTAACTTTCTCTCATTATGGTGATTTATGAAGTGCTTCAGGTTTCCCGCTAAAAGCAGGTATACACAACACACTTCAAAACAATCTCCTATATGTATCTTGATTTTGGTTCAGCAAGGA
This sequence comes from Legionella sp., assembly GCA_024636645.1. Lineage (GTDB taxonomy): Bacteria > Pseudomonadota > Gammaproteobacteria > Legionellales > Legionellaceae > Legionella_D. Next base: position 46,501 of record JAGXGR010000108.1, read on the forward strand.
CATTCATTGCCTCTATTGTTATAATAGACCAGTATGGCGATTTTTGAAGCAATTTACGCTTATTCTTACGCTTTTTTTTCATACATTGACAACGCGCCATACAAAGAAACCCTCGTGCAAATTATTTTATTTTTGTTAATCGCGAAAATTTTCAAACTGCAAGGGCAGTTCAATGGAGGAATCTTTCAACAGAGCTATCGTTTCTTGCAAGTCATCACGCTTTTTTCCTGTGACTCGAATTTTATCTCCCTGAATGGAAGCCTGAACTTTCACCTTGCTCTCTTTAATGGTTTTAACTATCTCTTTGGCCGCAGGTTGATCGATACCTTGTTTAAAAGTCATGTTTAAAGAATAGAATTTACCGCTGTGAACAGGCTTATCCTCAACATCAATCCCCGCTGTATTCACACCCCGTTTAATACAATGCTTAACAAATAAATCTTCTAACTGGCGAACCTGAAACTCGGATTCCGAGCGAAGGGTTACCGTCAAGTCGTTCAGTTCGATACTTGCCTCTACACCGCGAAAATCAAAGCGCGTGGTTACTTCGCGAACAGCATTATCAACGGCATTACGTAATTCAACTTCATTGACCTCGGATACAATATCAAAAGATGGCATGGCTTATCTTTCCATTTATAGTAAAAATTTATAAGAATTCTAAACAAAAGTTGTTTTAATAGCAAAATATCCCAAAAAATTATTGGCAAACAAAAAAATGAAATGCTGTCTTAAAAATATTATTTAAATCCTGGCGGTCATACACAATGAAGGCTATCAATTTTAAATTGTTTCATGCAATATAAATTTGAAAATCAAAAAACATGAATCAAGGATTGATTATGCCTACATTAGATGAAAAAGCCGTCATAGCCCGCTTGAATCAAAAAGTACTGGTTGAAAGCGGTTTCGGTCGAAATCATCCTGAAATGATTGCCTTGGGAGGGCTTGAAGCGGAGAACAACCTGCGCAGGTCATCTGAATATTGTCGTTACCCACGCATGTATGCGCTACGTGATGAGCGGATGCCAGCCTATAATGCCAATCAGGTTTATCCAGGAATATGGACGGGTGAGGGGCCGGCAAAAATTGTTTCAGACGGTGTCAGGTATGATAATGTCCTTCGCTTTTTCCAGGGCATTCTCTTTAATGAACACATAGCATTTACACATATCGTGGCACTTGGCCCTGAATTTGATCCCATTGGGGAAGGGCCTTCTTTTTATCCCTACTTTAGAAATTGCATTGAAGAGAAAGACAGGCACGAAATAAGTTTAGATGAAGCCTATTCACTGAAATCCAGTAAAACCGAATTGCAATGTTTGGATTTTACAACATACCATCTAAAGGCTAGAAACGATCAGGGTGAAAAAAAACAGATAGGTTTGACCCATTTTCAAAATATGCTGGATATGGGCCGTCTGCATGCCTCGCCGTTTATTGTTGCCAGACTGCTTTGGCTTGCTGAGTGCATAAAGCAAGAGACGGTTTTCATTCATTGCAGCGCCGGATTGGGCCGCTCAGGTACTATCACCTATGCTTTGATGCTTTTTCATGATTATATGCATTTAAACCGTTGTAATGAAGATGACTTGGTCCTTGAACTGTTCGCGCGATTTAATACACTCAATAAGGCAAGGCCCGGATCGATTCAAAATTCTTATCAATTGAAAAACGCTTTGGATATTGCAGAGGCGATGCATCGGTTGCAGGAAAAACTACTGGAACAAAATCAGACTTTAGAGGCGTTTACGGCTGAATTATTGGAAAAAGAGAAAGCGAAAAACCCTATAGCGAGATGGGCCGAGACTGGCTATGAATCAGATGATGAGAGCGCCTCTGACAAACGGACAGTGGCGGCAACCGTCTCAATAAAGGATGAAGCGCGACGAAAGGTATCGATTCGTATGTTTTCTCAAAAACCGCCCTGTGATGAAGGGGGGGATCCTTTAAACCCTGAATCGATGTGCAGCCATTGATTCAGAACCTTGATCAGTTCCTCAACGCCTTCTTTTTTACTGGAGGAAAAACTTTGGACTGAAACAAGATGCTCTACCAGACTGTAAAACTGGCGCACAGTCTTGCAGGCCATTTTAACTTCGCCCTTGTTCAGCTTGTCGGCTTTGGTTAACAGGATATGGATGGGCAGCTCCCGATCCAAAGCCCAGCCTATCATCATTTGATCCAGGTCTTTTAGGGGGTGGCGAATGTCCATGACCAACACCAGACCTTTAAGGCTTTCCCTGACTTCCAGATATTGCGCCAGGTTTTTTTGCCAATCCTTTTTCACTTGCAAGGGGACTTTGGCATAACCATAACCGGGAAGATCAACCAGCCGGTGTTCATCGTCAAGAGTAAACAGGTTAATTAACTGCGTTCGTCCCGGTGTTTTACTGGTTCTTGCGAGTTGTTTATTGTTGGTTAAACAGTTCAGCGCACTCGATTTTCCGGCATTGGAGCGACCGGCAAAGGCTACCTCATAACCTGTGTCATCTGGTAATTGTTTAACAGAGGCTGCGCTTTTAAGAAAAATTGCTTTAGAATAGGGGTTGGTTATCATAACGTTTTAATTTCATTTTGGGGTTTTGACTCAAATCAGTGTACCATTAAATCAAGATGAAAGAATGGGGATTCGATGAAAAAATTGGCACTTGCAGTAATTTTATGTTTTCCAATGGCGATGCATGCAGCAAGCGGCGCTGAAGCAGGCAAAGAAAAAGCGCCTGTTTGTGCCGCCTGTCATGGATTGGAAGGCGTCAGCAGCAATCCTGAGTGGCCTAATCTGGCCGGTCAGCATGCCAGTTATATCCTTAAACAGTTAAAGGATTATAAGTCAGGGGCGCGAAGCAATCCCAGCATGAACTCCATCGTTGCCACATTAACGGAACAGGACATGGCAGATTTAGCCGATTTTTATTCGGAGCAACCCATTCCCCCAGGGGCAACGCCAAAGGCATATCTGCAACGCGGCGAGCAACTCTACCGTGGCGGTGATATGTCAAAACAGGTGACTGCCTGTATAGCCTGTCATGGACCTAGAGGCACTGGAAACGCGCAGGCCATGTTTCCTGTCATGTCCGGACAGCATGCTATTTATAACATCACACAGCTTAAAGCATTCAAAACAAAAGAGCGTAAAAATGATCTCCATGATATTATGCGAGACATCAGCTCAAGAATGAGTGAAAAAGACATGCAAGCTGTTTCTTATTATATGCAAGGTTTACATTAATCGGAGATTTAAATGTTTAAAAAATTATTGATGGTTCTGATGTTTTTACCTTCTCTGGCCTTTGCCTCAGCATTCGTTGCCGGCAAAGACTACCAGGTGTTGCCATCGCCTCAGGAAAAAAGTGCCAAGCCCTCTGTGATTGAGTTTTTCAGTTACGGTTGTCCCTGGTGTTATCGAATAGAAAAGCCTTTAAACCAGTGGCTGGAAGAAAAAGACATTGATTTTCAACGGGTAGCGGTTGTTTTTAACAAGGAGTGGGAGAATTATTCCAAAGCCTATTATACTGCAAAATCCCTTGGCTTGGCTGATAAGTTATCCCCCTTATTATTTAATGCCATACAGGAAGAAAATAAACCCTTAAGCAGCAATCAGAAAATGATTGATTTTTTTGTAGAGCATGGGGTATCCAGAGAGATTGCAAAAAGCGCTTTTAACTACTCGCCAACGATTGATTTGCAAGTAAATGAAGGCATGCGTTTAATGGGCAAGTACCAGGTCAATGCCGTTCCCGCCTTTGTGGTCAATAAACAGTACAGGACTGATCTGCAGATGGCACAAACCCCTGAGCGCTTATTGAAAATCCTGAATTATTTGATAAAAAAACCAGAAGAGCAAAGCTAATCAGTATTCATAGCTTATAATGCATTTTGACTGCAAAGCCCAACAGCCGTTTGTTGGGCTGGCATGATGTGAAAATCCTCTCGCCTTGCCGCCGGTATAATCAAATAAAATAATCTGAGGCTAACTCTGAGTCGTCTCATCTGAAATGCCAGGATTTTCAAGGCTCAACATGCCTGAATTGAAATCATAGGCAAAAATTTCGGCATAGCGACCCCAATCGATCATCGTTCTTAATACGCGATCGGCTTCTTTCTCACTCAAGTAATCTTCAAGCTTGCTTAAGAAGCGCTCCTCCGACACACGATGGCCCACTTTTTCATCTAAAACCTTGCGAATATAACGAGCTAAAGGAACTTTTTCAATCAATCGTCTGGCAAAAAGCAGTTTGCGTTGCTGCAAGTCGGCTTCAGAAAACTGTTTGCCTAAATCACTTAATTGAATATCACCATCAGAGACCTTGGCAAACCCCATGATTTCCAGCGTTTCCAGAATAGGGAAGAGATCATCGATATTCATCATCAACTCATCAGCCAGTTCCGGCAGGTCAATGCGTTCTTCAAAGGATTTCATGGTCTCTATCAAGCCTGACAATTCAGAGGGCTCTACATCAGGCAAACGGTAGCCCAGGCCAATCTGGCGCTCACGCAAGGCACGCTTGGCCTTCTCTTTCGGTCCTGTGGTCATCAGGGTATAAATCTTATCAACCAAGGCGCGAAACTCTGGAGCCTCCGTATCACGGGGCTGAGGCAGTGAGACTTCTAATTCGGCACGAATATAGCCAGGATCGCTGCCGAAAATGACAATTCTGTCTGCCAGTGTGGCGGCTTCTTCAATGTTATGGGTCACCAGCAAAATGCCATTGGTGTTGGTTTTTTTCTCTTTCCACAATTCCAGCATGTCTGATTTCAGATTTTCTGCTGTCAGTACATCAAGCGCAGAAAAAGGTTCATCCATTAGCAGGATGTCAGGATTGATGACCAAGGCACGGGCAAACCCTACACGCTGTCTCATGCCGCCGGACAATTCTTTGGGAAAGGCGGATTCAAAACCATCCAGGCCGATAATATCAATCGCCTCAATGGCGCGACGACGCCGCTCATCTCTTCCTACGCCTTGAGCCTCAAGACCCAGCTCTACATTTTCCAGTACCGTGAGCCAGGGCATCAACGCAAAAGATTGAAAAACCATAGCAATCCCTTGTACAGGGCCCGTAACCGGTGTGCCCCGATAACTGATTTTGCCTTTTGAAGGCGCAATTAACCCGGCAATGATTCTTAATAAGGTCGATTTACCAGAGCCTGATTTGCCAAGAAGGGCAACGATTTCGCCTTCTTTGAGTTGAAAATTGACATCTTCTAAAACCAGCAAATCCTGTGTGGCTGCTTTTTTGAAAGATTTACTCAGATTTTCTATGGCGATAATGGTTTCAGTCATAGAGTCCTCAATTGAAATTAAAGCGCTGTTCTGCCATTCGGTAGAGCGGTCGCCAGATAATATGATTAAACATGAGTACATAAATGCACATCATGGCGGTGCCCAAGGCAATTTTGTGGAAATCGCCGGTCAAGGTATTGGCTTGAATATAAGCTCCAAGGCCGGTGGCTTTCAGCGTCGTGTCCCCCCAGCTGACCCATTCTGCAACAATACTGGCATTCCATGCGCCGCCAGCGGCAGAAATGGCGCCGGTAATATAAAAAGGAAAAACACCAGGCAGTGCCAGTCGCTTCCACCATAGCCAACCCTTTAACCCGAAATTATCGGCCGCCAGATAAAGATCTCTTGGCATCATTGAAGCGCCGGCGATCACATTAAATAAAATATACCATTGTGTGCCGAGAATCATCAGTGGCGTGACCCATATTTCGACATTTAAATGAAATTTGACAATAACTATCACAAACAGCGGATAGAACAAATTAGCAGGAAAAGCCGCCACAAATTGAATCACCGGCTGAATTTTTTGAGCGATTCTGGGTCGTAAACCCACCCATACGCCCACAGGAACCCAAATCAACGAGCTAATGATAATCAGAACGATCACCCGCGTGCCGGTAGCCGCGCCCAAGAGGAAAACATGGAAAATGTCTCTGAAATCTACTTCATTGAGAATATATCTAATTAAAAACCAGCTGCCCATAAACAAGCTGATGAAAACGACAGAGTTCCAAAACCAGTCCAGTTGTTTCTGGCGTTTGAAATTCACTTCCCGAATGACTTTTTGCCGTTTTTTTGAGAAGAGGGGCATATTAATAAAAGTATCTTTTATGATTGCAAACACCTTGCCCAGTCGCTTCATCAGTCGACTGCTGCGAATAAAGTCGATGAGCCAGGATTGATATTCTTCTTCATCTGCGGATTGTTCTACCTTGAATTTTTCAGACCAGGCTATCAGCGGTCGGAAAAATATCTGATCATAAAGAAAAATCACGATCACCATCGTCAAAATGGCATAGAACACTGCATAAATATCCCGCTGTTCAATGGCCAGGGCAATATAAGAGCCGACGCCAGGTAAACGGATGTCTTGATGCGCGACCACAATCGCCTCAGACAAGACCACAAAAAACCAGCTGGCAGACATGGACATCATCATATTCCATAATAAGCTGGACATTGAGAAAGGCACTTCAACCTTCCAGAAGGTTTGCCAGGAAGACAGGTGAAACATTGCTGCGGCTTCTTTGAGATCATGTGGCAAGGTTTTCAGCGACTGATAAAAGCCCAGGGTAATATTCCAGACCTGAGCGGTAAAAATAACAAAGATGGACGCACATTCAGGGCCTAAAAGACTGTTAGGAAACAGGTGGATAAAACCTGTGATGGTTATTGACAAAAAGCTTAAAACAGGAACAGACTGTAAAATATCTATTGCAGGGATGATCACCTGCTCTGCGCGACGGTTTTTGGCAGCAATGGCACCAACGATAAAGGTAAATAATATCGAAATAACCAGCGCGATAAACATTCTTAATACCGTGCGCAAGGCGTAAAAGGGCAGCCAGGAGGGGGATAAGGAAATCGGTAAGGGCTCACCCAGCTCATAAGGGCTTGCCATTTGTTTACCGCCCCAGCCTAAAAAAAACAGCACGGCAATCACCAGTACCAGCAACATCAGGTCCCAGCGATTGAAATAGCGACTGACGCCGTCACGATAGGCAAAGTAAAAACGATCGTCTTGCACAAAGCCTCCCGTGAAAATAAATTAAAAAAAATAATTAGCTATTTTTTATAGTGAAAATGATTTATTAAAAATATATTCAATGTAGAAGATCATCTACAAACCGAATGTGTATCAATGGATGATATCAGGGGGCAATATTAACATAAACGAAACTTTTTATCCTAATTTTAAATTTCTGAAGAGTACAACCCACACATAAGCAAAGAAACAACGTTATATAGGATGACATTGAATATATGAGCGTTGTACCCCTGTGCAGTCATCTGTCATTGATTTCCTGGGTTAACATCGTCCCCGTAATACGCTCCGTTCCTTACGGGCTACCTACCTGTCGCCGTAGCCCGTAAGGAGCGGAGCGTATTACGGGGCGATGGTCAAGACCCGCATTAACCCCGCGCAGGCGGGGATTTATTCCTGGTATGGCATGGTGCTATCTTTGTGGAGGGTTCCCCACCTGCGCGGGGACGGCATTGCATATCGATGAAAATGATAACAAAAAACAAAAGCATGAAAAAAAATTGAACTTTTACGCCAGTTCCTTGTCTAATATTATGAGCATTTAAAATGGCTCTACCCCGTCCCCCCTCTTGAATACGGGGTATCTGTCCAGTTATCCCCAGACTGGACAATATTTCCCCCGGCTTTGCCGGGGTTTTTTTTTCAATTTCGTATATAATGTAAATTATGGAACACTCAAGAGATCGTAAAAAATGAATAAAGTAATGCATGCCTTCGTCATGGTTTTTTTATTAAGCCTGTCAACACTGGTTTATTCTGCTGCCGATAAAACACAGCTTGTGGTATGGGTAAGTGAGGCGATTACTGCAACCTACAGCTTTAATCATGAAAATTTTGTACAAAGGCAAAAAGAGATTGCCAAATATTATACCGTTGATGGCTGGAAAGCATACAGTGATGCCTTGCTCAAATCAGGTTTGTTGAAAACGGTAGAAAAAAATAATTATTCTGTCACTGCCGTGCCGACATTGCCGCCTGTTATTAAACAAATTGATGAAAAAAACTGGCAGGCTGATATGCCTTTGCTCGTGCATTATCAAAATCCCCAACACCAGCAAAAGCAACATTTAAAAATCACGATAACCTTTACACCGGCCGAAGAAGGGCGGGGTGTAAGAGGACTGGCGATTACCAGTTTACAGGCTACAGTTATCTCACCGCCTTGTGAATGCCCGCAAGACTGATCAATATAAAATACGCAACAGTATGATGCCCAGATGGAAGATGATGAGTCCTATAATAAATGCAATGACCACATTAAGCTTTCTGGGCATCGTGATATCGAGTGCCGATTGTTCGGGCTGCATCGGATTATAATAAACGGTTAATTCCTGATTTTTTTCATAAGACATGGCGGCCTTGTACGCAATACGCCGGGCATAAAGGCTGTTTGGGTTATTATGAGCGGTATCAAGGAAAAGGTACTGGCCAATGTATTCCAGATCATTCACCAGATAACTGTATTCAATTTCCGGCCAGGTACGATGTTTTTCCTGCGTCCACTGGATGTCTGTGACTTTCCCCTTTGTTTTTATCCAGTTTCTGGTTTGCATCAAGGCTTTTCGGTCCTTCCAGAAATAATTTAAAATAAACAATAAAAACAATAACCACAACATGTCCAGCAGCCCTGTCCAGGATGTCAGCCAGTCTGTCATAAATCTCTCTTTTTTGTACAAGGATTTAAATTATATTGAACGCTGCGATGGGTTATTGCAATAGTTCTACAAAAATCCCTCTCTGTTCTTGCCCCTTATTTTTTGCTCTGTATAATCATATTTATTCTTGAAGATGAATGATTGAAAAAATGAATTTAGACCTTGGGTATCTTTATTGCACCTGAGGTTATCAATCCCTGAAGCGCTACAAAAGGATTTCGTAATGATTGCTAAAACACCGCTTTATGCCGAGCATTTGAAAAGCCATGCAAAAATGGTTAATTTTTACGGCTGGGAAATGCCTTTGCACTATGGCTCCCAAATCAATGAGC
>JAGXGR010000109.1 GCA_024636645.1 Legionella sp.
ATAAGAGACAGACTTTATACCTTGCCTAAGCATAAACTCTTCTGTTACCTGAGTAAGGGCTTCCGCGATTGTAATGCCCTCACTTAAAGCAATACTTTTTGCTTCTTGTTTTAAGCGCAAAGAGACTGCCGTACCAAGAATAGAAAACGCGCCGCCCAGGTTAACCGTAGCCAGTAAGCCTTTGGCAAATGATCCTGAAGTATCATGCTCCTGAAAAAGAGTAAACATTTGAAAGAGATTGCTAGAGAAACTTAAGGCTAAACCCAAAGCACCAATGGCAGCCAAAGGTGTTAATAAAAGAAAATTCTCATCTACTTTTTGTATAAATACCTTTGCTAGAGACCATTTATTATAGAATTTCATCACGTTTTCAAATTTAATTATTGCATTCCCTAATTGTTCGATAGAATACAAAAAACCAAGCATACTTGAAGCATATTCAGCAGTATCTAATCCCGTTGTGTTTTCTTTTTTTCTCTTTTCAAAATAATCCCGTTGCACTGTATACAAATTCAAAGCGGAGAAAATTGTCAAAATACTCGTGGCTGCACGGTCAATATTTGCAGCGGTTTCAATTAACAATGCCGTGTCTTTATCCAGAATACGATTCAGGGAGGATGGCCAGGGGGTGGCTTCGTTTGCGGCTTCGGCAGTTGCTTTGCCGAAGCCTGAACGGGCTGCATTGGGTTTCAGGATATATATCGGGGTTTTCAGGTTCAGTTTATAGTGGTTGCGAGCGGTTATGCCTTGTGATGGGTTTTCGATGTAGGCTTTTAAGTCGTTTTGTGCTTCAATGGCATTAATGATGGCATTTTTCCTGGGAAAATGATGCGTGACCAGGGCTTCGCCGTTTTCGTTCATCTTGACGTTAAAGCGCTTTCCCTTGGCGGATTTGTCATTTAAGCCAATCACTTTTCCTGTTTTTTTAGTCTTGTGCAACTCGGGTTTTCTGGCTGTCTTGAGCACATTGGAATGAAGGCCGATGATTAACTCGTCCTTGTTTAAATCCATGGTCTTGATGGGCTTTACTGTTGACATGATCTTATGGTTTGATGCCCGCAACAAGAGGTAAATCAGCTCGTGAGCTGAGGTCTGGGTGGCTGTATCGGCTTTGCTGACGGCGGTGATGACATTCGTCGAAAAAGACGCGACCATTTCGTGAACCACATCCATCGTTTTGTTGATGATTTTTTGCATACTCAGGCTTTCAAGGCTGTACCAGCTGAAAGCAAAGCGTGGGCCTGAGAAGTCGCCGCAGCCCTCGTTGCCTTCATCCTCCCATTCGTTGTGATAGGTCTCCTCTTTAGCGGATTGAACGGCAGCGTCATCGGCAAATATCATCGGATGCAATGGGTGCTTCTTATCCAGCAAGCTGTGTATAAAGCGTTGTCCGACAGTGGCTTTGCTGTCAAAATCATCAGAAATATCTAACTCTTTGTCGACCTGGGCAGGTTCTGTGGTGAGCCAGGTGGTGAGACCCGCGAGGGCGGCAAAGGCTTTTTCATAATGATACGGGCCGAGGCTGAAATAATCACGCAGGGCGTCCACATAGCTGACGTCGGTCAGGGTTTTCAACATGGGTGATAAGCTGGTCACGGCAAAGCCTTCTTCAGGCCGCTCGATTAAACTCACCAGTGTTTGTTGAACCAGGCGGATCATTTCGCGCATTCGGCGACGCAGCTCGACTTTCAACAGGGCTTTGAGCCGCGGCTCATCCAGGTATTGCTGCTGTTGCTTCATTTCATTGGGTTTGCCTTCACGAATCGTTTTAGCCATCGCCCCTTTGCCATGCTCATCAACTTGCAGTTCATAATATTTATCAAAGACCTCACTGTCACTTAACCCGTCCCAGACCTGATCAGGAAACTGGCTCTTGGCCATGGCTTTTAAGGCCCTGGGTGAATAACGTCTGCAATCTTTCATCAATTCAGAGGACAGATTATTTTTTTCCCAGCGTTGTTCCGCATCAGTTAGGTTCTCATTATGTGCAATACGCTCATCGAAAAAGTATCGGTAGCTGCTCATGGCGGTCATAAAATGAGGCTCAAGCTGAATGGCCTGCGCCAGTTCTTCAAGATGTTTGGTCAGGTTTTGGATATCCAAAAGCCCGTTTTCAATGAGGCAAAGCGGGTCGGGAAGGTAAATGACAGGGATCTGCTCTTCCTCGCAAAGCGCGTGGATGACGTTGTTATTGGCACAGACAGAATAACCGGGCTCTGATTGAACAAAGGGGGATAAATCCAGACGTAAAAAGCGCTTCTCCCGTCTTGTCTGGCAGTCTGCATCCGAAGAGGCTTTTTTCAGCGCTTGCTCTTTAAAACGCAGGTCTTTTTCATCAACGCCGCCAAAATAAGTAACGCGCGCCCAACTCCATTGCACCTCTGAAAAAGCCACCTCGATATCAAAGGTTTCATCTGCTATCTTCCAGGGCAAATACACCAGCGGATCAGCGCATCCACGGGCTTTGCGGCTATCCTCACCGGCATGCTTTTCCAGATCGACCTCGCATGCCATGCCCATGGTATCAAGCGCCAGTTCACGCCATAATCGGCCATTGAGATAGATATAAACAAAACCGGCGCGTAGAGAAGGCTTTGTTTTTTCAGATTTGAAATGCTGCTCCACTTGATAGCGCAGCCTCGGTCCAATCAAATCATACCAGGATTGTTCAAAGGCTTTAATCGGCTGGGGTTTTGCATCTTCCTCTTCTCTGCAAGCTAATTGTTCAATTCTGAAAAAGTTCGTTTGTTTGCTGTTTTCATTTTCCAGTCTTTTTTGCCGGTTGCTCAATTGGTAATGAATCAGGCGGCTGTATATTTGCAAGCGTAAGCTGCTGTTTAAGCGAAGAATATCCGAAAAATCCCCTTTGGCCGGTTTGATTTTCCCATCATCAGGAATAAAATGCTGGCTGAATTTCACCGGTATCAGGCAGTTTGACTGCTGATGATAATCCGGTTTATCGGCATCCTTTAAGCTTGTCGTTTGAAGGGCTGCAGGGAAGGGAATCGACAGGGACGAGGAAGCATTCGTTGGCACATGCAGCATTAACTGTTTGGCCGCGGCTGTTAAATTGTTAAAGCTGATACGGCGCCAGTAATTGTCTTTGTCTTCACTGTGCAGGGCGCAGGGCAGCAGCTTTTCAGGCTTTAAGCTGTTTTCCTCGCTGATGGCCAGATACTGGTTTGAAAAACAGGGATCAACGCCGAGTACTGTGACATCTATCAGGTAGGGGGTGGGTAATTCCGGGGCATCGCCTGTGGCTTGGGCGGCCTCATCCAGGGTGCTTCCCTTATCCTGTTGCCAGGCCGTTAAAGCACTGTTTCTTTGATTAAGAATGAAGCTGTCGCCTTCACGAACCACAGGCTTGCCATCGATCATAAATCCGGCGTCGGATACCAGCGTATCTGCTGATGCGGTTAGAAAATCACAGCGATCACCAACGGTCCCTGAATGAATGCCGCCGCCATCGCCTTCCTCATCACCGCGGCATTTACTGACAAAGCTGTCTATGGTCGCGCAGGGGTTGCCGTTCACCTGCAGGCCCTGGCATAGATTGTCCAAATCAGCCGATTCAGCGCGTACGGTAAAGGGCGTTGGGATTTTATCATCGCCTTTTAAATTAATGCTTAAGGCTTCGGCAAAGCCCTGGCTGTCTTTATGAATGACGGTTCGGCCGTTGACGATAAAGGTATTCTGGCTCATTGACCACCGCCTTGCAGGCTGAGAGCTGAGAATATAAAAATAGAATAGTGACAGGTTGTGCGCATTGCTTCCATGATGAATCCATTTAAATCCAAAAATCGCCGCTATTCTTACATATTTTTAAGCCGTGGAAAAGTATTTTTACAGGGCAGATGTCTGTGAAGTGAGATGATGAAAGAACCTGCATGCACAAGCATTCATTTTGACAGCGAAAGCCCCTAAATAATCAAGTGTTTACTCACCCCGCCAGGCGCCTCTTGAGCCAGGCGAGGCAACAAATAACCCGGCAGTAATCCTTGAAGCTCGCTATAAATTGCTTTGGCCTGCTCCAGTGGAAAATCAAAATGGGCCGCGCCTTTTACCTTGTCCAGCAGATGCAAATAATAAGGTAAAATGCCGTAACTGAATAATTTATGGCTTAAAAGGGCCAGCGTTTGCGCGTTATCATTGATGCCGGCCAGCAGGACCGATTGATTCAATAACTGGCAGTTTGCGTCTTTCAGTTGCCTGCAGGCTTCTGCTATCTGCGGGGTCAGTTCCTGGGGGTGGTTGCAGTGAACAACAACCACTTTTAATAGTCTCGAAGACTGGAGTAATCCCAGTAATTCGGCGTGAATACGCTCCGGCAAAACAATGGGGATCCGGCTGTGAATCCGTAAGGTCGTCAGGTGATCAATCGACTCCAGTTGAGCCAGAAGTGCTTTGAGGCTGTTATCAGAGGCCAGCAGAGGATCGCCGCCGCTCAGGATGACTTCATGAATGGACGGCTCGTTGGCAATGTAATCCAGTGCTGGCTGCCAGCCGTGTCGGCCGGGATTATTGTCTTCGTATGGGAAATGCCGTCTGAAACAATATCGACAGTTAACAGCACAGCCGCCGGTTAAGGTTAACAACACGCGGCCATGGTACTTATGGATGAGGCCTTTGACCGGGTTAGCAGACTTCTCTTGCAGCGGATCATCCACATAGCCTGCAACCGCGTGATTTTCCTTATCAATAGCCAGTACTTGAAGTAATAGAGGATCGTATGGATTGCCTTTTTGCATGCGCTCGGCAAAGCCGCGAGGCACTCGCGTTCTAAAGGAATCCTCAGCTGATAAGCTGTAAGCTGCTGCCGGAAGTTCTAAAAAATCCAATAAATTTTTGGCAGAAGAAAAACCCTGGGCAAGAATTTTCTGCCAGTTGAAAGAGGAATCTCGCATTCATGTCTTAGTCTTGTTAAACTTGGCGAACTTTAACGAAAAAATATTAAAATCTCAACAGTGAGGCATCAATGGCTAACTACAGCACGAATGAATTTAAAAATGGTTTGAAGGTCATGGTTGACAATGCACCTTCCAGCATCGTCGAATGTGAGTTTGTAAAGCCAGGTAAAGGCCAGGCTTTTACTCGTGTAAAAATACGTAATTTAAAAACGGGACGTGTGGTTGAACGCACTTATAAATCAGGTGAATCCTTGCCATCGGCTGATGTAGTGGATGTTGAAATGCAGTATTTATATAATGATGGCGAGCAATGGCATTTTATGCAGCCTGAGAGCTTTGAACAATATGCCATTGGTTCGGAAGTGGTTGGCGATGCACTTCAATGGTTAAAAGAACAGGACATGTGTGTGTTGACGCTTTGGAACAACGAACCCATTCAAGTCACACCGCCGAACTTTGTCATTCTGGAAATTGTAGAAACTGATCCGGGCTTAAAAGGCGATACCTCCGGCGGCGGGGGAAAACCTGCCAAACTTGAAACGGGTGCTGTCGTTCGCGTGCCTTTGTTTGTACAAACAGGTGAATTAGTCAAGGTCGATACACGAACCGGTGACTATGTGTCCAGAGCAAAAGAAAGCTGAATACAGCGGCTCTTCCAAAAACTCAGCGGAACCTAAGGTTGGATTCATGAATATCAATCCCTGGCTGTTACTTGGCCATGAATCCAACCCGCAATGACTTAAGCTTACCAATGACGGCCATACCATCCATGACGATAGTATCCACGGTAGCCACGCCAGTAATAGCGATTGCCCCAATAGCCGCGATTACCCCAGTAGCCGGCATGTATGCGCGTGCCATAATACGGGCTTCCCGGATAATATGCGGGGGTGTAAACAGTGCTCGTAGTACTGTAAGTTGCTGTAGTCACAGAGCAACCGCTTAAGAACGTCAAAGGAAACACTAAAAGAAACGCAAGTAATACCTTTTTCATAATCGCATCCTAGCTGTTTATGTATATATATTATACGACAAGTTCTTATTTAATTCAAAAAATAAATGATTTGTAAAAAAGAATCGATAAAATACGGGTAGGTAGCCCGTAAGGAGCGGAGCGTATTACGGGGGCGATGTTAACCCAGGAAATCAATGACCAGATGACTGCGCGGGGACGACATGGTCTATATGAGAGTTACACCCCATCAGGTATACATCGAGGTTTTCCCGTCTCTCTGTCTGGTGTTAAAAAGAGAGCAATGGCTTTTTCCTTGCGAATTTTTTAAACAGGCCGTGTGGAAAATGAAAAAGTATAAAACTCGCATTTTGAGCGAGTAAGTATATACTTTCTATTAAACACAACAATTGATGTGCTAAGGATGGCTTTAATGAAAAGCAATTTTTTGCGATGGACAAGCCTGCTGATCATTCTTCTACCTGCTACCGTTAAAGCAGCCGTGTCTGTTGATCATTTTATTAATATCACAGACAAGCATCACGTTTCCTGTCAGGAGTATTATTATTTTAAAGATCTGATATATTGCAGCATCAAATCCATTCATCCGCAAATGAATGTTGATCCGAGACTATTGCTTACTCATAAACAAAATATCATCTTTGATGATCGTTTATGGAAACCAAGTTTCACTACCAGAACAAGGTTTATGGTAAGCATAATATATATTCCTGAGGATCAGGATTCCGGAAACTGGAATGAGATGATTGCCAGCCAATTCGTATCCGCACCTTTCAGCACGAATACCATTCAGATGTTTATGGAAAATGTAATAGAACGCCTGTATATAAGCGGAATAACTCCAACGATAAGTTTATTAGACAGTGCGCCTGATCAGAGAATATACGAACTCCTGCTGCATACTCCGGCGACAAACACGGTAGAAAATGAATTATTGAAAATCACCAAAGGCCCTGATGGTTTTTATATACTTCGTTATGTGAATAAAAGCGCAGACATGGGTGCTGAAAACAGGAAAAAATGGCTTAATTTGTTAAAGAAAAGTGAGATCCGTCCGCAGGTTGAACTTCCCCCTCTGCCCATCATATTGCGATAGTTTTGCTTGTACCATTTACAAATATTTATTTTCCGCCTATTATTTGATTTATGTACAGTAATCATATGATGGCGATGAATTTAAAACATGGTGGTAAAAGAACAGGGGCCGGGCGACCGAAAGGGCGGAATCTATACGGTGAGTCAACCAAAGCCATTCGTGTTCCTCTTTCGCGCCTGGATGAAATCAAAGGCCTTTTGCAACAGAAAGCAGCATCTTATCAACTCCCGCTTTACGGCAGCAAGGTGCAGGCGGGTTTTCCGTCACCAGCGGATGATTATATTGAAGCCCATCTTGATTTAAACAGCCACCTGGTGAAGCATCCGGCGGCGACGTTTTTCGTCATTGCCTCAGGGGATTCCATGACCGGGGCCGGGATTCAGTCCGGTGATATGTTAATTGTTGATAAAAGCCTGGAGGCCGCGCACGGTAAAATTGTTATTGCAGCGATTGATGGGGAATTGACGGTCAAGCGTTTGGCGAGACTGCATGGGCGGGTGCAGTTGCTGCCGGAAAACAGCAGCTTTCAGCCGATAGATATCACAGAGGAACAAGATCTCGTCATCTGGGGCGTGGTCACTCATGTGATTCATCAGGCGGAATAATCATGTATGCCCTGATAGATTGTAATAATTTCTATGCCAGCTGCGAGCGTTTGTTTCGACCGGATCTGTGGGATAAACCCATCGTTGTTTTGTCCAATAACGACGGCTGTGTCATTGCCCGCTCAAATGAGGCCAAGGCATTGGGCATTAAAATGGGTGAAGCTTATTTTCAGGTGAAAGGTTTATGCAAGCAGCATAAGGTGCATGTTTTTTCTTCCAATTATATCTTGTATGGTGATTTGTCCGAACGGGTGATGTCGCTTGTCCAGGAGGCATGGATGGAGGTTGAAATTTATTCCATTGATGAGGCTTTCCTTGATTTAAGTACCATGCCGGCATCGTTGCATGATTCTTTTTGTACTGATTTGCAGCAGCGCATTTTAAAAGCGGTTGGCATTCCCACGTCAGTCGGCATTGGCAAAACCAAAACGCTTGCGAAAATTGCCAATCATATTTGCAAAAAGGAATTAAAAATACCGGTATTTAACATCAATAATCAAAATGAGTGGCTTAAGCGTATTGAGGTCGGTGAGGTTTGGGGCGTCGGCCGTCAATGGCATAAAAAGCTGGTGAACCTGGGTATTTATACCGCCCATGATTTAGCAACGGCCCACTGGCCCTTGTTAAAAAAACAGTTCAATGTGATGCTGCAACGCACGGCGATGGAGTTGCAAGGCGTACCTTGTGCCGGTCTGGAAGATATAATGGCCAGTAAAAGCATCATGTCCTCCAAAAGCTTTGGTGAAATGCAAAGCGATTTTAATGCCCTGGCACAGGCCGTGAGCAGCCATTGCGCACGCGCCTGTGAGAAGCTAAGGCGCCAGAATCTGCTGGCGCAACGGGTTTATGTCTTTGTCCGCACCAATCCTTTTCGCCAGGATTTGCCCCAGCATCACAAACGGCTTGAGTTTAAGCTGGTCAATCCTACGGATGATTTGCGTCTGATCACCAGGATTGCCAAGCTTTGCCTGAAGAAAATATTTAAATCTGGCTATCATTATAAAAAAGTCGGCGTCTGCCTGGAGCAGCTCATTGATAAACAGTATCAACAGATGGATTTATTTCATCAGCCGGACAAGGCCTCTTTAGTCAGGAAAGATCAGTTGATGGCGGTGTTTGATAAAATAAATCATAAATACGGCCGTCATTCTATTAAACTGGCCGCAGAAGGCTACAGCAAACCCTGGGCCATGCGTGCGGCATTAAAATCACCGTCCTATACGACCAGCTGGTTGGATTTGCTAGTGGTCAGGAATTTGACTTAGCCATCTGATTCGTTGGCAAAGGGGTGTGTCTCATCTCAAGCATGTAAATTTGTGATTTTGAAGTATATTGGGTATAAACCACACTAATCGACGCATGGTTTGCTAAACTAATAAAAAGGATAATGTTTTTTTAGGGAGAAAATGATGTCATTGAATCATATAGTCATTGCCAATGATTTTTCAAAACATGCTGAATACGCCCTTCAAAGGGCAATTTCTTTAGCAAAGCAACATAGCGCTTCTTTGTACCAGATTCATGTCTTAAAACAACCATGGCCAGGTAATTTTGCCCAATTTTCGATTGCCCAACAGGATAGGCTGCTTGAAATAAAAAAACAAACGCAGGAAAAACTGTTAAATTTGCTAAATAACTATGCTCAAGACCTTACGGCCAATGTCTCGGTACTTTCAGGCCGGATCGCAGATGAAATTACTCGATATGCACAAGAGAATCACAGTGATTTGATCGTTGCCGGAGCCCACGGAGAATATCATATCAATGATTATGTGTTGGGCACTACAGCAGGTGACATTATCAGGCAGGGAAATATTCCCGTGTTACTGATAAAAAAAGAGCCGTCCGTTGCATATAATCGGATACTTATTGCTACAGATTTTTCCCACGCCAGTAAAAAAGCCGTTGAATTCAGCTTTCAATGTTTTCCAGAAGCTACATTTCAATTGCTGCATATCGTAGATATCTATTACCGGCAATTTTTAAAGACTGATGAGGACAATCTATTTGAATCAGTGGTCAAGCATGAAAAGACAAAGGATATTTTAGAGAAGCTGGATGACTTCTTAAAAAGCTGTGATGTCGCGCATGAGCAGTTTGATAAAAAAATCATTGGTGGCTATTTGGCCGATTCTATCGTCATGCAGTCCAATAATTGGAACGCGAATTTACTGGTCTTTGGAACACAGGGGCGATCGCAATTGCATTATTTATTAATGGGAAGCGTTGCCAAACGGCTGCTGCAATTAAGTGACATCGATATGCTGGCGGTGCCTCCAACACAAGACGGTGAATAATACGCCATCTCTGGATGAAAAATTTTGGGCAAAAAAAAGCCGCATCCATGCGGCAAAGCACATCCATTGTGCTGGTCCCTTATAGTTGACATCCTGTCAGACTATCCGTGTCATCCTTTAATGTTTATTATACGTGTTATAAGATGGTTGTCATTGGGCATTCAACGGTAGTTTTTGTAAGAAATATCTCAAAGGATGGGTTGAAATGTCTTAGGGGGAGCGACGAGGGCGATCATACTGGTACCGTTTCCCTTTAATTTTGCAAGGGTTGATCCGAGCCGCGACCGTTAGGGAGCGGAAATTTTAACAAGGTTCCGCTTGCTGACGCGCGCGGCTCGGATGTTTCGTGTTATATAATAGAACAAGGATTACAACCAGAACGATGATTATTATCAAAGTCTGGATTATCCTGCTCTTCTGCTATGGTATCAGATTGGGATGCGCTGACAGATGCGGTCCTTCTTCTCAGCTCAGAAGGCGCAAATAGTCCTTGTGCTCCTGGTCCTTGCGTTGTCTGCTGATCTTGTGATTTCATGTCCTGCGTTCTGGATTCAACGTGTGCATTGAATGTTTCAGCAATCGTTTTGAATTGACTTTTAGTATCGGCCGCATTCTCTTTTAATTGCTCAAGAACTGAAGGAATAAACGTTAAATCTTTTGCTAAAGCCTTAGCGAGTTTTTCACCAATGGCCTGCTCCTTTCCTTCGATAAGCTTGCAAATCAAAGGTAAAAATTGATGGCTGTTATCTAAATTGAACTCGCGGCTTTTGAAAAATTCTTCAGGCGTATCGCTTAACAGTTTCGTTTGAATATGATGATGCAGTTGGAAAGCGATGCCCGTTAAACGTGCTAATTCGGTGGCCTGGATGTTTCCTATATTTCTTAATAGCTCGGATTGAACGGCCATGTCAGGTATGCACTCAGCAAATCGTTGGGCTATCATGACTTCTTGATTCGCTATGAGAGAATGAAACAGCTCGGGAAACTGGTTAAACAAATCGCCATCAAAATCTCTACCCGTGAGTCCCCTGTGCGGCGCGGGATTTTTTGTATCCAGTAAACTGATAGATAGTTGTCTGATGTTTATTGCTTTATCTAATACAAAATAAAAGTTACCCTGGTTTTCCAGGGCTTTGATGCCATGGCGACTGAAATCTTCAAATTCCTCTTCAGGGCATTGCCTTACCATTCGACTGGCAACGGCTACCATATCTTGCTCTTTTAATTGATTAAGTTCTGCTGCATGCTCAGCTAATGCATCGGCGCTACCTAATTGTTCAAATGGATTTTCCATTTGAGAAATTTGCTCATAGGTAAATTGTCCCATATAAATCTCCTTGTTAATAAATCTTGCTACAGGGATGTCATGTCTTCGTTTTATATAACAGTTTTTTTGCAAAAAATATCTAAAAATATTGTGACGAAAACGTTGGCAAATATTTTTAAATTCCTGGCGGCTCATAGTAACGGATTCATTTCTGTCTGTCATGAATATTGATTAAAGTTTTTATAGAATTGGTCGATGAATATTATAAGAGAGCTATTGTTGCCTCGCATAAAAAAAACAAAGGAGTGGGCAATGTCAAAAAATAATAATTTACAAGATCCGTTTTTAAATGAGTTGAGACGGGACAAAACACCGGTTTCAATCTTTCTGGTCAACGGTATAAAACTGCATGGCGTGGTGGATTGTTTTGATCAATATGTAGTCATGTTAAAAAATTCCATTACCCAGATGGTCTATAAACATGCTATTTCAACCATCGTTCCTTCAAAAATGATAAAGATACCCTCTGGCGAGGAGAATGGAGATGTGGCAGACTAGCTATCTTTTAATTGACAGGATAAACAGACTTGTTTGAACGTTGGCAAGGGGGTGAGCGAGCCATTTTAGTGCAGCTGAACCTACCGGATCTGGATAGTGAAGACGCTTTGGCTGAATTTGAGGATCTGGCTCGTTCAGCCAATGCGGAGATATTGGGCGTTATCACCGGTTCACGGGCTAAGCCTGAGGTAAAATATTATGTTGGTAAGGGCAAGGCTGAAGAAATTCAAGAACAGGTAGCCGCCTTAGGCGCTGATTTGGTATTGGTGAATCATGAGCTTTCTCCTTCTCAGGAAAGAAACCTTGAGCGTTTGCTCCAGTGTCGGGTGGTTGATAGAAGCGGCCTGATTCTGGATATCTTTGCCAAAAGAGCCCGAACCTTTGAAGGAAAATTGCAAGTCGAACTGGCTCAATTGCAGCATTTGTCCACTCGCTTGATTCGCGGCTGGACGCATCTTGAGCGTCAGAAAGGCGGGATCGGTCTTAGAGGACCCGGTGAAACCCAGCTTGAAACCGACCGGCGTTTATTGCGTGAGCGAATAAAATCAATACATAAACGACTGGAAAAAGTAAGGCGCAGCCGTGATCAGAACCGTCAGGCAAGGCGAAAGGCATCGATGTTGACCGTGTCTTTGGTAGGGTATACCAATGCGGGTAAATCGACGCTGTTCAATGCGCTGACGGGTGAGCATATTTATGTCGCTGATCAACTCTTTGCTACCCTTGATCCCACCATGCGCAAGCTAGAGCTTCCGGGATCTTCTGATGTGATTTTAGCCGATACGGTGGGATTTATACGTTCTTTGCCGCATCATCTGATAGAAGCCTTCAGAGCGACGCTTGAGGAAACCCAGCAGGCTGACTTGTTGCTGCATGTCATTGATATTAACGATCCAAACTGGCGGGACACGGTGGAAGCTGTTGAAGAGGTTCTCAAGGAACTGGCCGTGGATGATATTCCATTGATTAAGGTATTTAATAAAATCGACATGCAGCAAAGATGGGAGCCCAAGGTGGATTATTCCGGCAAACATTGCAAAGTATGGCTGTCTTCTGTCAGTGGTGCCGGACTGGATTTATTAAAAAATGCGATAGCGGCTGAATTACATGGTGATATTGTTATTGAGACAATTTGTCTGGCATCTGAAGACGCAAAATTAAGATCGCGTCTTTATGCTTTAAAAGCGGTACTGGATGAATCCATTAATGATGACGGCCAATGGCTGCTGACCGTGCGTTTGACCAAAGCACAAAAGGAACGCTTGTTTCCTAAGCCATCACTTGATTCAGAGTTTTAGCAGATTGGCCGCCATACAGGGTCTTGACCAACTGGCCCTGTGGAGAAAAAATAAACGTCAGCGGAACCCCTGCGATATCGCCCAATGCCAAGTCTTTGGCCGGATCTTTTAGCAAACTGGGGTAACTGATATGATATTTGCTAAGCAGGATGCGCTGTTCTTTTGCGGGTAATGCGTCGTAGTTTACCCCATACAGTACAACTTTCCCCGAATGTTTATGTGATTGATAAAATTTATTCAATTCTGGAATTTCATCCACACAGATGTCACACCAGCCGGCCCAATAATTGATAAACACCCATTTGCCCTTTAAAGAAGAAAACGGTATGGTTTTTCCCTCCATACTTTGCAGCAGTGGTTCTGCTTTAGCCGTTGCGACAGCAAAAATCATAAATACAATGGCAAACATGTGACAGTAAATTTTTTTCATCTAGCACTCCGACGTATGATGATCAAAGTGTACCATAAAAAAATAAAATTCAATCCACGTGCAAAGATAACAGGGATGACAATTGAATATATGAGCGTTGCACCCCTGTGCAGTCATCTGGTCATTGATTTCCTGGGTTAACATCGCCCCGTAATACGCTCCGCTCCTTACGGGCTAGTGTGCCACGAATGCACGGAGAAAAGGAAGACTTCGGGCAATGCTGCACAGACGATGAGGGTAGGTCCCTCGCTATCGGCAATCA
>JAGXGR010000110.1 GCA_024636645.1 Legionella sp.
AGAATTGAGCCACTGGCAAACAGCGCGAAACAAGGAAAAAGCGTCCATTAGATGGTTGTTTGACGTTGACAAGGCTAGACAAAAGTTGGACAAGGCTTATGGTAAGCTAACCAGTCAGAATTAAATGGAAATGGTACTAGTTATAGAATAAGCTCCAGAATGATGCAATTTTATTTGACCTTTGCACAAAGGATGAGTCCACAAAGAGTGAAAACATTTTTAAACACCGCCTTAGATGAAGAAGGAAGCCCGTTATTTTTTAGCATCATAGCAACACGCTTAAAGGAAAATCATGAAGAAAGAAAAATATTAAGTGATATTACGGCTTTTGAAAAAGCAGGTGCGAATATTTATGCTCAAAATTATAAAAAAAGAACACTCCTTCATTATGCTGCAAAAAATAATTATTTAGAAGTTATAACTAATTTGCTTGATAATAAAGTCGATAAAGACTTCCAGGATGAGGTTAAAAATACGCCTCTTCATCTTGCCTCTCTGAGCGAAGCTAATGAGACTGTCAATTTGTTACTTCAGGCAAACGCAAATCCCGATCTTCAAAATAAAAAAGGGGATACAGCGCTTCATCTCGCCACTTGGAATAAAAATAATGGGGCAGTCAAATTATTACTTGATGCAGGAGCAAACCCTAACCTCCCTAACCTTCGACGTTCTGGTCAAAGAACAGCGCTTCATTTTGCATCTATGAACAAAGATAGCGAGACGGTCAAATGGTTACTAGATGCGAAAGCAGATCCCAATCTTCAAAATGCAGATAAAAACACAGCGCTTCATATTGCCGCTATAAACGGAGATAGTGAGACGGTCAAATGGTTACTAGAAGCCAAAGCAGATCTCAATCTTCAAAATGCAGATAAAAAAACAGCGCTTCATATTGCCGCTTTGAATGATGATACTGAGACGGTCAAATTGTTACTTGATGCAGGAGCAAACCCTGACCTTACAACTTATCGTCAGCAAACAGCGCTTCATATTGCAGTTAAAAAGAACAATATTGACTTGGTTAAGATATTACTTGGTAAGGGAGCCAATCCTGATAGTCTAGATACTAGCGATAACTCATCCCTGGAACTTGCATTAAGGCTTAAAAAAATTGAAATAGCAAAGGAACTGCAGGAAGCCGGGGCAGATATCAGTTTACTGTCTCGTGATATGCAAGTGATGCTTTTAATGAGAGAGAAGGGAATACAGGACGTAGTTGAGGATAAAAATCCGGATTATAAAATGCTTATTGAATCATTTCGTAAATATGCACGTCCATATCATAACGAGTATTTAGCCGGTTTATCGCGTTTTTTCCATGGTCAATGGAATCATCATCATTCAAAACCCCTGACCACATTATTGATGAAACCAAAATATCGTCAAAATACAATGAATGCAGAGGCATTTAATGAGTTTATGTTAGAGCTGACTCAGTCAATTGATTTAGCTAGCATCAATCCAAATGGCGCGCTCAATAGACTGTTAAAATTCACATCTGAACAAACAGGGAAAGATTGGAAAGTTTATTCTTCTGTGAATGAAGATTTAATTCAGCTACAAGGCGGTCATTAATTATTTGTAGCCCGGATGGGGAGGCAAAGCCGTCATCCGGGCATGGGGCTCATTAATATTACTCAAACGAATTTAAGGAAACCTTAGTGAAAGCTGTGTATAATTCACGCATGCTTCTTTGGTAAAACAGCAGAGGCAATCATAAAAAAAAATTTTACTTAAACTGGCTGATAAATATTGCATGCCTGCGCTTATCAATCAGCGCTCTGCAGGCACACAGGGGCTATCGACATATTCCCCATTAATTTTCAATACCATATTCACCGAGGCCCTTTGGTAACGTGCCATTATGTCATATTGGGCTTTTGTTATATAGCCGTATGAGGGACCGCAATAGAATAAAGAGGAGGCGCCTTTGTGGGCTTTTACCTGAACGGGGATATCACATTCCCATTTAAACTGGGTTATGTCGCAATGACCCAGGGCATGGGCGTTGCTCGTCAGGATTAAAAAAACAGCTAGGATACACGCTGACTTTATCATGGCTACCGTCCTTTGGTTCACGTTTTTTTTGTTTATAAATGATAGTATAGACCAATTGAAATTCATTAAGGTTAACCATGCCCAACTCACCATCGGATGTGTATATTCAAGCCTTGCGGCAGGGGGATTATCTTCGTTTTTTACAATGGGCTCCCGTTTTGATTGAAAACTATGACGCCACGTCCATAGCGGCAGAGCATCTTATCAGTATAGCCACCTACAAATGGCTGCAGGCAGGTTTTACAGAAGAGGACATCGAACATATGGCTATTGTTCAGGCCATTATGAATGATGAACACTGTCCTGTGGCAGGGTACCTTGCTTATACGGCAACGTTTTTAATTGCGGCCAGCTTACAAAATATGGTCTATCAAGCAAATGATATCAGTGATTTTTATTTAAGCGACAGCGTGTTGGGTCGTGATGAAATTATCCGGTTTATGGAACGGGATAACGGGATTTTAACCGCCCAGGAAAATTCAGAACAATTAAGCCAGCAAGCCAAGGTATTAAGCTGTAAAGCAGATGCATATCAAAAGGAAATCAAGACCGCTTTATATCATCTTGAATGCCTTCAAAAACCCAAACATGTGATCAATGCTTATATTGAAGCATTGGATGTTCGTTTGAAAAAAGCGCCGGATAAAATGATGTCCATGCGCGCAGGTGTTGCCAAAGCCTTACAAAAGCAAATAGCAGAGGCTCAGGACTCAGAGACTATAAACGCTCTTATACCTGCTTATCTTGAAAAATTAAAAGCTTTAGGCATGCCGTTGGATGAAATGGAATCGTTCAATCAAATTGTACCCGTGCCGTTAAGTGAACGCTTTTTGCTTTGGTCCAGAGATGCGGCGGATACTTTTTTTAAAAAGGTCATCTTAAGCCGTCATTTGATAGAAGACTCAGTTATTGAAAACAGAAACGGTCCTGGTGTTTAGGTGATTTGCATTTTCTTTAGTACAGTCATTGTTACCTTGTTCATGCTGTAATAAATCAAGCTTATAAGATAAGGCAGAAGGATCTCCCATATAACCGCCGTGATTATGCTTACCGATGATACGATGACAGGGAATAAAAATGGCCAGGGGATTTTTTTTACAGGCTTGTCCAATGGCACGAGGGCTGCTTTGCAATGTATCCGCCAGTTCGCCATAGGTCAGCGTTCTGCCCACGGGAATGACAAGTAAGGCATTCCAGACGCGTTGTTGATAACTACTGCCCTGGGGCTTCAAAGGCAATTGAAAACGATGGTGCGGATCTTTGAAATAATATGCCAGTTCTTTATCTATTAGCTTTGATAAAGCATGATCGGCTGGCAAACCGGCTGTTGAGGTGAATTCAGCCCTGTAAATATAATGCTCATCATGCGACACATCAAACCAGCCGACAGGCGTTTTAAAGGTCGACTTGATGAGCATTGTATCCAATTTATTTCTTGCCTTTCTTGGTATCCAGTTTTTCTTTGATACGTGCAGCACGGCCGGTCAGGTTGCGCAGATAATACAATTTAGCGCGACGTACATCACCGCGACGGATGACTTTAACGCTGTCAACGATTGAACTGTACGTCTGAAATACACGCTCAACACCCACGCCATGTGAAATTTTACGTACAGTAAAAGCAGAGTTCACGCCGCGATTACGCTTGGCAATAACAACCCCTTCAAAAGTCTGAAGACGCTCACGCGTACCTTCTTTTACTTTTACCTGTACTTGAACCGTATCACCGGAATTGAATTCCGGGATAGTTTTGCCTTGCATCTGCTCAGCATTTATTTGATCAATGATGTTCGTCATAGGTCACTCCTAAATTGGTGATGATTATTGATCACCATGTTCGTGTTTAAACTCAATCAGTAATTGCTTGTCAGCATCACTTAAATGTGTAAATTCCAGCAAGTCGGGGCGTTTAAGCCAGGTTTGACCCAGAGCTTGTTTGCGCCGCCATGCCTCAATCTCGCGATGATTACCGCCAAGCAATACCTTGGGTACATCCATACCACCAATGCTTGCGGGTCTTGTATAATGAGGACAGTCCAGCAAACCGCTCATGAAAGAATCCTGCACGGCTGATTCCGGATGCCCCAGGCTGCCAGGCAAGAGACGCAGTATTGCGTCAATAAATACCATGGCAGCCAGCTCACCACCGCTTAATACAAAATGTCCTACAGACCATTCCTCGTCAATATCCTGTTGAATGATCCTTTCATCTATACCTTCATATCGTCCGGCAACAAAAAGCAAGGATTGTTTGTCCTGCGCCAGCTGATTTAAATCCGCCTGCGTCACTGTCCTGCCTTGCGGACTTAAGTAAACGGTCTTGCAGTCTGGGGGCAATTGCGCTTTGGCATGGGTTATTGCCTCATGCAAGGGCTCATACATCATGACCATGCCAGGGCCGCCGCCATAAGGCTTATCATCCACCTGTCGGTGAGTGCCAAAGCCCCAGTCACGCGGGTTCCAATAGTCAATTTTAGCCAGACCCTGCTCAATCGCTCGTCCGGTTACCCCTAAACCTAAACTGTTAAACATTTCAGGCATCAGGCTGATTACGCCTATATGCAGCATGGTTTAAAAGTCCACATCCCAGTCTACCTGAATCTGTTTTTTATCCAGATCGACCTGTTTAATTACTTTTTCAGGCAAATAGGGAATCAAATGTTTTTTGTCACCCATAACCACCAATACATCGTTTGCGCCCGTTGGCATAATATCGACTACTTTTCCGAGCGTCTGATTATTCTTATCGATGACCAGCAGATCGATAAGATCATGCCAGTAATATTCACCAGGCGCAGGCTCGGGTAATTGGTCTCTGGAAATAGCTATCTCGGCATTTGTTAACAAGAGCGCTGTTTCACGCTGCTCATAACCGCTGATCAAGGCAATGATTGATTTGTTGTGAATTTCTACCTTCAATATCTCAACAGGCTGCCACTGTTTATTAATAAACATGTGCCAGTCGCTGTATTGAAGAATATTATCGCGTGGTTCAGTAAAGGAGTGAATGGTTATGAACCCTTTGACCCCATGTACCCGGCCAAAACGACCGACCACTATCCTATCATTGCTTGTATTCACGTTATGCGGCAGCAGAAGACTTACTGTGTTCTTTAATCAGGCTTTTAACGCGATCAGATAACTGAGCACCGACTTCCAACCATTTATTCAATTTTTCTGTTTCCAGATGCAGGCGAATTTCCTGACCTCTGGCAACAGGGTTGAAGTAACCGATACGCTCAATGTAGTTACCATCGCGACGTCTGCGGCTATCAGTGACAACCAGGTGATAAAAAGGACGCTTTTTGGCGCCGCCCCGTGATAAACGTATAACGACCATTTATTTTCCTCTACTCTTAAGAGTGTTATGTAAAAATGCCGTGTATTGTACGAAAATTAACTCGGCATGTGAAGAGCTAAATGTAATTATTTCAGATCATTTGGAAACATACCTTTTAAACCGCTCATTCCGCCCAGTCCGCGCATCATTTTTTGCATGCCGCCAGGCTTGGTAAATTTCTTCAACATCTTCTGCATTTGCTCGTATTGCTTTAATAAACTATTGACGTCCCTGATCTCCATGCCCGCACCCTTTGCAATTCTTTTCTTGCGTGAGCCGGCAATGATTTTGGGTATCCGCTTTTCTTTAGGGGTCATGGAATTGATAAGAGCAATCGTTCTTGACAGCGCTTTATCATTTACCTGGTCCATGGCCTGTTGCGGCAGTTGGTTCATCCCTGGCAATTTTCCCATCATGCCAGTGATGCCACCCATGTTGTTCATCTGGAGTAACTGCTGTTTGAAATCCTCCAGATCAAAGCTTTTGCCTTTTTTTAATTTTTTTGCCAGTTTTTCGCCAGCCTTTTTATCGGCTTTGCGTTCCACTTCCTCAATCAGGGTGAGTAAATCCCCCATGCCCAGAATACGTGAGGCAATACGTTCAGGATGAAAGGGTTCAAGGGCCTCCACTTTTTCACCGCTGCCGAGGAACTTGATTGGCTGGCCTGTGATTTGACGTACGGACAAGGCCGCACCGCCGCGCGCATCGCCATCGATCTTGGTCAGGATAACCCCGGTCAGCGGCAAGGCTTCATGGAAGGCTTTGGCGGTGTTGGCAGCATCTTGTCCTGTCATGCTGTCTACGACAAATAATGTTTCAATGGGCGTGATGGCTTTGTGTAGTGATTTGATTTCCGCCATCATCTCTTCGTCAATATGCAAGCGACCTGCGGTATCGACAATGAGCACGTCCATAAATTGTTTTTTTGCAGCATCCAGGGCTTTTTCAACGATCGAAAACGGCGTTTGCTGGATATCGGAGGGGTAGAAAGGGACATCAATCTGGTTGGCAAGCACTTCTAACTGTTGGATAGCCGCAGGTCTATAGACGTCAGCACTGACCACCATGACTTTTTTATTTTCACTTTCTTTAAGGTAGCGGGCCAGTTTGGCTGTACTGGTTGTTTTACCAGAGCCTTGAAGACCTGCCATTAAAAAGACAGCAGGCGGCTGGGTTTTGAAATTCAATTCGGCCCGTTCATCGCCCATGATATGAACCAGTTCATCATTGACGATTTTGATAAAGGCCTGATCAGGCTTCAAGTCACCTTTCACTTCCTGCCCAAGGGCCTTTTCTTTGACCTGCTCGATAAAGGTTTTGACAACCGGCAGGGCAACGTCTGCCTCAAGCAGCGACATTCTTACTTCGCGCAATGCCTGTTGAATATTTTCTTCACTCAAATGGCCTTTGCCACTCAAGTTTTTAAAAGTTCGACTTAAGCGATCGGTTAAATTTTCAAACATAGTAATCACCAGATAATAAAGAGGGGATGGATCAAAGCAGATCCTGACAACCTGTTATAATTAAATTCGTCTTATAGCAAAGAGTATAACACAGCAAAATGGCTTTTGCTCATCTCATTGTCAAGGGTTTTTTTCAGTTTTTGCTGGTTTCAAGTGCAAGACGCCTCTGGAAATGGTTCCCAGTATGTTGAGCTCTTTTTCAGAAGCAGCCTCCAGAGGACTGGCATTTAACAAAGTCATATCTGCCAGTTTGCCTGTTTCAATGCTGCCTTTGTCTTTTTCCAGACCATAAAATGCCGCGGCCCCTTTGGTGATGGCCTCTAAAGCCTCTTTGGCGTTAATCTTTTGATCAGCAGCAAAGACGCGTGGGCAGCGTTTGTTCGGTGGGTAATGCCAGGGTTGAACCTGCCTGCTTTGCGCCTGCTGCATCATATTTAATGCAGAAATCGGTGTGCTCGGTACCTTGCTGTATATACTGAGCGTACCCAGTATATTTTTAGCGTCCTCAAGCGGGCTGTCTCTGTGTGCTCTTTCAGGCCCCAGAAATTCATGGCACATGACCTCGCCCCAATAATGCAGGTGCGGACTAAACCAACTGGCATTCACATCGAGGAGTTTCATGCGATGCAATTGATCGTCTCTGACCACTACCGCGTTGAACAGTCTGGGCTGGAAGTTTTCCTTGCCATAGCGTATTTGTGCTTTTTGGGTCAGGTTCAAGGCAAAATCAATGGCGGCATCGCCAGATGCGATAAAGGCCAGTGGGATACCAGCCTTGGCCGCGGCCATCACCGTGTACTCTATCGATGTGGGTGATTGCTCCAGACTACCGCGCCAACCGATTCCATAACCATTGGCCTCCTGGAAATAAGGGACGTTCAAAAAGGCGCTGTACTGGCGCACTAACCCATCCATGTTGACAATCAAGTAACCGGCATAGAGTTTGGGGTAGTCTTTATCCGTCAGATCCAGTCGTTTTTTTTCTTCCTGCATCGACAGATTGATAATTAAATCAACAGGAAATTGAATGGGCCTGGATTGTTGTTCATAAGTGTTTAACCAGCCTGGATTCAACTGCATTTCACTAACCGTGGTATAGCCTTGTGCTGCAAAATCCTGAGCGGCTTTTTGCAAAGATTTCTGAAGTTCTTTTGGGTTGATCAAGCTCGTCAACAGGGCCTGGAAGTCTTTTTCTTTAATCACCCCAAGACTGGTGGTTGGAAGTTTTTCATTCAGTTTCCCAATCTTTTGGACCGCAACTTTATTTAATAATGCTTCCTGTCCAGAGGCATTAATCACCATTACCGGGCGCGTGCGGCTGATATTATCCAACATCTCCTGTGTCAAGGGTTGACCTTTTATTTTGGTTTTGTCATAGCCATAGATAATCAGCCATTCTGAATTGCCTGTATTGTGCTTGTTCAATGCCGATAAAAATTCCTCGGTGCTTTTAACAGGCTGCCAGCCTTGCTGACCTAAGCTGTTGCTCGCTGATAAATCGATAGCGTGGTTTGCAAGCCAGCCATATAAGGCAAATTGACTGCCGGTATTAATAAAACCCGGCGTGACAAACGCTTTATTCAAGTCAATAATTTTCGTTTCTGGACCGCGGCAAACTTTCATCAGTTCGGAGGTCTTGCCGACAGCAACCAGGCGATGATTAATGACAGCGACCGCTTCAGCGGTGGGTTGTTTGGGATTTAGCGTAATAAACCGGGCATTGTTATATATCTTGTGGGCGTTTTGGCAAAGGTGTTTGTCGATTTTTGAGACAGGAATAACTGGCAGCTGCTCATTTTTTGTTAGGGCGGCCATGGAGGACAGGCTTAGTATCAAACCTCCAAACAGGAGAGGGCTTTTCAGATATGAACATTTCATAAATCATCATCCAGACAAATCATTTATTTATAATCCTAGCGCAACATATTGATTATAGCCAAAAAACCAACAAATTTAACTTGAATTATTTACAAGCAACTCAGACTCGAGTAAAGTATGCGGATTTTGTTTATTTTTTGGCCTTTTATTAAGGTTTCGTTAAGTTTGATCGCTTATAATAGATGTCTTGTAAAATGCTTTAGTTGTATAAAGGAAGGTAATGAGCAATAAAAAACATACATTAACAATATTCAGCCTGACCATGATTACAGTAGGATCGGTAGACAGTATCAGAAATTTACCGGCAACGGCGTTGTTTGGCAGTCAATTGATTGCATTTTTCATCATGGGGGCGTTATTTTTTCTTCTTCCCACCGCGTTGGTATCTGCCGAGCTGGCCTCTGGTTGGGCAAAGCAGGGTGGCATTTATATCTGGGTGAAAGAAGCCTTCGGTAAAAAAGCAGGCTTTCTCGCTATCTGGTTGCAATGGATTGAAAACGTGATTTGGTATCCGACCATTTTGTCCTTTGTTGCTGGAACCATAGGCTATTTGATTAACCCGACACTGGCGAGTAATCCTTATTTTCTATGGTTAGTGATAGTTGCCTCTTTCTGGGGTGCTACGTTTGTCAATTTGCGAGGCATGAGCTCATCGGCTTTGTTCAGTAATGTTTGCGCTATATCCGGCCTGCTTATTCCCATGTCTTTCATCATTGGTCTGGGTGCGGCATGGATAGTCGGGGGCAATCCCTTGCAGGTACAATTTGATGCGCAGAGCCTTTCTCCTCATTGGAGTGACAAGTCCATGTGGGTGTCTTTGACCGCGATTATGATGTCTTTTTGTGGGATTGAGATTGCAACCGTTCATGCCAATGATGTCAACAACCCGCAACATGCGTTTCCCAAGGCCTTAATCTATTCTGTGTTAATTATTTTGAGTACATTGATACTGGGTTCACTGGCTATTGCGGTTGTTTTGCCTCAGCATGATATTAATCTGGTGGCAGGCATCATGCAGGCCTTCGATGCGTTTTTTGCTAAATACCATTTAAGTGCTCTGATGCCTGTAGTGGCTTTGATGCTGGTGATGGGCGGCCTTGGGGGTGTCAGTAACTGGATCATTGCCCCGACCAAAGGGTTATTGGTAGCGGCAGAAGATGGCAATTTGCCCCTGTCCTTTCAACGTGCCAATCGTCATGGCGCGCCGGTGGTCATGCTGTTTGCCCAAGCCATTATCGTCACGGTGTTGTCTGCTTTATTTTTATTCATGCCTTCTGTAAACGGCTCCTATTGGCTGCTCACTGCATTGGCAGCCCAGCTTTATATGCTGATGTACCTCATGATGTTTGCCGCGGCGATAAAATTAAGGCTATCGGCACCCGATCATCCCCGCGCCTTTAAAATTCCTGGCGGCATGTTGGGTATGGGGCTGGTCGCCGGGGTTGGTATCATCGGCGCGTTGGCTACCTTGGCCGTGAGTTTTATACCCCCGGAGGATATCAATGTGGGCAGTGTCAGCCGTTATGAATTCACCTTGATTCTGGGATTGATTCTAATGTGTCTGCCGCCCTTTATCAGTAACTGGCTGCAGGCACCCAGTAAATCAGCGCCCATTGAACCCGTCGCCGCAGGATAAAACAGGACCATTGCTGGCGTTCAGGGAGGCGCGCCTTGCAGGCAGATTTTTTTCTTGAGTTGAAAAGCCTGTTGCCTGATGTCTTCTGTTGAGAGAACCAAATGGCCTTTGTTTTCAGTAAAACTTAAGATTTCCTGCCATAAGCTCAGGGCTTCCTGCTTGTGCCACAAGGCAAATTGCTGGCGGTCTATCACAGATAACAGTTCCTGATAATAAATCATTGCCAAATCATACTGCTGCCGGATCTTACAGGCTCTGGCAGAGGCCTGGAGCAAGCGCAATTGTTCAAGAGCGGTTTGCGGATTTTCTTCCTGTAATTGTTTTAAAATGGCGTTCAAATCTTTGAACTTGTCTTGAATATTGACCTGTTTTAAATAGACATCCACCGTTTTTTCCAAGGCAGCGTGAGGCGGCTCATCGGTGGCTTTATTGTCCAGCCATTGCTGCGTGTCTAAGCTGGCAAAGGGCTTGTCATCAGAAAATGCCAAGTCGGATAGGTGAGGGTGATGCGTACATAGCCAGCGGCTTTGTTGTAGCAGGTAATCCGCTAAATCCTGTAGGTCAAGGCGCAGGGCGGCTTGATGGGCATGGTATTGTAAGTCAAGGAAATACTGCCCGCCAGGCTCCAGAAAAAGTGATTCGCATTGGCTTAGAATGGCTTGGGGATCATCTTTTTTAAGCGCTTTTTCCAGACTTTGCATGCCTTCTTTGCGCAGTGGAGTAATGTTTGTTTTTTTGTTTTTGTCTGGAGGCGGCGAAAGCTCGTTCCAGCGAAGGCTTCGCGCCAGCTGACAAGCCAGCAGCCATTGTTTTTCTGTCTGCCAATAATGAATTAATTGCTTTTGTAAATCAAAAGCCTGTTGACTGTCTTCAGGTTGGCTTTGGATAAGCGTGTTTTTCTTTTTTGGGGTATTTTCAAGTACCGGCCGGGATGTGGTGGGTGGCGCTGATTTGGTTTCAATAGAGGCAAGGTATAGGTCAAGAATAGTGAAGGTTTGAAACCTGTCACCAAGATAAGTTTGGATAGCTGCCTTAAAATCGGTGATTGTTTCCTGGAGTTGGCTGATGACTTGAGGACTGGCGACTGGTTTGGCATTGAGCAGGGCAATAAACCTTGGATTATTTAACCATTTCAGAGCGGAAAGCCTGGCATTTTCATTTTGGGGGTGAAGAGAGTCGGCATACTGTATCAGCAGATTTTTATAAAGCGTAAGACCGGCAATCAACCCTTGGGCCTGCTGCTTCCAGGTCAGTGCCAGGCATAAATAACCTGCAACGCGTAAATCTTTGCTGGTATTTGTCAGAAGGCAAGTACACTGCTTGAGGATAAATTCATAGTTACAGCCGCTCAGCTTTTCAATTTCAAGTTTAACCGCTTCAAAATCGTCATGATAAAGGGGATTGATTCCACAGGGAATGCCATCAATGGGAACCAGGCATTGATCAATTCCTTGGGTGGAGGCAGCTATATTTTCCATGAAATGTCCTTTAAAATAATGCAGCAGCGGCATTATTGGTCAAAATATGCTTTAATGCAAGAAAATATAAAGGGGTAATTCATGGATATTGACCATCTTTTACAGCAATTGTCAGCAAGACTTCCTGAGTTGCAGTGGAAAATGGCTTGTTTAGGTGGGTCGATTTCAAGCCATGCACTGCCTCGCGGCTTGTTTCGTTATGCATTTGATTATAAACCGCTGGCCTGCCTGGCGGAAATTCACGCCGACATCAAAAGCTTGTCCGAGCAAAACAGTCTGCAGTCTGCCTATTATCTTTCCCAGAAGATCCATCAGAAAATAACCGTACTGGTTGCTTTGTGTAATAAAAAAGCAAAAAACAAAGCCGGAAAAAAAGCAGCATTTGGTGTCAGGAAGCTCAGCACCCGTCAGCGTTGGTTACAAGCATTGGAAAAAGAAATCGAAGATCTTGAGCAACAAAAAAAGGCCTTGTCTGTCACTTTGCAGAATACTGAACGCGGTGCTAAACCAGAGTTGGCGCTGGCTTTGAAAGCAGAGCTGGGTGCTCTTGAAAAACAACTGACAATCGCCAGGGAGTCATTTCAGAAATCTTTAACCTGAGGTACGGTTTCTCTTTTAATTTGATGAGAGTTATGCTGTTTTTACTAATGGATTTCATTATTACAGCGATGGCATTTATATGGGTCAATGACGGGCGCGAAGCGTCCTGAGCACGGCCGCAATGCCAGAATTACGCACGAAGTGTCCGAATTGCGCGCGAGGCGTCCGAGCCGCGACCGTTAGGGAGCGGAAAAATTAAGGAGCCAAGCCCGGTATTTAAAAACAAAACCCTAATATTTAATGCAGCAGTCTAACTTTTCCGCTTCCTAACGGTCGCGGCTCGGATTTACTACGAAGGAGATTGAAGCTTCTATGTGCTTGGGTTAGATTAGTAGATTGTAATCAGATATTTTTATCATTAAACAAAGGAGAATGGTTGTCATGTCGGAAAAATATACCCAGTTAACCAAAAACATTGGCACGCAAATGGCAAAAATGCGCAAGGAAATGCCAGAGGTAATGTCTGCTTTTGCGTCATTGTCCCAAGCCGCAACAAAAGAGGGCGTGCTTGATAAAAAGACCAAGGAATTGATTGCCATGGCGCTTGCAGTAGCCAATCATTGCCCGGGTTGCCTTGGTTTTCATGCCCAGGCTTTGGTGAAATATGAAACCAGCCGGGAAGAGTTGATGGAAACGCTTGGAATGGCTGTATACATGGGAGGCGGTCCTTCTTTGATGTATGCTGCAGATGCATTGGACGCTTTTGAGGAATTTAATCAATAGATGACAAAAAGCGAACTGACTCTTTTGTTGATCTGTCCTTAGCGGCAGATCAGCCTCAAAAGATTTCTCAAAATGATATATACTGTAAATACAAACCGTCAAACTTGATAAAAAAATGAAATGGATTCAAAGACTCATACCGGGCATATTAATACTTCTATCATTCCAATTATGCGCACAGCCCCTGCCTTTGCGGGTTGCCATCGAGGTATTTGAACCGCCGTTTGTCATGCAAGCGGCCAATAATCAGGTTCATGGCTTTGATATCAGTTTGATACTAACGATTTGTAGAGGCATTGGCAGGACCTGTCAGTTTCAGGTGATGCCCTTTAATGATTTGTTAGCGGCTGTGGAAAATAATGAAGCGGATGTGGCCATCTCTGCAATTACCATCACCGTACCACGTGCGCGGCGAGTGAATTTTTCCTTGCCTTATCTTAGCAGCGTCTCCCGCTTTTTAACCACAAAACAGTTCAGCCGGCAACCCTTTACCTTGCAGAATTTAAACAATAAGCGCATTGGCGTAGAGCAGGGGAGCATCTTTGCTGAGCAAATCGTGAATCTCGGTATAGGGAATGCCACCGTTGTTCCCTATGAAACGGTGCATGAATTGATTGATTCATTGAATAATAATGACGTTGATCTGGTATTAATGGATAATCATAGCGCCGTGTTTTGGGAAATCCAATCGTCAGGTTTATTGAAAACTTATGGTATGCCTTTGGAGTATGGTTTTGGTTATGGTATTGCGATAAACCGTCAAAACAACACCCTGTTATCACAAATTAACACGGTGTTGTTAAAGTACCAGCAATCTGAAGACTTCAAAAAAAGCTACCGCAAATATTTTGGCAATATAGGGGGGGCTTCTTTTTAATGAAGGGTAGCCTCCTGCGTGATGCAACGACTGATAATTTGTCGAGTGATGAAATCACCCTGGCTTGCACCATACACCGCATTAAAATGCTTGGCTAACAACATTACCCAGGCAGACAAACGTAAATCCATGCGTTTTTTCTTTTCATTGACCACGATTTCCATCAGTCCCAGATGATTGCTATCCTGCTCATTGGCATATTGTTCGATAATCAAACGTGCAGTCTGCATGTCTTTTTCTTTCGTAGGCCAGTTTTGCTTCATCTTAAATCCCCCTAAAGTCATTGTCATACTTCACAAAGTCGTGGATTGTAATGACAAATTGGGTCAAAATTTCAAATTACAAGGGTGTAATTGAAAATCTATTATGCCATCAGTTGATTAAATAATCAATAGCCTGATTTAAGTTTGTACATATTTTGCTATATTATAAAGGATTTGAGTGGGGGGTGTTAACTCTCATATACACAATGTCGTCCCCGCGCAGGCGCATCGGCGTCAACGTAAGGGAGATGAATAAAAGAGTTTTTCACCCCAAACAAAAAGATAAAAAATGCTAAAGTTTACCCCCGATCCCGTTCGTGCTGAGGAGGCGCGAAAACGGAACGACCCGATAGAAAAAAGCCCTGCGCGCCGTCTCGAAGCATACACAGGCATAATTCAATAAACAGGCCTGATAAAGCGGACGATGCTTCGAGACGGCGCGCTGGCCTGCCTGCCAACCCACAGAGACTGCGATGCGCCTCCTCAGCACGAACGGGAAGGAGATCAACTTTAAATATTTTTTAAAACGAAACTGCTACAGGAGAAACTGCAAAGATTCTCTGTAAATATATTTTTATTGTTTCAGCTTTAGATATTCTATCTATGCGCCGCATATACCGTCAATCAAGTATGCTTAAGTTGAACGTTTATGCGCGCAGGCGGGGACGACAACATTAAGTATAATGAGACGACAATGGTCTTTTGACACAAGCTCCTTCTATATAACAATGGCTGTTTCTTTGCCTATGTGAGAGTTGCACCCTTTGAGTGCGCAATCTGGGAAAAAATCATTTTTTAAGGATTTACACCCCATCTTGTTTCAATACTCGTAAAAATCCTGTCACAGGTATATCATATCCCCATATATATTTTTTTATTTTGGGCAAACATACGCATGGATTTTAAAATTCTACCCTCTCTACTCTCAGCAGACATGACTCGACTGGGTGATGAAGTGGAGGCGGTCATGAACGCCGGTGGCGATCTGATTCATTTTGATGTTATGGATAATCACTATGTGCCAAATTTAACCTTTGGTCCCGCCTTTTGCCAGGCCTTAATAAACCGGTTTCCTGACTTGGCGGTTGATGTGCATCTTATGGTCAGGCCGGTTGATGACTTGATTGAAGCATTTGCCAAAGCCGGGGCAAAGCGAATCAGTATCCATCCGGATGCCACCACTCATCTTGATCGCAGCCTGCAACGCATTGGTGATGCTGGTTGTAAGGCGGGTCTTGTGCTCAATCCGGCCACGCCTGTTGATGGCCTGGATTGGATAGCCCATCGGCTTGATTTTGTGCTGGTAATGACTGTAAATCCTGGCTTTGGCGGTCAAAAGCTGATTCCTGAAGTGGTATCTAAAATAACGGATATAAGAAAAAAATACCCCAAGCTGGCCGTTTGCGTCGATGGCGGTGTCTCGCCTGATAATATCGATATGCTGGCTCAGGCAGGTGCCACACAATTTGTGGCAGGTTCTGCTATATTCAATAGTAAGGACTATAGTCAAACGATCCAGGCTATGCGTAATAAATTGGCTCAATTGAAATAAACAGAGCGTCATTTGTTCGTCCTCTGCGTTTTGTTTTAAATTTATTTAAAGGAAGAATGAAGAGGTTATGAACAAATTATCATTATTTTTGTATGTTGTACTCTGGACGGCATCCTCGTTTGCACTTGCCGACCCATCTTATATGGATAAATACCAGGCGTATTCAGCCTGGAGTGAGAATTTGCCTGAGAATCCTTCCCCTGAATTTCTGACATTTATTCGAAGCGATACCCCTTTGTCAAATAAATTGCGCGAAAAATGGTTATCCGATTTAGCTGCTAAAAAGGACTGGTTAACGTTCACTCTGAACTACAAAGCGTCCGAAAACACCCGTTTAAAATGCTATGCTCAGTTAGCGAAATACCATCAAGGGCAGCAAGAAGAGGCCTTGAATGCAGCCAAATCCTTGTGGTTAGCAGGTAAATCCCAGCCTGAGGCCTGCGATCCCTTATTTGCTTTATTGACCGGACAAGAGCATTTTGATGAAGGTCTGATAACCCAACGGATTGTTCTGGCCCTGGGTCAAAGAAACCTGCAGCTGGCACGCTATCTGCTCAAACAATATAAACAACCCCGTATCAAAGACACGGCGTTATTATTCAGCATTTATAAAAATCCGGCCAATATTAAAGAACTGCAAACCGGCGAATTGCATGATGATTTTTATTTATACGGTTTAAAACGTATGGTGTCCAAAAACATGGATCACGCCATCAAATATTGGCAACATGCCAAGACCAAAAAATTGCTGAGCGTAGAACAGCAGCAGGCTTTTCTGGCACATGTTGCCTTATATAAAGCCATGCGCGGCCATGAGGATACGTATCAGTGGTTTCGTAAAATAAAACCCGGCTATTACAATGATGCCTTGCTCGATTGGCAAATCCGGTTTGCTCTGAAAAAACATCAATGGCAGCGTGTACAGCACTTGATAGCATCCGCAGCTGATAATGAAAACCCCTGCTGGCAATATTGGCTGGCACGATCACTTGAGGCACAGGGTAAAAAAGACAAGGCGGATGTTATATATCAAAAATTATCCAAAACACGGCATTATTACGGCTTTCTGGCCAGCTTGAGATTAAATAAATCCTTTCAATTTGCCAATGAAAAACCGATATCGGATATGAAATTTCTTGAAAATTATCAGCCCTTTCTTCTACAGGTGAAAAGTTTATATGAATCAAATCAGGCCCATCAGGCCTCAAGAAAGATCAATGATTTTATGAGTGAATTACCCAAGGATGAAGCCAGCGCCCTGGCTTACTGGGTTGGCAATGAACTGCAATGGCATGGTAAGTCGGTGTATATCAGTAATAGCAATGATGATTTAAATAATCAGTTGGCGCTGCGGTTTCCTGTTTCACATCGCCAGGCGGTAAAAAATTATTCAAAAACCTATACCATTAAGCCAGAATTGATTTATGCCATTATTCGCCAGGAAAGTGCCTTTCGCGGTGATGTGGTGTCCAGTGCCGGTGCCAGGGGCTTGATGCAAATCATGCCGAGTACGGCAAAAATGGTGGCACGAAAGGAAAAAATTCCCTATAGCGATCAACGACAGTTATTTATTCTTGATAAAAATATTAATATTGGTGTCGCTTATCTGCAGCAATTATCAAAACGGTTTAACCAGCACCCCGTGCTGATGGCAGCAGCCTATAATGCCGGACCAAGACAGGTCAATTACTGGTTGAAAAACCATCCGCCGAAAGCCATTGATATATGGATAGAAACGCTGCCCTGGCATGAGACACGTAATTACCTCAAAAATGTCATGGCCTTTTATGCTGTGTACCAGTATCAACTGCATAAAAAATCGGACTTAAAAGCATTTATGAAACAGATTTAATATCCCTGCTAATCAGGGCAATGATCTGTTATTTACTGTGTATCTCTAAGATAACGCTGATCAGAAGTAGAAGTAGGTTGGGCCTTGGCCCAACAATTCCACCCACCATGCAAATATTGTTGAGAAATGAATTAATTTGTTGGGCCAAGGCCCAACC
>JAGXGR010000111.1 GCA_024636645.1 Legionella sp.
CTGGAAGGCCTGGGCATTGCTTTGGCTAACATTGATGAAATGATTGAACTCATCAAGAAATCGCCCACACCACAGGATGCCAAAGAATCATTGTTATCCCGAGCCCGGCAGCCAGGGCTTGTTAAAGCCATGTTAGAGAAAACAGGCAGTGATGCCTGCAGACCCGATGATCTTCCGAGCATCTATGGCTTAAAAGCGGATGGTTATCATTTATCTGAAACACAGGCTCAGGCGATTCTTGAATTAAGACTGCATCGATTGACAGCGCTTGAGCAAGACAAGATCCTCAATGAATTTGAACAACTGTTAGATGCCATTAAAGAGTTGCTTGATATTCTTGCATCACCAGACCGTTTAATGAATGTGATTAAAGAAGAGCTGATAGAGGTTAAAACCCAGTTTGGTGATGACAGACGTACAGAAATTATCGCTTCTCAGGAAGATTTGACCATTGAAGATCTTATTACAGAAGAAGATGTCGTCGTGACCTTGTCTCATCAGGGTTATGTGAAATATCAACCGCTCGATGCTTATCAGGCTCAACGACGCGGCGGAAAAGGCAAGTCCGCAACACACGTCAAGGAAGAAGATTTTGTTGAGCGTCTGGTCATTGCGTCAACCCATGACACCTTGCTTTGCTTCTCAAACCTTGGGAAATTATACTGGCTTAAAGCCTATCAATTGCCTTTGGCCAGCAGAGCTTCAAGAGGAAAACCGATTGTAAACATTTTACCTCTGGCAGAAAATGAATACATTAATGCCATGATGCCCGTTCGTGAGTATCAGGAAGGTTATTATGTCTTTATGGCAACACAGAAAGGCACCGTTAAAAAGGTCCCTCTCAATGCCTTTAGCCGTCCGCGCTCGTCAGGGATCATTGCGGTTGATCTGGATGAGAATGACTGGCTGATTGGCGTAGACATGACGGATGGACAAAAAGACATCATGCTCTTTACAGACGCTGGCAAAGTGGTTCGCTTTGATGAAAGCCTGGTTCGTCCAATGGGTCGAACAGCAAGAGGCGTTCGCGGCATCCGTTTGGCGGCTGACCAATCTGTTATCTCGCTTGTTGTTGTGCATCCTGAAGGAACGATTCTGACAGCTACCGAAAACGGCTATGGTAAACGCACGGATATCGATGAATATCGCAAATCGGGTCGTGGCGGACAGGGTGTTATTTCTATACAGGTCAATGAAAGGAATGGCAAGGTGGTAAGGGCTATTCAGGTGTATGAGAACGATGAAGTCATGCTTATCACTGATAAGGGCACGCTGGTGCGGTTCAAAGTAGCTGAATTATCTGTTATCGGTAGAAATACCCAGGGCGTCCGATTGATCAACGTCAGCCCCGGAGAGCATGTTGTTGGTCTGCAGCGTATTGAAGAAGTAACGGATGAGGATAACGATCATGATGAGTCGGAAGAAATAGAAGAAACAAGAGATGATCAAGGGGTATAATTTCAGCGCAGGCCCTGCGATGCTGCCTGAAGAGCTATTGAAAGAAGTGCAGGATGAATTATTGGATTGGCAGGATCAGGACATGTCAATCCTCGAAGTTGGTCATCGCTCCGAGGCGTTCAGAGATTTGCTATCCAGTGCAGAGCTGCACCTGAGGCAATTGATAAATATCCCTGATGATTATCATGTATTGTTTTTGGGAGGCGCTGCCAGAACGCAGTTTGGGATGATCCCCATCAATTTTATGAACCCTGAGGATAGTGCAGGCTATATTATCAGTGGACTGTGGTCAAATCTGGCTTTTCAGGAAGCGGCGAAATTAAAAAATGCCTATAAACTGTCCTCAGCAGAAGATAATAATTTTGTCAGGTTGCCTGACTGCACACAATACAATATAAAAAAAAATTCATCTTATATATACTATACACCGAACGAAACCGTGAATGGCATTCAGTTTCATGAGATACCTGATGCAGCCGGAGAGCGTCTGATTGCCGATATGACCTCTTGTTTGCTGACACAACCTGTAGATATCAGTAAATTTGCATTGGTATTTGCCGGGGCTCAGAAAAATATAGCCAACGCAGGTTTGACCATAGTGATTATCAGAGACGATTTACTGTCCATAAATCCAGGTTCATCTTTACCCACGATGATGGATTACAGGGTTCATGCCGAAAATAAATCGCTCTATGCGACCCCACCTGTATTTAATTGCTATATCGCTTCGAAAATGTTTGAATGGATAAAAAAACAAGGCGGCGTAGAGGCCTTATATAAAGTAAATTGTCAAAAGGCTGAAAAATTATATTCCTATATCGATGCTTCTGATTTTTACCAGTGTCAGATAGAAAAAGGCAGTCGCTCAATCATTAATATTGTCTTTTCATTGCCTAATCCAGCGCTTGAAGAACAATTTATAAAGCAGGCAGCCAAGCATCAATTATATGCCTTAAAAGGGCATCGGGTTATCGGGGGTATTCGAGCCAGTTTGTATAACTCCATGCCGCTTGAAGCCGTTGAAAAATTAATACATTTTATGCGAGAATTTTCAAAGGAATATTAGCATTGAAACCCTGTCATTTTATCAGTAAACCCGCAGGCCCTTTACATTCGGCTATTCCTGTTCCCGGAGACAAGTCTATATCTCACCGGGCAATTATATTTGGTTCTATAGCAAAAGGGACAACAACCATCAGTGGTTTTCTTGAAGGAGAAGATTGCCTGGCCACCTTAAAAGCATTTAGAGCCATGGGCGTATCCATTGAAGGACCGGTATCTCAACGCGTAGTGATCCATGGCGTTGGCAAACATGGCCTGAAAAAACCACCGGAAAACATTGATTGCGGAAATTCAGGAACCAGCATGCGTCTGCTTGCCGGTCTTTTGGCTGCCCAGTCTTTTGACAGCCAGTTAACGGGCGATGAGAGCTTGCTTAAGCGCCCTATGGAGAGGGTCAGTAAGCCTTTGAATCAAATGGGTGCTGAAGTGATGACGCATGAAGGCAAGCCGCCTTTGATGATTCATGGCGGAAAATCATTGACAGGCATCCGCTACGATATTCCAGAGCCCAGCGCCCAGGTGAAATCATGTATGCTGCTTGCCGGTTTGTA
The DNA here is from genome assembly GCA_024636645.1 of Legionella sp. Classification (GTDB taxonomy): domain Bacteria; phylum Pseudomonadota; class Gammaproteobacteria; order Legionellales; family Legionellaceae; genus Legionella_D. The sequence goes on from JAGXGR010000111.1 coordinate 3,072, forward strand.
TGCCGATGGCGAAACGATTATCTCAGAAACCGGCATCGCGCGCGATCATACCGAACGCATGTTAACCACTTTTTCCTACCCTATACATAAAGCAGAAAACGAAATCTTCATCAATTCAGAATCGGAATGCCTGGCTACAGACATCATTGTTCCAGGGGATATTTCGTCTGCCGCTTTTTTCATCGTGGCCGCCTCAATCATACCCGGTTCAGAATTGCTGATTAAGAATGTAGGTATTAATCCTACAAGGACAGGCATTTTACAGATATTGAAATTAATGGGTGCGGATATCAGCTTGTTGAATAAGCGCTTGTGCGGCGAAGAGCCGGTAGCGGATTTATTTATTAAATATTCCCCTCTTGAAGGCATTGATATTCCGTCTGTCATGGTGCCTTTGGCCATTGATGAATTTCCAGCCATTTTTGTTGCCGCGGCTTGCGCAAAGGGCCAGACCCTTCTGCATGGAGCAAAGGAATTAAGATTTAAAGAAAGCGATAGAATTGCTGCTATGGTGAATGGTTTGCAAACACTGGGCATTGAAGCCCAGGCTTTCGAGGATGGCTTGTATATAAAAGGCGGCCAGATGACAGGCGGTACTGTAGACAGTTATAGCGATCACCGTATCGCTATGGCGTTTGCCGTAGCGGGTGCAGCAGCAACAGCGCCTGTTACCATTCGAAATTGTTCAAACGTCATGACCTCTTTTCCCGGTTTTATAGACATAGCCAATGAAGCTGGAATGACATTACAGGAAACAACTGATGAACCATCATAAAAACATTCCGGTAATAACTATAGATGGCCCCAGCGGTACAGGAAAGGGCACCGTTTGCCATTTGTTAGCGGAGCATCTCAACTGGAATATTCTTGATAGCGGGGCAATATATCGTGTTTTGGCTTATGCAGCACAAAAAAAGAGTATTGCATTGGATGACAGCGATAAATTGGTACAGCTGGCAAAACAGCTCGATTTGCAATTTAAAATAAATAGCGACTCCAAGCAACAGATCATATTAGAGGATGAAGATGTCAGCCAAGAGATACGCAGCGAAAAATGCGGTCAAATTGCATCGACCATTGCATCAATAGGGGAGGTGCGAGCGGCCTTACTTGAAAGGCAGCGCGCATTTGCCAAGCCCCCCGGCCTCGTTACAGATGGAAGAGATATGGGCACGGTTGTCTTCCCTGATGCTGATTTAAAGATATATTTATACGCAAGCGAGCAGGAAAGAGCAAAAAGACGTTATCTGCAGTTGAAAAATCAAGGCATTGATGTTAATCTCGCGCAGGTTGTAGATGAATTGGTTAAACGTGACGCAAGAGATACCCAGCGTAATCATGCACCACTAAAACCAGCACAAGATGCTATAATGATAGATACAACCGGATTAAATATTACACAAGTATTCGAAAATGTATTACTATTAGTAAATAAGTGTATTAAATAATACGCTTGTTTTTATTTGGGGGGAAATTGGGATGTCCCGGTTTTCCAGTGTTTCATTAACAGAGTTAAATAACATGTCTGAAAGTTTCAAAGAATTATTTGAGCAAAGTATCGAAGGTGCTCAATTTTATCCAGGTGCCATCATTAATGCCAAAGTCATCGGAATAGATGATGACTATGTCACTTTAAATGCCGGTTTAAAATCTGAAGGGATCATTCCAATCGAAGAGTTTTACGATAAGGATGGTGAGTTGGAAATTGGTCTTGGTGACACAGTAGAAGTTGCACTGGATTCTGTTGAAGACGGACATGGTGAAACGCTGCTCTCCAGAGAAAAAGCCAAGAGACAGGAAGCATGGCGCAAACTGTCCAAATCACATGAGAAAAATGAAACCGTTACCGGTGTTATATCTGGTAAAGTAAAAGGTGGTTTCACTGTTGAAATCGGCTCCATAAGAGCCTTCCTGCCAGGTTCACTGGTTGACGTCAGACCGGTTCGCGATCCTTCCTATCTTGAAGGCAAAGAACTTGAGTTTAAAGTCATTAAAATGGATCTCAAACGTAATAATATCGTTGTTTCCAGACGTGCCGTTGTTGAAGAGGAAAGCTCTGCTGACAGACAGGCCCTGCTCGAATCATTGCATGAAGGTCAGGAATTACAGGGTATCGTTAAGAACCTGACAGACTATGGTGCATTTATTGATTTAGGCGGTATCGACGGTCTGTTGCATATTACTGATATTTCCTGGAAGCGTGTTAAGCACCCAAGTGAATTATTAACCGTCGGTCAGGACGTTAAAGTGAAAGTATTGAGCTTTGACAGTGAAAGAAACCGCGTTTCTCTTGGTATGAAACAATTAGGCAATGATCCTTGGGTCGATTTGGTTGATCGTTATCCAATAAGCCATCGCTTACAGGGTAAAGTGACTAACATTACTGATTACGGTTGTTTCGTTGAGATAGAAGAGGGCGTTGAAGGCCTTGTGCATATGTCTGAAATGGATTGGACCAACAAGAACGTTCACCCCAGCAAGGTTGTTTCTCTTGGTGACGTTGTGGATGTTGTTGTTCTCGAAATCGATGAAAACCGTCGTCGTATATCCCTGGGCATGAAGCAATGTGTAGGCAACCCATGGGAGCAATTCTCTCAAGCCCATAAAAAAGGCGAGAAAGTCACAGGTAAAATCAGATCAATCACTGATTTCGGGATATTCATTGGTCTTGAAGGCGATATTGATGGCCTGGTCCATTTATCTGACATTTCCTGGTCCGTTCCTGGTGAAGAGGCTGTGAAGCAGTTTAAGAAAGGTCAGGAACTGGAAGCCGTTATTCTGGCAATTGACCCTGAGCGTGAAAGAATCTCTTTAGGTTTGAAACAACTTGAAGGCGATAATTTTACAAGGTTTACAGAAGAAAATACCAAGGGCTCTATTGTAAAAGGTAAAGTCATTTCTGTTGAACCCAAGCTTGTAACTGTTGAGCTGGCTGAAGACATCACTGGTACGATTAAAGCCAATGAACTGTCTGATGAGAAAGTCGACGATGCTACAACAATAGTGAAAGAAGGCGATGAAATTGAAGCGAAGATAGTCAATGTCGATCGCAAAAACCGCAGCATTTCACTGTCTGTAAAAGCAAAAGACGCGCTTGAGCAGGCTGAAGCTATCAAGAAGTATTCAAGAAGCGGCGGTGAATCTACTGCAACAACGCTTGGCGATTTGCTTAAAGAAAAAATGGCTAATAAAGAAAGCGAATAAATGCCTTATTTGCAATAAATTAAAAAAGCGTAGTTTATCTACGCTTTTTTTTAGTTTATTATTCTTAATTGATTGGTTAAAAATGCCAGAGCTAAGGAGCTTCCTTGTGCTAACAAGGCAACAAAAGAGTATGATTGCTCCTTTGTCATTGTTCACAGCAGCTGACATAAACGTATTAATAAAGGAATCAGAATGCGCTTATTAATGTTATTGTTTTATCTCGTTCTTATTGTTCTCGGTGCTAGCTTTGCAGCACTTAATGCATCTGATGTTCAAATTAATTTTTATATGACCCAATACACCATGCCTGTTTCTGTATTAATTATTCTGGTGCTTGGCATAGGAATCTTAACAGGCTTTATATTATTTGCTTTTCGATACTGGCGCTTGAAACGCGACTATCGGAAATTAAAACATGAGTTAAAAATTACCGAAAAAGAAATTAAAAATTTAAGATCGATACCCTTACAGAATCAACATTAATTAAATACATGTAGATTGGAGTGTGCTCATGATTAATCTGTGGCCGATGCTTTTGCCTGCAGCTGCCTGGTCTGGCTGGTGGATGGCAGGGAGGGGGTGTTCTGATAAAAAATTCCACTCAGATAATCGTCTGTCGCGTGAATACGTGGTTGGCTTGAATTATTTACTGAATGAACAAGCTGACAAAGCAGTTGATGTCTTCATTAAATTATTGGAAGTTGACAGTGATACGGTTGAAACGCATCTGGCTTTAGGGAGTTTATTCAGGCGTCGTGGTGAGGTCGATCGCGCCATCCGCATCCATCAGAACCTTATTGCGCGTCCGCAACTGAGTGTCATTCAGCGTAAAGAAGCCTTAATGGCACTTGGCCAGGATTATATGAGTGCTGGCGTCTTTGACAGGGCAGAGCGAATATTTCTCGAAGTCGTAGAAACTGGCGGCAGCCGGGAAACAAGCAGCCTTCGTGAACTACTGGCCATCTATCAACAAGAGAATGCCTGGGAAAAGGCTTTAGATATCATTCAAAAATTAGAGATCTCCACAGGAAACAGCCTGCACCATCAAGCCGCACATTATTATTGTGAAATGGCCAAAAAGGCCATAAAAGACAGCGCCTATGACAGGGCGTATTATTGCGTCAAGCAAGCTTTATCCATTGATAAACAGTCTGTAAGAGCCAGTTTGATGATGGCTGATCTGGAAATGCAGGCGGGACGGTACAAGCATGCCATTAAAGCATTACGGCGTGTACCCCAGCAGGATGCAGAATTTATTACAGAAATGGTTGAACCGCTTGTTATCTGCTATAAAAAAATAAATGCAGTAGATGATTGCATTCATTATCTTCAGAAAATTCTTGACGAACACCCTCGCGCATCGGTTATCTTTGTTGTGGCTGAATTTATAAGGCAGGAAAAAAATCTGGATGCAGCAGTAGACTTTGTCGCAGAAAAGCTCAGCAAATACCCCTCCATTCGTGGATTAAACCGTCTTATATACTGGCATCTTGAATCAGCTCATGGCAAGGTACGGGAGAAGCTGTCGATGCTTCATGATATTACCAGCAAATTTATCGTCGACAAACCCATTTATCGCTGCGGACATTGTGGTTTTGGCGGTAAACATCTACATTGGCATTGCCCAAGTTGTAAGCAATGGGGTAAAATGAAGCCCATTCATGGATTAGAAGGCGATTAATTGGCCGAGAGCATATTCCTTCTAAATATCTAACTGTAAATAGGTAAACAAAATCATGCAATTTATTGATCTGAAAAAACAGTATCAACTCCTCGAAAGAGACATTCTTGAGAGTATAAAAACCGTCCTTGATCACGGACAGTATATTATGGGCCCTGAAGTTACCCAACTTGAACAACAGCTTGCAGCGTTTGTTGGTGTCAAGCATGCCATTGTTAATTCAAGTGGTACTGATGCTTTGTTTATGGCTTTATTGGCGTTGGACATCAAGCCAGGCGATGAGGTGATTACCAGCCCCTTCAGTTTCTTTGCAACAGCTGAGGTGATAGCGCTTTGCCATGCGATCCCTGTTTTTGTAGATATTGATCCTGTAACTTATAATCTTGATCCCAATCATCTTGAAAAAGCAATTACCTCAAAGACCAAAGCGATTTTGCCCGTAAACTTATTTGGTCAATGTGCTGACATGGATGCAATCAATGCCATTGCTGCAAAATATAATCTACCCGTTATCGAAGATGCTGCTCAAAGTTTTGGCGCCTTGTATAAAGATAAAAAGTCCTGCGCGCTGACAACTATCGGATGCACCAGCTTTTTTCCTTCCAAACCTTTAGGCGGTTATGGTGATTCAGGGGCCTGTTTTACTGATGATGACGCCTTGGCTCAGCGACTAAGAGAAATTAGAAATCACGGCCAGAATGAGCGTTACAAACATAAATATATTGGTTTTAATGGCAGAATGGATAGCATTCAAGCGGCTATTTTACTGCAAAAACTTAAGATATTTCCAAGAGAGGTGCAGTTACGAGGAAAAGTTGCTGACCGTTATACCGAGGTTTTATCCACGCAGGTTAGAACGCCTGTTGTTAAAGCGGGATATAGCAGCGTTTTTGCGCAATATACCATAGAAGTAGATGACAGAGAGCAGGTGCAACAGTTGCTGCAATCTGAGGGCATTCCTACCGCCATTCATTATCCTATCGCCATGCACCTTCAGGAGGCATTGAGCTACCTGGGCTATAAATCAGGTGATTTTCCTCATTCAGAAAATGCAAGTCAACGCGTCATCAGTTTGCCTATGCATCCTTATTTGGCTGAATCGGAACAGCTTGAAATTGTCAATGCCGTTAAAAAAGCATTAAATAAAACCCTGGAGCTAGTATAAATGTCCAGAAAATTGATTGTCGCCTTGGATTTTAACGATCAAAACAAGGCATTAGATCTCGTTGATCAGCTTGATCCACAAAACTCTGCTTTGAAAGTGGGCAGTGAAATGTTCACACGCTTTGGTCATGCGTTTGTAACCTCTCTTATAAAGCGACAATTCAAGGTGTTTCTTGATTTGAAATTTCATGACATACCCAACACCGTCGCTCAGTCCTGCAAGGCCGCAGCCGATTTAGGGGTATGGATGATGAACCTGCATGCTTCAGGCGGCCATGAAATGATGTTGGCAGCCCGGCAGGCGCTTGATTCTTTTGGTCCAAACCGACCTTTATTGATTGCTGTCACTGTTTTAACCAGCATGAGTGAAGCTGAACTGCCCACTGTTGGCGTGCCGTCAGACTTAAAATCTCAGGTTCTTATTCTGGCACGATTGGCTTTAGACGCGCAGCTTGATGGTGTTGTATGCTCGGCGCAGGAAGCTGCCATGATAAAAGCCAAAACTACTCCTTCATTTATAACTGTAACGCCAGGAATCAGATTAATCGGCGACAATCTTGATGATCAGTCAAGGATCATGACGCCGTATCAAGCCATAAAATCAGGGAGTGACCATCTGGTTATCGGTCGCCCGATTACAAAGGCTGAACACCCAGCAGAGGTTGTGAATAAGATTCTTGAAGATCTCTTATAGACGCGATAACTGCCTCGCGGCTACGCACTGTTGAAGCCGCGAGCCGTAAAAAAATCTTTTTAAATCTGGTTCCAGAGCGGTGTCTGCTGTAGGTTGGGCCTCGGCCCAACAGTTATTATTTGACGAACAGTAAGAAATAAGATCAAATGCCAGATTTGAATTTTAATGACTATCTTTTGACAAGAATTTTTGGCTGAAACCCTGGATTTCATTGCTTTAGTGTTGGGCCAAGGCCCAACCTACTATCGCGGCAGTTAGGCGACGGGAATAATTATCAATTGACACTACAAATCTTCTTCTTTTTTCTTATTTACCGGTTTCTTCTTCACGGGCTTTTTAGGTTCTTTTTCAAGGTCTGCAGACTTCTTCACGGGTTTTTTAGGCTCTTTTTCAATATCTACAGACTTTTTAATATCGGGCTTGGGTTCGGCTGCGGGTTTGGCGTCTGGTTTTTTTGCTTCTTTCGTGGACGTCGTCGCTTGGGTTGTTTTCGTTTTTTCCTCTTCTTTGAAATGTTTTTCTTTATAATCAGATACTATCTCGGATACAGAGTTTTTAAGATCTTTAAATAATTTTGTAGTGATATTGGCGACTTCTTTTAAGTTAGGTAATTTGGATTTAAAATCACTCATGTCTCTCTCCCTGGATCAATAAATAATTATTTATAATCTAAGTATATACCTATTGCTGTGATTTTTGCGAATTTTAATGTTATTTGACTAACTGGGGCTATTGTTGTGATTGAAAATTTGTCATCCTGAAAAAGCAAATTAGCTCCTGCATGGATTTGCGCAATACAGAATGACAGAAAATATGTAGCAAAGTGAAGTCGCTTTCATTATCCCCAAGGATGCATCAATGCCATTGCCGGTTTAAATAGCTTATTAATCAGCGATTCTTTGCCTTTGACCTTAATTTGATAGGCATTAAAATCATTCATTTTATTAATAATGTAATCATCACTCGTAGACAAGCTATCTATAAGTCGCAAATCAAAAGCATCGGCCGCCAGCCAGTGTTCTCCTGTGGATACTTTCTCAATGTCGAGTTGTTGTCGGTTATTAAAAACATAATCTCTGAAGGTTTGGTGGATTTGCTCCAGTTCCGCCTGGAATTTTTTACGGCCTTTGTCTGTGTTTTCAGCAAATAAGGTGATGGTTCGCTTGTATTCACCTGCCGTCATCAGTTCAACATCAATGTCATTCTTTTTTAGCCAGCGATAAAAATTGGGAATTTGAGCTACGACACCAATTGAGCCGATGATGGCAAAGGGGGCTGCAACGATTTTATTCGCCGCACAGGCCATCAGGTAGCCACCACTGGCGGCAATTTTATCGATGCAGACGGTTAAAGGGATTTTCCTGTCGCGTATGCGTTGTAATTGAGACGCAGCCAGACCATAGCCATTCACAGCGCCGCCTGGACTGTCGAGTTTAACCATGACTTCATCCTCTGGCTTGGCAATACTTAACACAGCGGATATCTCTTCCCTTAGCTGTTCTACCTGGGAGGCTTTGATGTCCCCTTCGAATTTAATCACAAATAAAGAGGGTTTTTTATATTTATCTTTATTTTTTTTGGCCTTATGCTTTTCACCCAGTACTTCCTTACTGAGTTTTTGCTTAATTTCATCGTATTCTTTATTCAGATCGGAAATGTCCAGATCACCTTTCTGTTTTTTGCCGCGCATAGCAAAGGCCGCGCCAAGCACCGCTATAATTGCAATAACTACGGTAATTGATTTCAAGAGAAACAAACCATATTGACTAAGAAATTCCATCATTCATTTAACCTTGTTAAAAGAACAGGATTATGGACGTGGTGATATTATTTGGCAAGCGTTGAGATGCATTTCATCACGGCGATTGCATTAAAACGCACAATATCTGAACAGATATCCGAGCCGCGACCGGGCTGCGATCTAACCGAGCCGCGCCCGTCAGGAAGCGGAACAGTTGAAGTAGCGGAAAAATTAAGAAGCCAGTTATATTTTTTTGATTTGTCTCATTTTCTTGAGCAAGGATTACTACTGTCTCTTATACACATCTCCGAGCCCACGAGACGCTCA
>JAGXGR010000006.1 GCA_024636645.1 Legionella sp.
CGGCGTCTTACCCAACGCGCGCAGAATATTGATCTGCCGGGGGGTATTATTGAGATGATCATCACCGCGAATCACATGGGTGATTTCCATATCCATGTCGTCGACGACAACCGCCAGATTATAGGTGGGATTGCCGTCGGTTCGAACAATGATCAAATCATCGAGTTCATTATTGTTCACATGAATATCGCCATACACCTCATCGCTGAACGAGACCACGCCTTCCTGTGGATTTTTGAAGCGAATCACATGCGGCTTATCGGTGGGTCCTATATTTTTTTCACGGCAAAGCCCGTCATAGCGTGGCTTGCCCTTACTGGCCAATTGCGATTCGCGCAGCGCTTCCAGCCGCTCTTTGCTGCATTCGCAGCGATAAGCCATGCCCTCATCCAACAACTGCTGCACCACCTCGCGATAACGATCATAGCGTTGGCTTTGATAATAAGGCCCTTCATCAAAATCCATGCCTAACCAGGCCATGCCGTCTAAAATGGCTTGAACCGATTCCTGCGTTGAGCGCTCGGTGTCGGTATCCTCAATGCGCAGGATAAACTGGCCCTGATGACGGCGGGCATACAGCCAGGAAAACAAGGCGGTGCGAACGCCGCCGATGTGGAGATAACCTGTGGGACTTGGGGCAAAGCGTGTTCTAACGGTCATAAATCGTTCCGTTGTGTGAAATTCAAGATGTCTATATAATATCGTACTTTGCAGTTTACGCAAAGCGAGAGTTAGCCAGGAGGTTGCATTTGAAAAGTATTGGTATTAAATACCAACTCAGGATCATTACCCTTATACCGGTATTGCTGGTCGCTTTGCTGTTCGCCCTGTTTTACAACGGCTTGTTTGGCAATGATTTGAAACAACATGTCTCCCGCCTCGGCGATGCTTATATTCGCCAGCTGATTCCTGCAGCAGAGCTTGCCATGCTGCAGCATGATAACCGCACCCTGCAAGGTCTGATTAACGCCTCCACTATCAACCAGGAAGTCAAAGCCCTCGCTTTCTATAACGCCAGCGGCCAATTGCTGGCTTATCGCGGCGGCAAGCACTCTTTGCATAAACCGTTTAAGCCCCCCTCTTACAGCGGTGATTTTATTGAAAGCAAACAAATCAATCCTACGACCATCAATTTCATGGCGCCCATCACCATTCCGAAATATAATTTATATTCGAGTAATTTTTTAAAAAATTCTCCTAATTATATGCTCTACCAGGCCGATGATATTTTAGGCTGGTTATCGATTGATATCGACACGCAATACGTGCTGATCAAACGGTATCAAATGTTGGTTGTGACCATTTTTATTACCCTTTTTGGTTTGCTCATCGGTTTGATGACTCATTATTTTCTGTCAAAACGCATCTATCTGCCCATTTCCAAATTGCGCAGAAGCATGAAGCAAATCCTCAGCAATGAATTTGAAACAGAAATCAAACAGTCCAGCGGTGGCGAGCTGGGCACGATTGAGCAAGGTTGCGCCCATCTGCAGAAGCAATACCTGGATACGGTTCGTGATTTAAATCAGCACATCGAAGTCGCCACGGAAGATTTACAGCAGTCTCTGGAATTGCTGGAAGAAAAAAATATCGATTTATCCCTGGAAAAGAAAAAGCTTGAAGAGAAATGCCGCCAGAAATCGGAATTCATCGCCAATATGAGCCATGAAATCCGCACCCCCATGAATGGTGTCATCGGGTTTACCAACGTATTGCTGGAAAGCAAACTTGATCCGCTTCAACTCGATTATGTAAAAACCATCAAGGGATCAGCGCAGGACTTGTTAATGATCATTAACGACATTCTTGATTACTCAAAAATGGACGCCGGAAAATTGCATCTGGATTGCATACCGGTGGATGTTCGCGCCTGCATAGATGAAGTGCTGACACTCGCGGCCCCCAATGCCCATAAGAAAGGCCTGGACTTGATACCTGTCACAGCCATTGATGTCCCGCGAACGGTATTGGGCGATCCCTTGCGTATTAAACAAATCATTTCAAACCTTATCAACAATGCCATCAAATTCACCGACAACGGCTACGTGCTCATTCGCACCACCATCAAAGACGAGACCGAGGCGGACTATAAAATCAACATATCGGTGATTGATACGGGCATTGGTATTTCAAAAGAGGATCAAAGCAAACTGTTTACCGCCTTTAATCAGGCTGATACCAGCATTACCCGCAGATACGGTGGATCGGGGCTGGGTCTTGTGATATGTAAAAAGTTAACCGAAGCCATGAAAGGCCGCATCAAACTGCAAAGTGAACTCCATAAAGGCTCTACCTTCACAGTCGATCTGAAACTGGAAAAACTCTCAGCCTATGAGGTCGAAAAACATCAAATACACCGCTTTGCACATTTGAAAGTGCTGTGTTTTGATGATAACCCGCTGCATTTGGAGGCCCTGTGTAACGGCCTTGGGTTCTGGGGCATAGAATGCGTTAAAGTAAAAAAATACCATGCGCTTCAAGACGCTTTTGATAGCCATCAGGACTGCCACATCGCTTTTATCAACGTCAATCAGGGCTGTGAAACGCAGGTAGGGGCACTCCTTAAAAAGAATACCGCCATTCCCAGCGTCCTTATCACCAAACGCCCCTTACAGGATGCAAAACAGTTAGGCGCACAGGCTATCTTATATAAACCCACCAGCATTCAAAAACTGCAGGATGTTATCGATACCTTAATCAATCAGGCCCCGCCCAAAGCCGTCATCACTCAGGAAATCAAAAATCTCCGGGAACAGCTGCGCTTTGTCCATCCGGATATACTGATTGCCGAAGACAATCCGGTGAACCGGATGTTATTAAACTCCCTGCTGGGAGAGCATGTGATCATTCACTCTGCAGAGGACGGTGAACAAGCGGTTACATTATCGAATGAAAAACGATTTCATGCCATCATTCTTGATTTGCACATGCCCAAACTCAATGGCCTTGAAACCGGCGAATTGATCAGACACCAGTCCATTTTAAACCGCGACACCCCTATTCTGCTGCTCAGTGCCAACTCCTACGACGTCAATAAAAAAGATTTGAAAAAGGCCGGAATTGATCATTGCCTCAACAAACCCATAGAAGAAAAGCACTTGATTGGCCAGCTGCTGAAGATCATTGACAAAGCGCGCCATGCGGCCATTGACTGGTCTTTGTGTGTACAAAAACTTTCCGGTAATCAGCAACTGGCCGAGGAATTTTTGAGCCGTTTTGTGGAGGAGCTGCATCTGAGCCGCGAGGCATTGACGCAGTGCTTTCAAGACAAAAACATCAAAGGCGTAGTAGAGGCCGCGCATAAATTGCACGGTGCCTGTTGTTTTTGTGGCGTCCCTGCCCTGCAGAAAAAAGTAAGTCAACTGGAAAAACTGGCCGAACAGTCCAAAACCACCGAAGACTTGCGCCAGCCTTTCACCGAAGTCATGCAACAAATAGATGCTGTTATTAATGAATTTGAAACCCATTACAGTTAAAAAAATCAGGGAGACATCATGAGCACTAAAAATGCGATTTACGCACAGTCCGGCGGCGTTACGGCGGTGATCAATGCCACAGCCTGCGGGGTTATCCAAACTGCAAGACAACATGCCGACAAAATAGGCACCGTGTTTGCTGCTAAAAACGGCATCATTGGCGCGCTTCGGGAAGAGTTGATCGATACCTCCAAAGAAAGCGATGCCGATATTGCCAAATTAATGCATACCCCATCGGGCGCTTTTGGCTCCTGCCGTTATAAATTAAAGGATCAAGGCCATGAATACGAGCGCTTGATAGAGGTATTCAAAGCGCACAACATCGGTTATTTTTTCTATAACGGCGGCGGCGACTCGCAGGATACGGCGCATAAGGTCTCTCAATTGGGAAAAACCATGGGGTATCCTATCACCTGCATTGGCATACCGAAAACCGTGGATAATGATCTGCCCTATACCGATGCCTGCCCGGGTTTTGGCTCGGTGGCCAAGTACGTGGCTGTATCCACCCGGGAGGCCGGCTTTGATGTGGCCTCCATGGCCGAGTCCTCCACCAAGGTATTTATCCTTGAAGTAATGGGCCGGCATGCCGGCTGGATTGCTGCTGCCAGTGGCCTTGCCAGTGAAGCCGCCAGTCAACCGCCGCATCTCATTCTCCTGCCAGAGGTGGTTTTTGATCAGAAAGCCTTTTTAGAAAAAGTAGATGCCTGTGTGAAGGATTACGGCTATTGCGTGGTCGTGGTGTCTGAAGGCATCCGTGATGAGAGCGGCAAGTTTTTAAGCGACGCCGGCCTTCGCGATGCCTTTGGCCATGCCCAGCTCGGCGGGGTGGCTCCTGTGATTGCGCAGTTAATCAAACAGGAACTGGGCCACAAATACCATTGGGCTGTGGCCGATTACCTGCAACGTGCCGCGCGCCATATTGCCTCTAAAGTGGATGTTGAACAAGCCTATGCGCTGGGCAAGGCGGCCGTGGACTTCGCCATCGAAGGGGAAAATGCCATCATGCCGATCATCGTTCGCGAGCAGGATGAACCCTATCAATGGTCCATTGGCAAAGTGCCTCTCGCAGAGGTGGCCAATCAGGAAATTGCCATGCCGGCAAACTATATTCGTGAGGATGGTTTTGGGATCACAGCGGCTTGCAGACGGTATCTGTCGCCCTTGATTCAGAGTGAGGCCTATCCGCCGTATGTGAACGGTTTGCCGGATTATGTGCGTTTGGGAAATCAGTTGTTAGAAAAAAAATTACCCGCTTTTGAAAGCAGGTAATGTGTTGGTGGATAAGAGAGACCGCCATTGAAGCGGTCTCTTTTATCCCTTATCGACAGTTAGCAGGACGGTATTTGGGTAATAAAGTGTCTGCAGCAGCACCACAAGTCCACGCTATATTACCTCCAGCTAGCTCTTCTGGGGTCAAAGTAAGTGTAGCATTTCCTGGTGGAATTGGAGCAGCGTAAGTAATAGTAATTACTCCATTAGCACCAATAGCGACTGAAGTTACATTATCTGTGGCTGTAGGAGGTTCATAACCAGAATTTGCTGCTGTTACGTTTGCCAAGCCACCTTGGCTCATTGCAGTTTCAGAAACAGCTAACTTAGCCGAAGAGGCCAAATTCAAACCCTCTGTCACCCGTGCTCGAATGGTGTAGTCCTGATAGGCAGGAATCGCCACTGCCGCCAAAATTCCAATAATCGCTACCACGATCATCAATTCAATTAATGTAAAACCTTTTTGCTGTCTCATGACATTCTCCAATATTAAACCTCAGTTAAACTAATGCAAACACAATGCCAGTTATCATTTTCCTTGTCTATAAATACCACATATAACCGCTATCTATATTGTTTTTAAATAAAAAATAAAATGCCCAAAAAATAAAAACATTAGCCATAAAGTTAACAGTGGCGTTTCAAGACCGCGCATTTGTTAGAACTTAAGGGAAAAACTGACAATATTCGTCACCTTTTGACCTGGTGCTGTAAATATTTCGCTTGACTGCATATACACGACATCCTGAAAGAGAACCCCTGCATCCTCATCAGATCCAGACACCGCCTATAACCGCCAACATGTCGGAATCTACCAAAGCTGGTAAATAATAGGACTAAACGGTAAAAAATGGCTGAATCGCCAAAACGCAACTATACTTTAGTTATACAAATTGCACAGGGCCAAACCATGCCAGAGAACGAAAACGTGCCAAGCCCAAGCCAACCAATTGAGGCTGACATTAAAGCACTTCAAAAATCTTCAGAGTCTAACCTCAAGACACTGAGAAAATTGTTGAAGCCCATGTTTAATGAAAACAAGCTTCCCAGGTCTGTAATTAAGGATTTTGATGAAGCGCTAGCTACGTTAGACAAGAAAGCTCGGAAATTAGACCGTAAAAGAACATTTGCATTCAAAGGCGAGACAAAAACAAGCCTTGCCGAAGAAAGAAAACTACTGGAGCAAGAAAGAAACGATTTGATAACATCAAAATTGACAGAAATGAAGCGAGTTGAGGATAACAATTTATTAAAAGCTACCCCTAGTGAAGAATTAAAAGCTACCCTAAAAAGGAATGTCGCAGTTAAACCTAAACGAAGGAGAAAAAAGGCCCCCGCACCTATTGAAGGTATTTTGCAAGCGGATCCAATTGAAAGCGAATTTAAGAAAAATCAAGAGGCGTCAGAAGATTTCATCAAGGAACTAAATGTATTGCGCGCTCGATCGTTTTCCGCGAATGAGATAAGTCCTGATGCACAGATGTTGAAAAGTCAGGTTAAGATTGGTCTTCAGGAGCTCGATGAACGTTTGAGTGGTTTTGATGCCAGATTAGCGGCGTTAGCAAAAGAAGCAGAGAATTTAACTTTGGATACAACAATATCACGCGTCGAGCGAAAAAAAGACCTGACCAAACAAAGACGTGACGTATCCAAAGAAAAAAGAGACTATTTAAACAATCACTTTAATGCAATATCATCAAAAATTGAGGGTTTAGAGCGTTTAGAAGAATTGGCTGGAGAACGTGATGAAACCACATTTCACGGCAATGCTGAAATGATTAACAAGCACTTTCAAATTTACCGCCAGGAACTTGAAAATTATAAATTTTTAATAAAAAATTCAAAACTCCCTCCCTCAATCATTGCTTCAGAAATTGACGCTTCTGATAATTTATTAAAAAGGATGCAAGAAGTATTTGAAAATGTCCAAACGCTCAAGAAAAGCGATCCGGATAAATCAAACAATTATGCTAAAATGGCGGTCGCAAGAGAGCGATGGAATGAATTGGAGAGACAATTTAATGAATCCATGCCATTCTCTGATGACGTGTTAGATACCGCTAATAAAGTCGGTACAATGAATCGAACGTTGGCGCAGGTTAATCAATTAATAAAAAATTACCCTGAAAATACCTTTCTGCAAAACTTGCAAGCTCTATTAGGGGATTCCCAGAGAGGTTTAAAGGTTTCTTTCAACGCTACAGATTTTCAAGAAAATTCTCGCCGGTATGAAAATATTGCAAACGCTGAGGACGTAAAAACAAAACAAAACGAAAATCAAGACCATTTAGATGCTAAAAAAAGCGAAGTAAACGCGTTGTATAACGACTTTCAAATATTCATTGATGATGCTTTCAAAAACCCTGCTAAAGATGTACGTGATAATTTATTTGCACAACGTGAAAATGTTCTTTTAGCCCTTGGAGAAGTCACACCCAAAGCCCTTGCCAGTGAAAAGCAATCCTTTGACAGGGAACATCGTTTATCAAAACCATTTGAGCTTCGAGATGATATCAGCAACGAGACAGAGGAAGCCCTTAATATATATATTGAAGCATTTGTTGCTGCCAATGAATCTGACAGGTCTACAAAAAAACGCCTGAATCTGCTGGAAATACAAGGCCAATTTGATGAGCAATTTCCCGAAATTAAACTCAGTAGCCACGGTAGATCTTTTACATATAAAGGCAATTCACACGACTATGTTCCCCAATCCAAATTTGGTAAAGCGGTTAATGCATACGTTGTAGCCAGAGAAACGATTGATTCTGCCTTGAAAGACGGCGACCAACCGAATGTAGACTATAGCACGCAATTTGCCGATTTAAATGGTGCAAAGGCCGCACTAAATCAATGCATTATAAATGCGGGTTGGGAAACTCGAATAGCTCAAGCACAATTTGAAAAAGCTGCAAAAGAACAAGCTGAACAAGCTGAAGAAGCTGCAAAAGCTGCAGAAGAAGAGAGAGCTGTAAATAATGCGATAAGTGGAATGGATACTATAATACAGGTAATTGATAAAGAGATAGACAGGATAACCAGGAAACATGGAAAAGATAAAAAAACCGATCCTCGAATTGCTATACTAGAAGATATAAAAGGGACACTTACCAAGACGAATCAAGAACCTATAAATTTAAGCGCAGATAAAATCAAAGATAAAATTAAGGATACTTTAACTAATGACCGATTGAAAGATCTAACCTTTTCAAAACAAAATAGTCTATTACGTTTTGTAACCCAAGACATATTGCTGCCCCTTGCAAATTTATTCAGTAATAAACCGGATCTGTTTGCCAATAAAACAGAAAAGGCACTTAGATCTGAGCTTGAGAAAGTTGAAAGTGAAGCGGAGCCAACAGGAATGAGGAGCAGATAAAAACTCCTATTCAACATTCGCAAAAAAAGCATAGACAGGTTGCTGTTGCCTCATCTTATTATGAGTTAATCTGGTGACAAATTGAATATCATTCTATCATTCGCTATAATTCAAGCTGAACATCTATAATCAAAAGTTAATCATGACCCGAAAAGAACGCATCCATCAACTATTGCAAAACGAATTTCAAGCGGTTTATCTGAACGTCGAAGATGAATCTCACCGTCATCATGTGCCTGAAAATGCACAAACGCATATTAAACTGACCCTGGTGACCCCGCTTTTTGAGAAGCAATCAAAAATAGCACGGCATCGGCAAGTCAATAAGTTACTGTCTGATGAGTTTGATACCGGGCTTCATGCACTCAGCTTGCATCTTTATACACCCCGGGAGTGGGAAAACAAAGCCGCAGCACCCCGCTCTCCTGCCTGTCGCGATGGTTTCCAACATGGTTAAATCCACTATGCATCAAAAAATAATTACCCTGCCATCAGCAGCCCGTGGCTTTCATCTCATCACAGAGGACATCAACGCCGCCCTGAAGGACATGCCAGCTCTTACTACAGGCATGTTGAATCTGTTTATCCAGCATACCTCGGCCTCCCTGTGCATTAGTGAGAACACGTGTCAGGATGTACGTGAGGATTTGGAGACTTATTTTAATCGCCATGTGCCAGAAGATCCGGTACTCTACCGCCATACGCTAGAAGGCAGTGATGATATGCCGGCGCATATAAAAAATGTGCTTCTCGGCGCATCGCTAAATATTCCCATGATTGACGGACAGTTAGCTCTTGGACAATGGCAGGGCATCTGCCTCTGTGAACATCGAGACCAAGCCCCCTCTCGTCGAATCGTCGTTACGGTTTTTGGCATCTAAGAGGTTGTGAAGTATCCGAGCCGCGCGTAGGTTGGGCCTTGGCCCAACAATTCCACCATGCAAATATGGTTGAGAAATGAATTAATTTGTTGGGCCAAGGCCCAACCTACGCAGATTTATCAATTTTATGTGACAACCGTGAAAAATCACCCATGGCAATTGCATTTAAATGCACAATATCTGCGTAAACATCCGAGCCGAGACCGTCAGGGAATAACAAAGTGAACAAAAAAAGGTACGCTCCCCAAGCCCTGACGATCGCGGCTCGGATAGAGATTGTGCCTTTTAATGCAATTGTTACACAATTAGATTTTATGTCACGGTAAATTCCTTTATAATAGCCGCAATTTCGTAAACTGATTAAACAATGAAACGACCCCTTTCCACTGAAAAAATATCTGTTATTGCCCTGACTTTGTTGATCACCGGTGCAATTGACAGCATCAGAAACCTGCCCGCTGCGGCTTTATTTGGTTCGACGCTGATTTTCTTTTTTATTTTTTCAGCACTTGTCTTTCTTATTCCCGTAGCCCTGGTGGCAGCGGAGCTTGCCTCGACCTGGCATGAGGAAGAAGGCGGTATCTATAGCTGGGTTAAACAGGCTTTTGGTGAAAAATGGGCTTTTTTTGCCATCTGGTTGCAATGGATTAATACCATGGTCTGGTATCCCACGATTTTAGCTTTTATTGCTGGAACGCTTGCTCATTTGATTGACCCTTCCCTTGCGCAAAACAAATTTTTTATCATTGGGATTATCCTGCTTGTATTTTGGTCTTTAACCTGGCTTGGGCTATCAGGCATCAAGGCCTCAGCACGTTTTGCCAGCGTTTGCGCCATTATCGGGATGATTATACCCATGGCGTTTATTATTTTTCTGTCCATTGTCTGGTTAATAAAGGCAACCCAATCCACATTACATTCACGGTGCAAAGCCTCTTGCCCCACTGGACAGACTCTCAATCCTGGGTCTCTTTGACAGCCATTATGACCTCCTTTCTTGGCATGGAGCTGGCTGCCGTCCATGTTCGTAACGTCAAAGATCCGCAAAAAAACTTCCCGCGTGCCATGTTTTTCTCAGTCCTTTTGATTCTTACCACCATGATCTTTGGCTCACTGGCCATCGCCTTTGTCTTGCCGCATCAACAGATCAGCTTGATTGATGGCGTCATGCAGGCGTTTCATAATTTTTTAACCGCCTATCATTTGAGTGCGCTGATGCCTTTAATGACGGTTTTGCTGCTCATTGGCAGCATCGGCAGCATGGTTAACTGGGTTATTTCTCCGGCAAAAGGCTTGTTGCTTGCAGCTGATCATAACTTTCTGCCGCATTGGCTGTATCAATTAAACAGGCATGGGGTGGCCTCGAGGATTCTCCTGCTCCAGGCAGTATTGGTGACGCTATTTTGCAGCGCGTTTTCCCTGCTGCCCAGCGTTAACGAAATTTACTGGTTGTTTACTGATTTAAGCACCGAACTTTATATATTAATGTATGTCATGATGTTTTTTGCAGCTATCCAGCTTAAAAGGAAATTCCCGGATAAAAAAAGGCCCTTTGCCATTCCTGGCAAACGGCTCGGTTATTATCTCACCTGCATCACCGGATTGATCGGCTGCACGATTACCTTGATAGTGGGCTTTATCCCGCCTGAAGAAAGCTTGAATATTGGCGGTGCGTCCCATTTTCGCCTGTTATTTATCATCGGTATTATTCTGATGATTTTACCTGCTGGTTTATTTTATTTACATAAAAAACGCCATGATGCAATGCATTGAAATTTATGCTGCGCGGTATATATAAAAGTTGCAGAAAGAAATTATATGGGCGGCAAGGTTAATAATGTTACTGCTCGATCTGTTATTACAAATATGTTACCTTCCTTAAGGTTTTCTTAATAATTAAATGTTATGTTTAATCTTTAATTAAAATCTTCATGAATTGGGTAAATTAATGGGCAAAACGAGCAGTGCTAAACAAAATAAGTCCGCGAGAAATCCCGTTTATATTGATCAAGATTCAGCGGCTGGGGTAAAACCACCTGAAATAGCTTGTCTTGAAAAAGAAATCAATGAATTGTACAGACGACTACTACAATTTGAAAAGCTCTTTGAAGAAACCCCTTCCAAAGAAGAGTTGGCAATACCATCTGATTTAGCTAAAGACCATGAGCTTAAACAACTTCTTGAAGAATACGAGCATAATTATTATGCATTTAAAAATGATTTAGATATTCGAAAG
This sequence comes from Legionella sp., assembly GCA_024636645.1. Lineage (GTDB taxonomy): Bacteria > Pseudomonadota > Gammaproteobacteria > Legionellales > Legionellaceae > Legionella_D. Next base: position 11,245 of record JAGXGR010000006.1, read on the forward strand.
AAACAAATGGTTAACCAATCTGGGGAAGATGGCTACATTTATATTTTGAAAAAGGATTTCATCACAACTCTGGTCAATCTGCCCGAGATAAATGATAGGATTAATTTATTAGATAATAAAATTCGTTCCCGGCATGAAATGATTGCACCATCAAAATTATCGCTTATTTCCGAGCTACAAAATTACCTGATTGATGCACAAGATCAGTTAAATAAGCAATTTAAATTATTTGCCGAAGAAATTGCATCCGTTGAATTGGCCGCTAAAGATCACCCCGACAGTATATTTTTTCAAAATGAATTGAAAACACTGTGTGAGTCTTTAAAAAATACGTTGAATGAAAAAACGTTAAATCTTGATGTTAAAGCCAAAAATAATCTTATCAAAAGAATGCTAAATCACATTGGCGTGGGAACCATTAAAAAATTAGATTCTGAAGAAATTTCACCCTTCTTTAAAAACTTGTTTGCAACGGTGAAGAAAGAACCTGAGCCGACAGATGCGGTGAGTGAAGCGACTCCCACGAAGCTAAAACAAGCTATTTTAAATGGTTACACATCCACACTGAATAAATTTTCAAAAAAACCTTTAACGGAAGATGAGTTACTTCGCAAACAAATTGCTGCCACGCATCACGCTTTGTCAGCCATTAAAGATCTGCCCTTTAAGCTATATTGTGTTTATTTCTCAAAAAAAAATGAAGAACTGAATCTGGAAAAACAAATATCCCTGCTTATAAACAATACAAACAATTTCTCAAACAAGTGGATTGAGAACTTTGAAAGTGAACTTCTGCTTTTTAATGATAATTATAATGACGACTCCGACATCAGTCGCGGCAATCTACTGCTTAATAGGTTGTTAAACCTCAAGAGCGAATTTTCAGATTTAAAACGTCCAGCCTTAGAATCATCGACGAATGAAGCGACAGCTGAGGAACGCCTGGCTCTGACAGAACAAAATATTAAAACGCTTGATAACTGGCGACAGAAATTGCAAAGGGTTAATGATAAAATTTTGACTAACGAAAACGATCTGCAAAGCACATACAAGGCTTTACAGGAGAAATACAAAGAAGAAAGACTGCAATTAAAAAAGAGTTTGGATAAAAAACTTCAAACCGCTAAAGATGTATTGTTTATAACCTCTTGCACCGCCCATAATAATGAAATAAATGAATTTCATATGCTGTCTTCAACGTTAGAAAATGAACCGGCCAAACCGCTTGCTAAGTTTAAAAAAGTGACTGATGAAAGCATAAAAACGTTACAAGGATATATTGAGGAGGTAAAGTCAGAAATTATCGGACTATCGACCTCTTTAAATGAAGAAATACAATCAATTCATGATGCCTTCCAAATGCCCGAGAGCTTACACGAGGAAAACCTTTTCAAAAGCGAATTGGTCGAATTACACAAAAAACTACAAACAGACACGGTTGATTTAAAAAATCATGTTGAAAATGTAAAAGAACTATCCGATGATGAATTACCTCTGTGGTCGGATACCTTTGATATACTATACAGTTCAGCAAAAGAACATACCATTAAAAGAGGCGAGATTTTCATTAAAGCCAGAGAGCTTGAACAGCGCATCAGAACCATCAGCTACCAAACGTCTGCCGGCATTTTAACTGCATTGAATAATGAAATTGCCCGTCTCACCCAAACCTACATTAACAGCGCTCTAGTCAGTCCCGGCGCGGATACCGAAATGTTACAACAACTGAATGAGATTCAAGAATCTTGTGACTTTTTACTGAAAAATCCATACAGACCCGATCTGAAAAAAGAAACATTAAATGCAATTGACCCAAGGTTAAATCAATTGATTAAACTTCGTGAAAAATTTAATGAACTCAATGGCCAATACATCTCTAAGAATTTAGAATTGATGAATGATTCTAAATTTCATCATGAACTCAAAGAAAAGGTTGGCCAGGAATTGCACCACGATCACATGGAAATCTACTCTGATGCCAAACGAATCAAACTGATCCAGTGGATTCGAAAACACGTATTGAAACCTATCGTTGCCTTGCAATGCCAGGCTGGTGCCTATCTTAAAAGGCATCCTGAGGGAAACAGATATACCTTTTTCATCACCCCTGGTGCGTCTACTACTGAGCGTTGTATCGCAGAAACTGGGCATGAAGCTTATAAAACGCTGGAATCTGTTGCTGCTCCCGCTGCTTGAGACTATTTTTTTAGCGCTTTGCGAGAGCCTGCGTTCGAGTCTCAGTCATTCGGTTGTCGTCCTTATTATACTGACATCAACATCCTCTGCGCTTGAAGCAAATCCTCCGGCGTATTGATGTCCTGTAAAGGCTCTACACAAGCTTGATGTACAATCATAGAATACCCGGACCAGAGAATACGCAACTGCTCCAGAGCCTCAAACGATTCAAGCTGGCACACAGGCCAACTGACATAATCCAGCAAAAATGAGGCGCGATAGGCATAAAGTCCTATGTGACGAAAAGCATGGTTCGTTGCCTCTTTGCCGTCACGACAAAAAGGGATGGCTGAGCGCGAAAAATAAAGCGCTTTATCATGACAATCCCTGACTACTTTAACGACATTCGGGTTATTTAATTGTTCAGTGCCATGAATGGGCCAACACAAAGTAGCCACGGGCGAATCAGACTGCGACAGGCTCTGGGCCACTTGAGCAATTAATTCGGGGGCAATAAAAGGCTCATCGCCTTGTACGTTAACAATAATATCGTCAGACTTAAAATCGCTATGGGCCACCACTTCTGCGATTCGGTCAGAGCCGCTTTGATGACTGGAGGCCGTCATCACAACCCTCGCACCCAAACCGCTGCCAAGGGCTGCTATTTCCGGATGATCAGTGGCAATGGTCACAGAACCTGGCTCTGCGGCCAGGGCCTGCCTGTATACGCGCTCAATGACCGTTTGACCATTAATCTCCATCATTAACTTGCCTGGAAAACGGGAAGAATGATAGCGGGCAGGAATGATGACATGAAACGGTGTATTCATAACCGGTCTTTTTCTTCAAGCGGGATTAACCGTGCTTCAGTCTCCAGCATGACTGGAATATCATCCCTTACAGGATAAGCCAGCCGGTCAAAACGGCATATCAGCTCTTTATCTTTTAAGAGCAACTGTCCTTTGCATAAAGGACAAACCAAAATATCGAGCAATTTTTTATCCACGTGGCTCCCCTTGGGTCACTTTATTTCGAATGTAAACGGGTTGGGCCTCCGCTGCGGATATTTTTTGAATCTCCGCTGTGTTGGCCAGCATAATCATAGCAGAAGCCTCGGGGTAAATAACAGTCTGCTGGATGATCTGCCCTTTAAGTGCCGCGGAAAATTGATCCCTATAGGTATCAATCCCAATGCCTGCCAAAATCAGCGCCTTCTCCCCGGCCACGTGAATATCACCCGCTGCACAGACATGCTCCTCAGCAAAAGCAGGCTTTTCCGGCTTGTATACACCCCAATACAATTCATTCATCCGAGCATCCAGCACCGCAAGCACGGCCGTCTCTTTGGCATTGATTTTTTGTCTTGCCTCCCAGGCGATGGCCGCCAGTGTGCTGACCGGTATCAGAGGAATATCGTGTGCATGGGCCAGGCCTTTGGCAATGCTGCAGGCAATACGCAAACCGGTAAAACTGCCTGGGCCCTGTCCAAAAACGATAGCGTCCAGATCTTCGATAGCCACAGCTGCCTTCAGCAAAAGCCGGTCTATCATTGGCAGTAACATTTTTGCATGGGTTTTAATATTGTTCTGCTTTTCTGACAATATCTCGCCTTTCACCATTAAGGCCAGGCTTGCAACCTCGGTTGAGGTATCAATCGCTAATACATTCATCGGTTAACGCCAAATCATTGATAAAAGACAAAACCCGGTTTTCATCGCGGGTCTTTGGCAGTTTAGGTAAACTGGCCAAAATAAGCCTGCCGTATTCTCGGGAAGTCAGTCGTGGATCAGCTATCACCAGCAGCCCTTTGTCACTGGCATCCCGAATCAGACGCCCGACGCCTTGCTTTAAAGCAATGACCGCATTAGGCAGGGATAACTCATCAAAACCCGACAAGCCCTTGGCTTTCAAGTAAGCCATTTTGCCTCGAACCACCGGATCTGCCGGGCTTGCAAAAGGGAGCTTGTCGATAATGACACAAGACAAAGCTTCGCCTTTAACATCAACCCCTTCCCAGAAAGTCGAAGTGCCCAGTAAAACCGCATTGCCCAATTGCCGAAAACGAGCCAGCAATATCGGCTTGGCCTCGTCTCCCTGAACCAATATCGGGTAGTTTACTGCGTTAGACATTAGTTGAGCAACCTCTCTCAGCGCACGATGGCTGGTAAAAAGAAAAAAGCAGCGACCGCCAAAAGCATCAATGACCGGCAGAACCCTTTCGAGCAGCAGTTCATAATACCGTCGGTCTTTTGGATCAGGCAGGCTTCTTGGCAGATACAACAACGCTTGTTGTTTAAAATCAAACGGGCTTTCCAGGAGCAATGTTTCAGCTTTGCCAAGTCCCAGTGGTTTGGTAAAGCACTCAAAGGAGCCTGCCATGGTCAAAGTCGCTGAGGTGAAAATATATGCAGCGGTCTGGCTTTGAAGCAATTGCTCAAAGCTATCGGCCACCTCATAGGGTGTAGAATGGAAAACCAAAGTATGTTTGAAGCGCTCAAGCCAGCGAATCTGCCCTTTTTCCTCTTTATCAAATGAAGATAAAAAATCATCGATGACCGCCAACCTCTCCCGGCAGCGTGAAAGGCCTGCAACCTCTTTCATGTTTTCATCCTGCAGGCAGCTTTTCATTTCATCTTTTAAAGCCAGCCACTCTTGAAATAAATCCATAAACCGACGGTTTTGAGAGATTGCCTGCCAGCTGACACGATCCTCCCTTACGGTTAATGAGGATATCATTTGATCAAAAATCTTCTCAGCACGCAGATTGAATTGTTTCAAAGGCTGATTAGCCAAATCCAAAACAGGCCACTCCTTGATCATGTCATCAATCAAGTCTGTAAATTGACGCGTACCGACACGCTCACCATAAAAATTCGCGGCAATATCAACCAGTTGATGTGCCTCATCAAAAATGACCGCATCGACCCCCGGTAATAACTCACCGAATCCTTCACTTTTCAATCGGGAATCTGCAAAAAACAAGTGATGATTGATCACCACGATATCCGCTTCCAGGGCGCGTTTCCGGGCTTTCACCAGAAAACACTCCGTATGCTTGGGGCACTCGCTGCCCAGACAATTATCCGTGGTGGATGTCACATAGGGCCAGACGGGAGAATCTTCTTTGAGTTCTGGCAACTCGCCTCGTTCTCCTTCGGTCAGTTGAGGCAGCTTTTCATTGACATGAATGAGATCCTTAAGGGCTTGTTGGCTTTGAAAGCGGCCCTCCTGGGCATGCAGTTCAACACGGTATCGACAGATATAATTGGCACGGCCCTTGAGATTTTGCACGCGTACCGACAGGC
>JAGXGR010000112.1 GCA_024636645.1 Legionella sp.
GACCTACCCTCATCGTCTGTGCAGCATTGCCCGAAGTCTTCCTTTTCTCCGTGCATTCGTGGCACACTAGCCCGTAAGGAGCGGAGCGTATTACGGGGGGCGATGTTAACCCAAAAAATCAATGACCAGATGACTGCAAAGGGGTGCAACGCTCATATATTCAATGTCATCCCCGCGCCTGCGCGGAGACGACATTGCATATATGAAAGCTACACCTTGGTCGATGTTCCCATTTGATCAATCCTTCCTTCCTTGCTACTATAAACTAACTGCTAAACAACCAGATAAAATAAAATGCAAATCAAGAGGTATCCTACCTTTATAGGATATAGCGCTCTGATTTTCTGGGCTCTGGCTGCACCCTTTACTGTTAAAATAAAAGATATCCCAATCTTTGAAACCTTGACGATCGTCTTTACCATCAGTTTTTTCTTCTCCGCTATAAAATTAACCCTTTGCAAACAATGGCATACACTCAAACAACCCTGGTTTTTGTGGCTTATTGGTTTTCTTGGTATTTATGGCAATGATCTGCTTTATATTGCCGCCTTCAAACACGCGCCTGCGGCTCAGGCAGATTTAATAAATTACCTCTGGCCTATCTTTGTGATTTTATTTACCGGTCTGCTGCCTGATGAAAAACTCAGTTTTCGTCATGTTCTTGCTGCATCCCTGGGATTTACCGGTATTTATGTCTTGATCAATCAGAGTGGGCAAGGGATGGAAAGCCAATACCTGTTTGGCTATATACTGGCCTTTCTTGACGCGGTTATCTGGTCAATATACACCCTTGTCGCCAGGCGTTTTGGTAAATCGCCGGTTGAAATGATCGGCATCTACTGTGGAGTAGGTGCTATTTGTTCGCTGTTCATTCATTTTCAATGGGAAACCACCTTGATTCCTGCGAACAATCAGTGGCTAATCCTTATTGTCATGGGGATGACCACCCAGTGCCTTGCTTATTTTTTCTGGGATTTTGGCGTAAAACGAGGTGATTTTAAATTATTGAGTATTCTTTCCTATGGAAACCCGATACTTTCTATCCTCTTTCTCATTTTCTTTGGTATGGCAGATGCCAGTTATGAATTATTTATCGCTTGTGCATTGGTCAGTCTTGGTGGGCTGGTTGGTATTATCCCTTGGGGAAAATGGTATTTCAGGCTTATGAATAGACTGTCTTTTGAGTTTGCCCGCGAAAACGATTAGCAATGATAGCCCCTGCAAGCGCAATTATTCCACCGATCATTGACAACTTGCCGGGTACCTCATGCAAAAAGAAATAACCCATTAAAGTGGATACCAGGGGCAAGGCATAGAGATACATCGAGGCTCTGGATGCAGAGAAATGATTCAACACATAACTCCAGGCCACGTACGCTAAAGCGGCAGGGAAAACCCCCATATAGACCACGGCCAATGTCGACTCAAGCCTGGCTACGGCTATCTCGCGAAGCAAATCCGGCAGAAACATCATTAACATCAATGTGCCACCCCACATCACCCATGCAGTAACGGCAACAGGATGGTAGCGCTTTAAAAATCGCCTTGACATCAAAGTATACATCGCCCCCATGAAAGCCGAGACCAGAATCTCCATAACCCCCACTACCATAGAATGTTGGGAGTGCTCGCCCAGGGTCATCAGAAATAAACCCGACAGACTGATAACAATACCAAACCAGACGGCTCTGCCTTGTTGTTCATCAAAAAACAACATCGACATCACAATGGTTATTACCGGCATCAAACCAATAATAAAACTGGCCATGCCGGCAGATACCGTAATTTCCCCATAGTTCAGACAGACATTGTAGAGCCCGATGCCTGCAATGCCTAAAGCCAATAGTTGCAAACGATCAGACCAGGGCATGCGGGTTAAAAGACACATGCGGTTATAAATGACGGCCATACAGGCTGAAGCCACTAAAAAGCGCAGTAAACCCAAAGCGCCTGGCGAATAAGCGGTCAATCCAATGCGAATACCGACAAAGGCAGATGCCCATAAAATGATGGTCATAAATAAAGCCAGATTGACTTTTAATGTAGATTGCATACCTAACACCATGGGTACAAAAAGAACATTATTTTATCAGATTTCTTCTCTATTGCATAGCCGATTCACCTTGATATCCACGGCTGCCCATCTTAATTTGAATTGAAGTTAATCAGTTAGCACAATCTGCTCCCTTCTCCCTTGAGGGCTACCCTGTGGACAGATCTCTGTATAAATTCCAACCGTTACAGAGCGGTAGGTTGGGCCTTGGCCCAACAATCCACTTATTAGATTTGGATTTGTTTACGAACACTAAGAAGCAAGATCAAATGCCATATTTGGATTTTGATGAGCCGGTTAGATCCAAAGCTCTCTTTTTACAAGAATTTTTGGCTGAAATCTTGGATTTCAATACTTTAGTGTTGGGCCAAGGCCCAACCTACCGCTTATTCAACACCGTGCCACACCAGCCACCCTCATCCCCAACCCTTCTCCCTCAAGGGAGAAGGGTGCAGATTGTGCTAAATGATTAACTTCCGTGCAAATTAAGATGGGACAGCCGTGCCTTGATATCAGAGACGCAAAGAAAAAATGCATTAGAGTTTTGTGATAAAATCCTGCCTTTATCTACCCCCCCCCCTGTAAACATAAAAAATTTATGTAAATAAAAGATAAAAATAAAACACTCTATTCAATATTCGCATTGACAAAAACACGTTTCCACTCTAAATTTTGAGTTATTGTTTCTGCTTTTTTAAAACGCAGGCTTATACATGATTGATATTGATATCCACTCTCAACCCGATGACGAGTCCTGCGGTCCTACCAGTTTACACGCTATCTATCATTATTACGGCCTGGATTTAAATCTTGATGACTTAATCCTTGACGTTGAACGCTCGCTTTCAGGCGGTACACTAGCACCCATGCTCGGTTCGCATGCATTGAGCCAGGGATTTAAAGTCACTATTTACATCAATAATTTGAATATATTTGATCCCACCTGGTTTAACCATGGGGAAGCTGACAGCGAGGAGCTTTTTGCCAAACTCAGCTCACAAATGAAATACAAGCGCACCAAAGATATCATCCAAGCCAGTCAAGCCTATCAACGGTTTCTCAAATCCGGAGGGGATCTTCGCTTTAAAGTGCTCAGCGTGCAATTACTAAAAGAGTATTTTGCGCAAAAAATTCCTATTTTAACCGGTTTAAGCGCGACCTATTTATACCGCTCTGCACGTGAGCGCTACGTTAAAGGCCAGGCGATATATGATGATGTCCGCGGAACGCCCTGTGGTCATTTTGTTGTTTTATGTGGATATGATGATTCCAAGCGCCATGTCGTGGTGGCCGATCCGCATCGCGAGAACCCCTTATCACATGATAATTATTACAAGGTCAGCTCTCATCATTTAATTAATGCCATCATGCTTGGTGTATACACCTGTGATGGCAATTTAATAATCATTCAACCCAAGGGAACTTAAATGCAAACCGTTATCGTAACCGATGATCCTCAGAGCTGGGATTTTCTATCAAAAATAGCGCCGATTGTTCATGCCTCCGATTATTTATCCAATGAAAACAGCTACCACAATAAGTCTATGAGGGTAATGAATCTCTGCCAATCGTATAATTATCAGACCATTGGCTATTATGTGTCTTTATTGGCGCATGCCCGTGATCATAAGACCATTCCCTCGGCACTCAGTATACAGGATGTACTGAGCGCCAGCCTGTCGAGGCATATCTCACAAGATATTGACGAGGAAATTCAACATTGTCTGAAAGACATTAAAACCAACAGCTTTGTTTTCAGCCTTTATTTTGGCCAGAATATTGCAAAAAAATACGCGGATTTAGCTAAAAAAATTCATGGCCTCTTTCCTCTGCCCTTAATGCGATTTGTGTTTGAAAAGAAAAAAGCCTGGTCAATAAAAAAAATTTCGCCCATCTCTTTTACTGAAGTTCCAGAACATCACCTTGAGTTTATGCAGCAATGCGGTGAATACTATTTATCAAAAAAACGATTTCACCATTGGAGTAAAAAACAACGCTTTCATGACATTGCGATTCTTATTGATCCAACAGAACCCAATGCCCCTTCGAATAAAAAAGCACTGGAATTGTTTGTCAACAGCGGGGAGGAATTGGGTATTAACGTTGAGTTAATTGACAAAAACGACAGCAAATTTTTAGCCGAATACGATGCACTGTTTATTCGTGCCACCACAGCGGTTGAACATTACACCTATCGTTTTGCAAGAAGAGCGGCACAGGAAAACATGGTGGTCATCGATGATCCGCAATCCATTGTCAAATGCACCAACAAGGTTTATCTTGCAGAATTACTTCGCAGCCATGAAGTGCTTACACCAGCAACCACCTTTATCAGTAAATTTGATAAAACCCTTCCAAAAGTTGAATTTCCCTGTGTTTTAAAAAAACCGGACAGCGCTTTTTCTCATGGTGTCGTTAAATTAAATGATCAAAAGGAATTGGAAAAAACCGTCAGCCGATTTTTCAAAACCTCTGATCTGGTGTTGATTCAACCTTTTATTCCCACAGAATTTGATTGGCGGATTGGCGTATTGGATAACAAGCCGCTGTTTGCCTGCCGCTATTACATGGCCAAAGATCATTGGCAAATCTATAACTGGGACTCTTCTCAGGAGAAAGAAGGACAATTCGATACGGTACCCATTAAGGACGTTCCAGAGGCGGTCATCAAGGTGGCATTAAAAGCGACTCGTTTGATAGGTGACGGCTTGTACGGCGTGGATATCAAAAGCCTCGGGGATCAACACTTTGTTATTGAAATCAATGACAATCCTAATATTGACTTTGGTGTAGAAGATCAGATCCTTGGTGAATCGCTTTACCATCAAGTCATGTCTACCCTTTTACAACGCATTCGCAGGAAACATGGCTATGTCTGATTACAATCTTTTTTCAGTCCTTGGTATAGAAATTGAATACATGCTGGTTAACCGAGATACCCTGAATGTCGCGCACTACAGCGATATCATCTTAAAAACCCTGGCGGGTGAGTTAGTCAATGAAGTGGAATTAGGCGAGATTGCTGCCAGTAATGAATTGGTGATGCATGTATTGGAATTAAAAAATAACGGCCCTAAAAAACCACTGCCGGTGATTGCCAGTCAGTTTCAACAAGCCATTATTCAGTTACAACCCTTATTAGAACTACACAACCTGCAATTATTACCCACCGGCGCCCATCCATGGATGAACCCCTTAACAGAAACCAGACGCTGGGTGCATGGCAATAAAGCCATTTATCAACAGTATGACAAGGTATTTAATTGCCAAGGGCATGGCTGGGCTAATTTGCAAAGCATGCATGTGAACCTTCCTTTTGCCAATGATGAGGAATTCAGTCAGCTGCACAATGCTGTACGCCTGCTTTTACCCTTATTGCCATCGCTTGCTGCTTCCACCCCCTTTCTTGATGGCAAGCGAACAGGGCTGTTAGATTCACGACTGGATTTTTATGCGAAAAACCAGAGGCGCATTCCTTCCATCAGCGGTCAAATCATTCCCGAATTTATCCAGACAGAAGCGCAATATAAGAAAGATATTCTTACGCCGATGTACAGGGACATCCATCCGCATGATCCAGAAGGTCTTTTACAATTTGAATGGTTAAACTCACGTGCAGCCATTGCCAAATTTGACATGAAAGCCATTGAAATTCGAATCATTGATTCACAGGAATGTGTTACCTCGGATATTGCCATTGCCTTGGCCATTCATGCCATTTTAAAAAGCTGGCATGAACAGTCACATTATCACCTTGATAATCCTTGTGATACCCATCGCCTAAAAGCCATCTATGATCAAGCCCTGAAAAGCGGCCTGTCAGTTGTCGTTGATGACAGTGAACTATTAAAGCAATGGCAGTTACCACGACGAACGATGACCCTGCGCGATGCCTGGTCAATGCTCATTGAGCGTGTTAGCCCGGACTTGGATCAAGCCAGCCAATGTGCTCTGGAACATATTCTCCGTCAGGGAAGCTTGAGCGAGCGTTTACTGCGCACCAGCCAAAAAGACAGCAGCAGAGCAAACCTGACCCGAATCTATCGTCAGTTGGGTGATTGTTTGTTAAATAATCAGTATTTTGAGGCTGTATGAAACTGGTTATCAGTTGTGAACATGCCGTAAACACAGTTCCCGAAACTTATCAATACGTGTTTAAAGGACAAGAGGCGCTGTTAAATACCCATCGGGCCATTGATTTCGGTGCCTTAAACATTGCCAGGCATTTGAGCCAGGTTTTTTCCTGTGATTTTATTCAGGCAGAGGTGACCCGACTGTTGATCGACTGCAACCGCTCACTGGCGCATTCTCAATGTTTCTCGGTACTGACCGAGCATTTGGCCGCAGAGGTAAAGCAGGATTTAGTGATTAATTATTATCTGCCTTTCCGGAACAAAACCGAACAGATTATTGATCAATATATCTCTGCAAATCATCAGGTTTTACACTTGTCCGTCCATAGTTTTACCCCCGTTTTAAATGGCATCATTCGTGATGCAGATATGGGTTTACTTTATGATCCCGCCAGAACCCAGGAAAAAAATGTCGCCAAAGCCTGGAGAAAACACTTGCTTGAAGAAAACCCTAACTACCGCATTCGTATGAACTACCCCTACCTTGGCATCAGTGATGGCTTTACCACGACATTGCGAAGGAAATACAAGGAGGCGTGTTACCTGGGTCTGGAATTAGAAAATAATCAAAGATTAGTTCAAAATGAAGCCTCTCTTTCTTTATTATGCCAGGACTTGTCATCCAGTCTGGAGAAATTATTACGGTCCTTTAATAAAAAATCTACCTGATTAAAATCTAAGAAGCTTCAATATCGACTATATTGCGTTAATAGCTGGTTCATTATCCCCTGCCAGTATATGTTCCATTTTTTCGCCAGCTTTCTGTCCTTCCGATTTCCAGAAAGAAAAATTGGCAGAACCAAATCCAGAACGTGACGCGCCCGGCAAATCGCCATGAGCACTCCGTCCCGCTAGATATATCAACCCCAGACTCAAGATACCGGCAAGGATAACGCCAACCGATTTCAGAAACCTTACATCCGATGGATCCCTGTGTTGAGCAAGTATGGGTTTACTCACCTTGAATTGGTCTATAAATAAGTTTAATTGCTTCGCATCATCCCGGGAGTGGCTGTTAAGAATCTGCGTGAGTTTATTAATTTCATCAAATTTTCTCTCTATCTGCTTATACTTAAATGATCGCTTCTTATTATCTCTATCACCGTCTTTAACTGAACCAGACATGATATCCATTAATTTCTGACCCAGATAATTTTGATAATCCACACAGATATCTAACAGTTTGGCTCGTTTAAGAGCTAAATCCGCGCGTTGCTGCGCTTGCTCGGCTACATATTGTTCCGCGGCACTTAATGCTTGCTCGATTCTTACAGGTTTCATGGAACCCCCCCCCTCTTTACAAATATGTTACTTCAATTTGCATTATACTTACAAAACCTTAAGAAAATATTAAGTTTAAAAAAAAAAAGATTCCATGCATGATTTTTGTATTGTTCCTGGCCCTCGTCTTGTAAATACGTTTTCTAATGCCTGTCGTCCCGGAATTTAGGCAGACTTAGCGAGCGCGCGAGCTTAGTCTGCCTTAATGTCCGGGATCCATTTCTCAGTTGGGGATCCCGGTATGACAGCCAACCGGGTCAAAACAAATGGAAATGGTACCGAAGCGTTCCATGACAAGTAGGCGGCAATGTTCAATACAGGATCTCTTTTGCTACGTACATATATTTTAAATAATTAAGATTTTACGGTTTAAAACGGTAAAAACTTTTCTTTATCCACTGATATAAGCTAATATTTACTTTGATTTAAGAGTATTTAACAATGAATTCAACAGAAAAAGGAATGCCCATGAAAAAGCAACTGATTGCCCCTTTATTTCTTGTTTTTGCCAGCAACCTCTATGCGGCAGAAGCCACGGTAACCCTTTATAAAACAAGCAATGACCAACAGTCCATAGGTACCGTTCAATTTAAGGATACTGATCATGGTTTATTGATTACCCCTGCATTAAGTGATCTCAAACCTGGATTGCATGGTTTTCATTTACATGAAAAAGGCGATTGCGGGGATCAAGGTTTGGCCGCCGGTGGCCATTATGATCCAGAGAAAACAGGCACCCATCAGGGGCCTTATGGTAAGGGACATCTCGGTGATTTACCCGTGCTGTATGTTGGGCAAGACAATAAAGCCTCCACGCCTACACTGGCTCCTCGCCTTAAAGTGTCTGATTTGAAAGGACTGGCCTTAATGGTGCATGAGGGCGGTGATAATTACTCTGATAATCCAAAGCTTGGCGGTGGCGGTGATAGAATCGCTTGTGGTGTTATTGGGAAGGATAAGACAGAAGAGCCTTCAAAAAAATAAAAATAACAATGTGGGCAGCGAGTCTGCCCACCGCTTGAATTAAATTTAATCCAGCAAGCCCATGTCTTTAACCATATCGCGCTCCTGACGCAATTCATTCAGGGTCGCATCAAATTTTTGCTGACTGTAGTCATTGAAGCTCAAGTCGCCTACTACCTGGAGTTCAGCATGCTTTCTTTGACACGGGTATGAGAAAATCAAACCTTCATCCACACCATATTCCCCTCTGGAACTCAAACACATAGAGAAGCTTTCATGATCAGGCGTATCCGTTATTAAATGATTCACACCCGTGATGATGGCATTGGCCGCAGAAGCTGCTGATGAAGAACCTCGGGCTTTAATAATTTCTGCACCACGCTGTTGAACTTTGGAGACAAAGGTTTCTTTTAGCCAGGTTTCATCGTCAATCACTTGCGCTGCAGAATAACCGTTGATCTTTGCGTTATAAAAATCAGGGAATTGTGTGGCAGAATGATTGCCCCAAATGGTCATCTGACTGACCGCAGAAATATCCACATCGGCCTTTTTAGCCAACTGCGTTCTGGCTCGCAACTCATCAAGCGTGGTCATGGCAAAGAAACGATCATCAGGCACATCTTTGGCATGATGTTTGGCAATCAGACAATTGGTGTTGCAAGGATTACCCACGACAAAAACACGAATGTCATCACTGGCATTATCATTGATAGCACGGCCTTGATCGGTAAAAATACCGCCATTAATCTTTAATAAATCAGAACGCTCCATGCCTTGTTTACGAGGTACGGATCCGACCAGCAATGCCCAATTGACATCATCCATTGCCGTATTCAAATCAGAGGTGCAGACAATACGCTTTAACAGAGGAAAGGCACAATCATCCAGCTCCATTGCCACCCCTTCCAGTGCCTGCATGGCATCTGGTAACTCCAGTAAATTCAGTTCGACATCTGTTTTAGGACCAAACATCTGTCCTGAGGCAATACGAAACAACAATGCATAACCAATCTGACCGGCAGCACCGGTCACTGCAACGCGAATACGATAATTCATAGTTTATTTTCCTTCTTATTCAACCAATCTTTAACTAAAAACAGCGCGGCAATACTCCGCGCCTCGGTAAAATCCGGCCTTGCCAGCAACTCATCAACGGCCGATAAAGGCCACTCTACCACCTCAGGAGGCTCGGGCTCATCCCCTGCGAGTACAGATGGATATAACTTTTCAGCAACAACCAAATCAAGGTGAGCGCCAAAATACCCTGGTGCCAAGGTCATGGAGCGCAACCAGGTGATATGACCTGCTGCAAAACCCACTTCTTCCTGCAATTCGCGGTTTGCGGCCTCCAGCGGCGATTCACCACTGTCAATCAGTCCTTTAGGAAAGGCCAGCTCGTAGCGATCTGTTCCGGCTGCATACTCACGAACAAGCAGTATGGACTCACCAGGGGTGATAGCGACCATCATGACCGCGCCATGACCATGGCTTTTAATGCGCTCGAAAATGCGCTCATTGCCGTTTGAAAATTGCAGCTGCATTTGCTCGACCGTAAATAAATTTGATTTAGCAACGACTGTTCTTTTTGAGCAAAAAGGTTTTTGTCGCATGTTTTCCCTTGATCTGATTTTGTTACAGATGATCTCATGATACTATTGCATTTACAAACAAGCCAGTTTTACCACGGTAATTATTTCATACAATGCTGCCATTATCTCTTTATATCCACATCCCCTGGTGTATTCGCAAATGCCCCTATTGTGATTTTAATTCACATAAAAGCCCTGACGAACTCCCTGAAGCCGCCTATATTGCGGCCCTGATTGCTGATCTCAAACAGGATTTAGAGCACTTCCCTGCCCGAGAAGTCTCATCCATATTTATCGGCGGCGGCACGCCCAGCTTGTTCTCAGCAGAAGCTTACAGGCAATTGTTTCATGAAATACAGCTTTATCTTCCCTTTGCCAAAAATATTGAAATCACTCTGGAAGCCAATCCAGGCACTTTTGAGCAGCAACGATTCAACGATTATCGACAAGTTGGCATTAATCGTTTATCCATAGGCATTCAAAGCTTTAATGCAGAACATTTAAAAGCCTTAGGCCGCGTCCATGATGAAAAGCAGGCACATCAGGCCGTAGAGACCGCCCGCAAGGCGGGTTTTGATAATATCAATCTTGATTTGATGCATGGCCTTCCCGGGCAAAGCATTACCCAAGGCCTTGAGGATTTGCAAACCGCCCTGTCGCATCAACCGGACCACGTCTCCTGGTATCAATTAACCATTGAGCCCAATACGGTTTTTTATAAACAAAAACCGGTTCTTCCAACAGAAGACGATGCCTTTGTATTGGAAGAAAAAGGATTGGAATTATTAGCCTCAGCAAATTTCCACAGGTATGAAATTTCTGCCTTTGCCCGCAACGAACGCTACTCAGCGCATAATTTGAACTACTGGTTGTTTGGTGATTATTTAGGCATTGGTGCAGGCGCGCATGGGAAAATCACCAGCGCTGATGGTATCTTCAGAACCCGAAAACACCGTCAACCCAAAGATTATCTCAACTCACAAAAACATTACCAGGCGGCTGTTGAACCGGTCGATGAAGCCAGTCTTCTCTTTGAATTCATGCTCAATACGACCCGACTTGAACAACCCATAGCCCATTCGCTTTTTCAACAACGCACCCGGCTGGATTTCAATATTTTACTGCCAAAATTACAACAGGCGGCAAATAAAGGGCTTATCAGTTTAGGCTCTGATTCCTGGCAAATCACCCCATTTGGCAGACGCTATACCAATGATTTACAAACACTATTTTTAACAGATTAGCTTCACAACGCCGCGTCTTTGACTGATAATAGTTTCATTGCTTTCAAAAATCGACACTATCGGAGTATTTTATGACAGCCGTGTTAACAGTATTCATCATCACTATTGCTTATCTCGCAGGCTCTATCAGTTCTGCCATTCTTGTCTGTCGCGCTTTTTCATTACCCGATCCTCGAACCGAAGGTTCTAAAAATCCCGGTGCTACCAATGTATTAAGGCTCGCAGGGAAAAAATATGCCGCTTTTGTTATGCTTTGTGATGTATTAAAAGGACTTTTGCCGGTGCTATTGGCCAAAGCGTTGGGGGTATCTAATGCCGCTATCGCTTTTACCTGTCTGGCTGCCGTTATTGGACATATGTACCCTGTTTTTTTTCAATTCAAAGGCGGTAAGGGTGTCGCTACGGCTATCGGTGCATTATTAGGACTGTATTTTCTTTTAGGTGTGGCAGTGATTGCCACCTGGCTTCTTGTCGCCAATTTCACCCGCTACTCCTCTTTGGCTTCCATGGTTTCCATGTTCATGGCACCCCTCTACTCATTATGGATGATCCATGATATATCAACCTTTCCACCCTTGTTCTTTATAATGATGTTCATTATATATCAGCATCGAAAAAACATTACCCGATTAATTGATGGAACAGAGCCTCACTTCGTTTTCAAAAGACCAGTAGAAACGGAAGTGACAGAACCCGCTTTAAGTACGAAACCCGAAGAAAAAAGCAAAAAAAAACCCGGTCCAAAATCAACTAAAAAGCCCAGCTCAAAATCAACAACAACGCCCGCAAAAAAATCTACTGCCAAGCCGGTTAAAAAAGAAAAGGCCTTGATAAAACCAAAGGCCAAAAAAGAATTATCAGTGAAAGAAAAAAAACCGCTGTCAAAAAACGTTAAAACCAAAAAATAAAAGCCAGAAAGCCGCTGTAGGTAATGCGCGGTTTGATGCCGAGATGATTAAAAAACATAACTTTCATGTGTTAGTCAGCCAATGGCCAACGGGCTTTGACCTCAACAGCATAAGTGCCATCCTTTTCACCGCGGAGCATCCGTAAACAGCCTGCGTATGCCACCATAGCGCCATTGTCGGTACAATATTCCAGGCGAGGATAAAAGACACTGCCACCCTCGGCTGTCATCCAGTCACTCAAGGCTTTGCGCAAAGCCAGATTAGCGCCGACACCGCCTGCAACGACTAGACGCTGACAGCCGGTCTGTTTTACCGCGCGTTTACACTTGATCAATAAAGTCTCTACGACTGCCTGCTGGAACGCTTTGGCGATATCCTCTCTGGCTTTATCGTCTTGATTGCTTTGTTGCCAAGTGGTTAAGGCATGCGTTTTTAAGCCGCTGAAACTGAAATCCAGTCCGGGACGATCAGTCATCGGTCTGGGAAATTTATAGGGCGTAGAATGGCAGCGATCGGCCAGGGCGGCAAGTTTTGCACCGCCAGGATAGTCAATGCCCATGAGTTTAGCTGTTTTATCAAAAGCCTCGCCTGCTGCATCATCCAGCGTATCACCTAGGAGTTGATAATCCCCCAGAGCGTTCACTTGAATTAATTGACTATGGCCGCCTGATACTAACAAGGCTATAAACGGAAACGGTAAATCCGGGCTGTCCAGTTTTGCGGCCATCAAATGCGCCTCAAGATGGTGTATGGCGAGAGCCGGAATATCAAGCGCATAAGCAAAGGATTTAGCAAAGCAGGCGCCGACCAACAAAGCACCGATCAAACCAGGCCCTGCGGTATAGGCAATGCCTTGCAACTCTTTTTTAGTCAAGCCGGCCTGTTTCAAGGCTTCGTTCACCAAAGGAATCAGATAATTGACATGATCACGCGAGGCCAATTCAGGCACCACGCCACCATGGCGCTGATGTGTTTCGATTTGTGAGTGCAAGGCATGCGCTAACAAACCTTTTTGATCATCATATATGGCTACACCGGTTTCATCACAGGATGACTCAATCCCTAATACTCGCATTGGTTTTAATCTTTTTGTGTTTTGAAAAGAAACATTTTACCATAAAATTTAGCCTCTACGGCAATATACCTAATCTTTGGAAACACTTGTGCAAAGACTAGTACCATTTCCATTTAGTTTTGACCGGTTGATCCGAGCCGCGCCCGTCAGGAAGCGGAACAGTTGAAAAGCGGAACAGTTAAAATTCTCCATTATGTGTTCGGTTTTTGTTATAAAATACGACATGGTAATCCTTGCTCAAGAATTTTAATGAGACAAATCGAAAAAATAAAACTGGCTTCTTAATTTTTCCGCTACTTCAACTGTTCCGCTTCCTGACGGGCGCGGCTCGGATCAACCGGTCAA
>JAGXGR010000113.1 GCA_024636645.1 Legionella sp.
TCCTGCCGCATTCATGACGAGTGCAATGGCTCTGATGTCTTTGGTTCAGATATTTGTACCTGCAGGCCTTATCTGGCACACGGTGTAGAACTTTGTGTAGAGTCTGCACAAAGAGGCGGTGCTGGTTTGATTATTTATAATCGTAAGGAAGGAAGGGCATTGGGTGAGGTCACTAAATTTCTTGTTTATAATGCCAGAAAAAGGCAGCGCGGCGGTGATACGGCTGATAAATATTTTGAACGCACCGAATGTGTTGCTGGTGTTCAGGATATGCGTTTTCAGGAATTGATGTCTGATGTTCTTCATTGGCTGGGTATCACCAAAATTCATCGCTTTGTGTCCATGTCAAATATGAAATATGACGCCATTATCAAGTCAGGGGTTGAAATCATTAACCGAATCAAAATACCGGACGAACTGGTGCCCCAGGATGCGCATGTCGAAATGGATGCAAAGCGTGCTGCCGGTTACTATTCACCGGATCGCATCATTGATATCAATGAACTGGCCAAACCCAAAGGACGAGGTCTGAATGAATAATTCATCGAATAAAGTGATTCAACAATTGCAATCACTGGACACCATTCGAGAAAAGTCAAAATGCATTCTTGAACTGGGCCGTCAGGATAAATTGAAACATTTTAAAGTACATGAAGAGCGCTTACCAGACGCTGCAAACTATGTCGAGGATGTTATTATTAACAATTACCCGAATCTTGACATTCCCTACCATTCCCGCTGGCGTCATTTTGAGGCAGGTGGAATTGATCGCATTCATAGTTTACGCTCAAAATTTGCCAGTATTTCCGCTGAGGAACTAGGCAAACGCATGTACGAGTTAGTTATTATCAGTGTGTTGCTTGATGCCGGCGCTGGAAACAACTGGTCTTATCATGAAAAAAATCACGCTTACAGCCGCTCCGAAGGCCTGGCCATTGCCAGTCTTGATCTTTACCTTCGCGGTGCATTCAGTAACGATCCCAAACAGCCCTTCCGTGTCGATGCAGAAAGGCTTCTTTTATTTACATTAAAAGAATTACAAGTTGGATTCCAGGTCACA
Source organism: Legionella sp. (assembly GCA_024636645.1). Lineage (GTDB taxonomy): Bacteria > Pseudomonadota > Gammaproteobacteria > Legionellales > Legionellaceae > Legionella_D. The sequence continues at coordinate 1,061 of JAGXGR010000113.1, forward strand.
GCCGACAATCCTCTGGCAGGCCTGAAAGGACGGCTGGACTTGTTAAACCGTTTAGGTGCAACACTCAACCATCAAGCGCAATTTTTTGGCGAAGAAGCCCGAATGGGCAATTTTTACAGCTATATCCTTTCTCAAAGCGCTGATAGAAGCATCAATGCCGAGCGCATTTTTCACGCTGTACTTCAAGCCTTTAATGCCATCTGGCCCGAGCGTCTGGACTATCAAGGAACAGCACTTGGCGATGTATGGATTCATTCCGCATTAAAGGATAAACAACCGGGTTCAGAGTATATTCCTTTCCATAAATTATCCCAATGGCTGACCTATTCCTTGATTGAACCTATAGAATGGAGCGGTATTACAGTCAATCATATTGATAAATTAACAGGCCTGCCTGAATACCGCAATGGCGGTTTGTTTATTGATACCGGTGTATTGGAACTCCGTGAAGAAGAACTGCTGACAGAACCACAGCAACCGGAATCAGAAGCCATTGTTGAATGGCGGGCATTGACGGTGGCCTTACTCGATGAGCTGGCTGAAAACATTCGCCAACGGCTTCAAAAAGATGAAAAAGAACTGCCTTTGGCTAAAATTTTACAAGGCGGTACCTGGGAAGCGGGGCGTAAAATTGCCAGAGAAAAACGCGACACAGGCATGCCCCCTATAGAAATTATCAGTGACGGCACCGTTTTTTAAAAAGGACTATTTTATGAAAGACAATGTTATTGAAATCAGCCATCCTCTGATAAAACACAAGCTGACCATCATGCGAAAAAAAGATACCAGCTCCAGCAAATTTCGTACTTTATTACATGAAATCAGCATCTTGCTGGCTTATGAGGTCACTCGCGATCTTGAAATAGAGTATGAGGATATTGATACCCCTTTGGCCAAGATGTCTGCGCCGGTATTAAAGGGCAATAAACCGGTTTTTGTGTCCATCCTTCGGGCAGGCAATGGCTTACTTCCAGGCATGCTGGAACTCATGCCTTCGGCTCGTGTTGGGCATATCGGCTTATACAGGGATTCGAAAAGCCATATGGTGGTTGAATATTATTTCAAGCTTCCGGAACATATCAGCGACCGAGACATTATTGTCGTTGATCCCATGTTAGCCACCGGCCATACGGCCGTGGCTGCAATCAATCGAATCAAGGAAGTCAAACCCAGATCCATTAAATTCCTCTGTTTACTCGCAGCGCCTGAGGGCATAGAATATTTTCAGGAAGCCCATTCGGATGTTACTATCTATACGGCAGCCATCGATGAGAAACTCAATGAGAAGTCGTATATTCTCCCTGGTTTAGGTGATGCCGGCGATAGAATTTATGGCACCAAGTTAGATAATTAAAAAAACAAGGATGTTTAATGAAATCAGCTGCATTAAATTTTTACTCGAAAATGCGTGCCAGTTATTGGTACATTCCCTCAATGATGGTCATTACTGCTATATTACTTTCAATTTTAACCATTCGCATTGACCATATGCTTGATCCGCTGTGGATTGAACAACTTAAATGGTTTCAAGCCGATAACCCCGAAGGCGCAAGGACATTATTGTCCACCATCGCCACATCAATGATTACTGTAGCGGGTGTCACGTTCTCGATGACTATCGTTGCCGTAGCTTTCGCAGCCAGTCAAATTGGCCCGCGTTTAATTTCAAATTTTATGCGTGATCGCAATAATCAATTCACCTTAGGTACATTTATTGCAACGTTTACCTATTGCATATTAATTCTTAGATCAGTGTATAACCCAAAATTTCTCGGCATGGAGGGAAGAATAGGGTTTGTTCCTCAGTTATCGCTGCTAGTTGCGGTTTTACTGGCCCTTTGCAGTATTATGGTCTTGATTTATTTTATTCATCATATTCCTGAGAGCATCCTCAATTCAAAAGTCATTGGCGATGTTGGAGAAGAGTTATACAAAAAAATAGATAAATTATTTCCCTCTCAAATAGGCCGGGAATATCCTGATAAAGCGGTGAAAATTTCTAAGGAACTGGAAGCCTATCGCACTGAAATTGTCGCGTCTTCCTATGGATATATCCGTATACTTGATGGTAATAAATTAATCAAAATGGCACAAAAACATGATGTCATTATTCAACTTGAGGCCAGGCCTGGGGATTTTATCACGTCAGACACGGTGTTAATGTCGGTTTATTCAGCTGAAAAAATTCCTGAAAATTTTGCTGATGCTTGCAGAAAGGCCTTTGCCTATGGTCATGATAGAAATCAAGAACAGGATATGATGTTTTTAATGAATCAGTTGATTGAAATCATTGCACGCGCATTGTCTCCAGGGGTCAATGAACCGTATACTGCCATTGTCTGCTTAGACTGGATACAATCCAATATGGAAAAATTATCCTTTACAAGCATTCCTTCTGCCTATCGATATGATAACGAAGAGACATTACGTTTAATCGCACACCCTGTTTCTTTTGAGACTTTCTGCGAAAAAGTCTATGACAGTATCCTCTGCTATGTGGCCTTTGACTATAATGCCAGCCTGCATATGATGCATATGTTAATTAATATGAGCAATAATATAGAAAATCCAAAACATAAAATCAGTTTGGCATCCCATGCTAAAGCGCTGCAAGAAGCCGCTTGTCAATGCCTGTCTGTTACCGGGGATCAGCAGAAAATAAAGGCCGTTTATGAGGATTATTTTATCAACATGCATCATTAGTCCTCAGATGATTAATAGGCTGGCAACATCAGTCATTGCTCCATCGTGATCCCGTAATACGCTTCACTCCTTACGGGCTACGAGTCAGTCGTAGCTTGGATGGAGGCGAAGCCGTAATCGGGAATATGATGGCCATCAATGCATTGATTTCCTCGATTAACATCTTGATCCCGTAATGCGCCTCGCACCCACTCCCACTATCATCTCCCCCCCCCAAAATCTGATGCAAACGATTTCTACTGTGCTAAACTAATTTAAAGCATCAGGCATAAAAAGGAACTTATCTATGGCCAGGACTGTACATGAAAAGGGACAGACACTGATTCGTGATCCGCTATTGAATAAAGGTACTGCTTTCAATTCAGAGGAACGTGACAAGTATGCGTTAAACGGCTTTTTGCCGCCGCATGTTGAAACCATTGAGGAACAAGTCGTTCGCTGTTATGAAGCCTATTCAATAAAACCCGATCGTTTGGAAAAACATATTTATCTTCGTGCGCTTCAGGATGATAACGAAACCTTGTTCTATCGTCTTATCCTTGAGCATCTGGATGAAATGATGCCAGTGATTTATACACCCGTCGTCGGTGAGGCTTGTGAAAAGTTTCATCATATTTATCGCCACCCCAGAGGTCTCTTTTTAAGTTATCCTGAACGCGAAAAACTGGATCATATTTTATCTAGCGTTGCGGCTACCAGAGACATCAGGGTCATTGTGGTGACCGATGGCGAGCGCATTCTTGGTTTAGGCGATCAAGGTGCTGGCGGGATGGGCATTCCTATTGGAAAACTTTCTTTATACACCGCTTGCGGGGGCATTGCACCCGAATACACTCTGCCTGTGCTTCTTGATGTCGGTACCAACAATCAGGAAAGACTGGATGATCCTGAATACCTCGGTTGGCGGCATGAGCGTGTTACCGGTAAAGAGTATGATGCATTCATTGATGAATTTGTAAACGCAGTCAAACGCCATTTCCCCAAGACGCTGCTGCAATTTGAAGACTTTGCCCAACTGCATGCCTATCCTATTTTAAAACGTTACCAGGACCAACTGTGCAGTTTCAACGATGATATTCAAGGCACAGCAGCTGTCTCTGTGGCGGCCATTATCGCTGCAACCAAGGTGTCAGGGCAACCTATGAGAGAACAGCGCATCGCTGTTTTAGGAGCGGGCTCAGCTGGTTGCGGGATTAGCGAGCAACTGGTTCAGGTGATGATGCATCAGGGTTTATCTGAAGCACAGGCCCGTTCACAATTTTACATGGTCGATCGTGTGGGTCTTTTACACGATGGGATTAAAGATCTGCTGCCTTTTCAACAAGGCTTTATCCAGCCCTTGGCAAAATTAAAAGACTGGGATGTGGAAAATCCTGATAATATCAGTTTACAAGAGGTGATTAAAAACGCAAAGCCAAGCATATTATTAGGCGTTAGTGGCCAGCCTGATCAGTTTGATAAATCTCTCATTCAAGACATGGCAAGTTACTGCAAGCTCCCTATTGTTCTGCCTCTGTCCAACCCCACCTCAAGAGCTGAAGCCAAGCCGGAAGATATACTGAAATGGACAGAAGGCCAGGCATTGGTGGCTACCGGCAGTCCCTTTGAACCCGTTAAAATAAACGAGCGATTAATAGACATTGCCCAGTGCAATAATTCCTATATTTTTCCCGGTGTAGGATTGGCTGTGGTCGCCTCTCAAGCAAAAAGAGTCACCGATACAATGATGATGGCAGCCGCCTTAGCCCTTAGCGAATTGGCACCGGCAATGGAAACCGGTACAGGGCGCCTGCTCCCGGCCTTGGATAGTATACGTGAAGTCAGTCGGCATATTGCCAAAGCGGTAATTCAACAAGGCATCAAAGAAGGCCACATTGATGCCATGGATACATTGGATATCGAGAAAAAAATAAACGAGACCCTGTGGTATCCCGAATATCAGGTATATAAATAATGGAATACAAAGATTATTATAAAATCATGGGTCTGGAATCTTCGGCAAGTCAGGAGGAAATAAAACGTGCTTACCGTAAACTGGCTCGCAAATACCATCCTGATGTCAGTAAAGAACCTGAAGCCGAGGCCAAGTTTAAAGAGCTTGGTGAAGCCTATGAGGTCTTGAAAGATCCCGAAAAACGTGCAAAATATGATAAATACGGTCAATACTGGCGTGAACAGGAGCAAGCTGCCAGTGCAGGTGCAGGACCGCAGCAACAGCGTTACCGTCAGCATTTTGATCAGGAAACCGCAACCGATTTTGAGGATTTTATCAGTAGTATTTTCAGACAGCGTTCACGCCAACCGCAATATGAAAGTTATTTTGATCAAGGACAAGACGTTCATGCAAAAATGACCATCAGTCTTGAAGACAGCTACCATGGCGCTGAAAAAACATTGCAATTACAAGTTCCAAGCGTTGATCAAAGCGGGCGTATGACCTATGTCACTCGTGCGATTAAAGTCAAAATTCCCAAAGGCATAACCGATAAAAAACAAATTCGACTTAAGGGTCAGGGTGGCCAGGGCGCAGGCCAACAGTCTGGCGACTTGTATATCGAAATCAATATAAGCCCCCACCCACTGTTTAAATTGAACAATAAAGATATTTATCTGGAATTACCCATTTCACCATGGGAAGCAGCTCTAGGGACAACAGTCAAAGTGCCTACCCTGGCCGGTGAAGTCAATTTAAAGATTCCAAAACTGTCACAAACCGGTAAGAAAATGCGTCTTAAAGATCGCGGTTTACCCGGTAATCCTCCTGGTGATCAGTACGTGACACTAAACATTGTCATTCCGGTCAAAGAAAATAAAGAGGCCGAAAGGCTTTACGAACAACTCGCTAAAATCACTGACTTTAATCCTAGAGAGAAAATGGGAGTCCGTCATGAACGATAAAAGAAAAGGGGCTGCAGATTGCGAGCAATGGTTTTATTTGTCAATGACAGAAATCACTGGTTCCTTTGGTGTTGACACCCAGACCATTACTGAAATTATCGATGAAGGGATTATCACTGCAAAAAAAGATGAAGATGATCAGTGGCAGTTTGATAGTGAAGCCATAAGACGCATAAGAACTGTCTTGCGATTGAACAGAGATCTGGGAGTTAATATTGCAGGGGCTGGATTGGCTCTGGAGTTGATAAAACAAATCGAGCAGTTAGAAAACTACTTAAACCAAATCAACAAACCCTCCACTGATTAACTGAATCTCTATGAGGAGACAGTATGAAACGGTTTTTTGACAGATTTGAAGCAGGACAGATGCTTGCAGAAGAATGTCAAAGTTCTGCCAATCAACAGGATACACTGGTTTTGGCCTTGCCTCGTGGTGGCGTTCCTGTAGCCTATTCGCTTGCGAAGAAACTCAACCTGCCTATGGATATATTCGTTGTCAGAAAATTAAGTCTGCCTGACTCTGAAGCGGTGACCTTCGGGGCCATTGCAACAGGAAATACCCGCGTTTTTAATGAAAATATTTTAAATCAATATTATATCGCACAAGATGAAATTGATCAGATCATTGAAAAGGAAAAAAAAGTACTGGAACGCCGCCAAAAAGCCTATCGAGGACTTCGACCGCCTCAGCAAATCAGAAATAAAAAGATAATTTTGGTGGATGATGGTATATCTACAGGAGCCACGGTCAGAGCCGCCGTTAAAGCCTTGCGCTGGCAAAGGGCTTCAAAAATTATTCTGGCAGTTCCTGCAATCAATACCTCCGCTTATTTAAAGGTCAGACCGCTGGTTGATGATCTTGTGTGTATTTATAAACCAGACAATGTCAATCATATCGGTGAGTGGTATGAACATTTTGATAAAGTTTCTGACGAGGAGGTCTATACTTTAGTCAATGACATTAACTCGTTTCATCGCTCGGCTGACGATTAGGATAAGGTATGCAAATTAAAAACGACGTAGAGCTCAGTTCAACCATTTTAAAAACGCATGTTAACCAATATGCCATTATCGGGCTTCTCATTTCTCTCTGCTCCATCGTTATTGCAACGCTTATTGTTTCTTACCAACTCACAGGAACCTTGTCCGTACGAGGTATTTATCTGGCACAGACAACAAACCCTGCCATCTGGGCTTTGGATTTAACACCTTTTATGTTTGCTTATTGGGGACAGGCTTTCTGCTATGGTTTAGCCTCCAAGGCCGAATCCATCCTTGAGGATAAGGAAAAAGAATTTCAAACCAGAAACAGCGATTTGAAACTGAAACTTCAATATGAAAGCAATTATGACAAATTAACCCATTTACCGAATCGTCGTTTATTGACTGAAAAGATTGACCAGGCTATTTCTCAAAGTGCGGCAGATAATCAACTGGCCGTTATTATTCTGAATATTAATAACTTCAAACAGATAAATTATAATCTGGGCGTCTTTAATGGTAATAATATATTAAAGCAATTTTCTGAAAAACTGAAAAGCATTCTGCTTGATGCGTTTATGTTGGATGCTTATAAAGGCATGAACATCGTCGCCCGATTACAAAATGATGAATTCGGTATTTTGTTACCCAGCCTGAAAAATCAAATCAGCCTCATAGAAACACTGTCCTATATCAGAGAAGCCACTTCATGTGAATTCATGATAGATGGATTGAGTATTCAAATCGCAACGACTGCAGGTGCTGCGGTTTATCCAGTACATGGTACGCAGGCAGAAGAACTGCTCAACTATGCCGATATTGCGGTATACAATGCGCAAATTCAACATAGAACCCATGCTATATACAGCCCTGAAATGAAAGAGGAGCTCGGTCGGGGTCCTATCATGCTGGATGAATTAAAGGCGGCTCTGGAAGAAGATAAACTGGAAATATATTATCAGCCCATCATTGATTTGAAACAGGGAGTCATCACCGGAGGCGAGTCATTACTTCGCTTTAACAGCGAATCCTTAGGCTTAATTACTGCTGAAAAAATTATCCCTTTAATTGAAGGCACCAGTTTAAATAAACTCTGGACGGCTTACATGCTGGAAAAAACCATAAAACAACTGGCTGATTGGCATGAAAAAGGGCACAAATTAAAATTAAACGTTAATTTATCAGCAACCGATATTGGCGATCCCTCGCTGCCTGATACCATTAAAACGCTGCTTGATAAATATCATTTATCGAGCAAGTATTTTGGTATAGAACTTACAGAAAGAGCTTGTTTAAATGATCAAATAAAAACGTATGAAATTTTGAGTCAATTAGCTTCCATGGGCATTGACATCTACATTGAAGATTTTTGCAGTGGCTACTCCTCTTTTATATATTTGGCCAATTTCCCAATTAATCATCTGAAAATAGATAAAGCATTTATAATGAACATGATGATGGATGATAAAAAATTAAAATTGATCAAAGCGATGATTAAAGTGGCTAAAATATTAGACCTTAAGATTGTGGCTATTGGGGTTAAAGATCAAGAGATTTTAAATCAGTTGCAACAATTGGATTGCGATTATGGCCAGGGTTTTTATTTCTCACCTGCAGTATCCTCTACAGAATTCGAGCAGTTGTTCAATAAACAATTTTTACCTGCACCTGGACTGGAAGATGTTTGAATAAAATGATGCATTAACGCAGGGTGGGCAATAACATTTAAATGCGGTAAGCCAGGATCTCCCGAATGCCCAGAAGATCCCCGGCAGCACATCTAATTACTTATCAACAGTATCTTTGCTAACTGTATCCTTGGCAACCGTATCTTTGGCAACCGTATCCTTGGTGCTGGTGTCCTTAGGTGGCACATGTCTCTTTCTGGCAGATTCAGCTTTTCCAGAGCCTGGTTGTCGACTTCTCTGCTGTCTCTGGCCTTGCTGTTCCGGTTGCGCCTGTGGACCTTGTGGGCCTTGCTGCGCTGGTTGACCCTGCTGCACTTGTTGACCCTGCTGCACTTGTTGACCCTGTTGCACTTGTTGACCCTGACCACTTGGCTTACGTCTTGGATTAGTGGATCCTGTTGGACGCTGCTGGCCACCGGGTCGTCTTCTGCGATTTGCCTGATTTTGCGGGCGCTTATCCGCAGGTGCTCGCTGCTGACCCTGAGAAGGCTGGCTGCGTCTGGTCTGCTGAGGTGATGGGCTGGCTTTTTTTTCTTCTTCGCTTTTCTCTGAAACAGGCAGATCTTCACCACCAAAAAGGCTGGTCCATAAACGCTTAATAAAACCTGCTTGCTGTTGTTTGTTGCTCTGCTTGGCAAAATGCTTAACAGCGGGCTCATCGATCTTGGTTATTTCTTTTGCAGATACCACATTTACTTCTGGTTCTTGAATCAATTTATAACTGGGCTTTTTGGATTTGCCCACATTATCTTCCTTCAGGCGTGTGATTAAATAATGGGGTGATTGCATATGGGGATTAGCGACAACGATGACTGTTACGCCATGGCGTTTTTCAATGTTTAAAATAAAGCTTCGCTTTTCATTCATAATGAAGGTAGCCATCTCAACAGGAAGCTGGACATGAATCTCAGCGGTTTTCTCTTTGAGCGCTTCTTCTTCAATTAATCGAACGATAGACAAGCCATGAGACTGAATATTACGTACAGTGCCTCGTCCTTCACAGCGGGGACAGACGTCCTGAGCACTTTCACCCAATGACAGTCTAAGCCGTTGACGAGACATTTCCAGTAAGCCAAACCTGGAAATACGCCCGATTTGAATTCGAGCCCTGTCAGCTTGCAAGGCTTCTTTCAGGCGATTTTCAACGTCACGTTGGTTTTTGCTGGAACTCATGTCTATGAAATCAATCACTACCAAACCACCCAGATCCCGCAGTCTCAATTGACGAGCAATCTCTTCGGCGGCTTCCAGGTTGGTATTAAGCGCTGTCGTTTCAATATCCGCACCACTGGTAGCCTTTGCTGAGTTAATATCAATGGATACCAGGGCTTCTGTTCTATCGATAACAAGCGATCCGCCAGAGGGTAATAACACCTCACGCTGAAAGGCTGTTTCTATCTGGCTTTCAATCTGATAAAAATTAAACAGAGGAACCGTGCTGTTATAAAGCTTCAAATGCGGTAAAAAATCGGGCTTTACACGTTCAATATATTGTTTGGCTTTGATATAGGAGACTTGATCATCAATAATGATTTCTGAAATGGATTTTCGCAAATTGTCGCGAATAGAGCGGATGATGACATCGCCTTCCTGATGAATAAGGCAAGGGGGAAGTTCTTTTTCATAGGCTTGCTTGATAGAATTCCACTGGTTAAGCAGCATGTCCAAATCATCTTGCAGTTCTTCCTGGCTTTTACCCACCCCGGCTGTACGGATAATCAAACCCATTTCATCAGGCAGCGTCAGAGAATTGAGAGTTTCTCGAAGTTCATCGCGCTCATCCCCTTCTATTCGCCGAGAAATACCGCCGGAACGGGGATTGTTTGGCATGAGAACAAGATAACAACCAGCCAAAGTAATAAAGGTTGTCAACGCAGCGCCTTTATTGCCTCGCTCTTCCTTGTCAACCTGAACTAAAAGCTCTTGCCCTTCACGAATCAAGGCGGTAACCGGCGGTTTTTGATCGCCAAAATCATCCGGATGCTTGCTCATGTACTCAGGAGCAATTTCTTTTACGGGTAAAAAGCCTTGCCGCTTAGAACCATACTCAACAAAAATAGCATCAAGACTGGGTTCACGTCGGGTGACGACAGCCTTGTATATATTGCCTTTTTTCTTCACTTCACTTGGACATTCAATATCCAGATCAAACAACTGATTGTTTTTAATTAAAGCAACGCGCACTTCTTCTGTTTGTACGGCATTGATAAGCATTTTTTCCATCGATAACCCCATAATGTATGGGCGCTATCCACTTAAGTTGTGATAGTAAAGGCATGATTAATCCCAAGGGATACTCATGAAACCTTCCAACACCCGAATTGAAGTGGTGAAAAGTAAAATCTTTACGCATGACCCAGTTCCTTATGGTCAGACCGCAGGCATGTTACCTTTTTATGTAAAGGCGCATACTGAATGATATATAAATAACAAAATGTATTTAGACGTGATTTAAATACTTTTTTTACAAGGTGAGCAAAAGCCCCGAATGCATTCGTTATCGATATAAGGCATGTCTGGCATGCGTGGGTATCTGACGAGTTCTTATTCAATTTGGCTCTAGTACTGGGTTGCTTCCTTGTATCATTTTCTTAAGTGGAAGCGCATTTTATTGTCATTAAATTAAAATATTCAACTTTTCATGCCCCACTTTTTTTCAGCAATTTGTCAAAAAATGGTGGTATGGAATGTCGTAATTATATTTATGCGTTATAATTCGGTCGCGCATTATTTTCCACGCGATACTTAATGATAGCAAATAATTCACAAACAGCAAACAGGTTTATTATAATGAATGAGGTTACTTATCAGGAAATCAAGGCCGAGGAAGAAGGTCAGCGTTTGGATAATTATCTGATACGTATTCTAAAAGGTGTTCCTAAAAGCCATATTTATCGCATTATCCGCGGTGGAGAAGTACGCATCAATAAAAAACGGGCGAAAATTAACAGCAGGCTTGTCACAGGCGATATCATTCGTATTCCTCCTGTAAGAGTCTCTGAGAGCAAAAATGTATTTGTAGGGTCTTCTCTTAAAAAACAATTGGCTGAAAGCATTATTCATGAAGACAATCAATTTCTGGTTATTAATAAACCCGCAGGCATTGCAGTCCACGGCGGCAGTGGATTAAGCCTTGGCATTATAGAAGCACTGAGGGTCATAAGAGACGATCTCCATTATCTCGAACTGGCGCACAGACTTGATAAAGACACGTCAGGCTGTTTAGTCCTTGCTAAAAAACGCAGCGCGCTAAGGGCGATTCAGGCCTTGCTTGAATCGCGGCAGGTGCAAAAAACGTATTGGGCTTTAGTCATGCATCCCTGGAAAGGTCACACAAGAATGACAGTGGATGTGCCTCTGGAGAAAAACGTACTGTCGTCAGGTGAGCGCTTTGTGAGTGCCAGTGATCAAGGAAAAATGTCAGAAACCCAATTCAGGCTGTTGGAGAATTTTGAACACAGTTGCCTGGTTGAAGCCCGGCCCAAAACAGGACGAACCCATCAAATTCGCGTTCACAGCGCCCATATTGGTCATGTGATTGTTGGCGATAGTAAATATGGGTTTAAAATCGATGAATTTGAGGGTATAACTAAAAAACATCGCAGACTTTATTTGCATGCCAGAGAAATTCAATTTAATCTGGGCGGCATTGATCATAAATACACGGCTGATGTTGATGAAAAATTTCAAAAAACCCTTACTCAATTGCAAAAGGAGCTTGAATAAAAATGGTTAAGCCATACGGACTGGTCGTTTTTGACTGGGAAGGCACGCTTGCTGATACGCTGGGACAGATTATTCATACCGTTTCAAATGAAGCAAAAGCATTGGGCTTTGGTGAAATCAATCATGACCTGGCACGCCAGTATGTCAATCTGGGACTGGTACGCGCCACCGAAAAGCTTTTTCCGAGTCTAAGTGACAGGCAGCATGAACAGTTGCTTAATGCCGTGCAGAAAGCCATGATATGCAAAAGTTCAGAGGTCTATCTAATTCCTGGAGCCAGAACGTTTTTAGATCAATTGCAGCAAGCTGGCATAGCGCTTGCCATTGCCTCAAATAAAGGCCAGCAATCGCTTCAACGGGCTTTGCATGCCTCTCAACTGGATGACTTTTTCTCTGTGATCCGCTGTGCAGGCCAGGTCCCTGCAAAACCCTGCCCTCAAATGCTTGAGGAAATCATGGAAGAGGCCCAGGTTGATGCCCGGGCGACTTTAATGATTGGAGATACAGAAATGGATGTGGAAATGGCCAAGGCAGCAGGTGTTGATGCTATAGGCGTTGATTTCTATCATCAGCAAAAAGCGGCTTTGCTTCATGCCGGCGCCAAACAGGTGTTTGATGATTTTAAAAAATTGGCCGCCTACCTGAATCAAAACACGGATTCAACATCATCAATAGCTGATTAATAATTAAAAACATACCGTTTTGGGTGAGTGACAGTTAAAGTTAGCTTTAAATCAGGGAGAATTTGTTTTGAATAATATAACCAGTTTACCGAACCTGTTGACGGTAATGCGGATTTTACTCATTCCAATTTTTGTCATTGTGTTTTATCTGCCCTTTTCCTGGGCGCATGCAACGACAGCTATTATTTTTGCTATAGCCAGCTTCACCGATTGGCTGGATGGCTACCTTGCACGCCGTCTCAAACAATTTTCCATTTTTGGCGCTTTTCTTGATCCTGTAGCAGATAAACTGTTGGTGGCAACCAGTTTATTGTTGCTCGTCGGCGTCAAAGACCTGGATTACATCACCCTGCCCGCCATCATCATTGTCGGTCGAGAAATTGTTATTTCTGCGTTGCGCGAATGGATGGCAGAAATTGGCAGCAGAACCAGTGTCACTGTCAGTTACATTGGGAAGATTAAAACCAGTGTGCAAATGGTTGCCATTGTCTTACTGCTGGCTTTTAATCCAGCCTCTTCCTGGTGGGGGGTTACAGGATTTATTCTGCTCTATATCGCTGCCATTTTAACCATCTGGTCCATGATGATTTATCTGCTGGTGGCCTGGCCTGAATTAATTAAAAAAGGTTGAGACCGCAGTAAATGAAAAAAATGCCGTCCTCTACGCGCAAGCGCGACTTCAAAAAATACATATCAACCAGCACATAACTAACCTGGCCGCTCATCCTGTAAATAAAAAAACCACCTGAATGATCTTTTTATTTACAAGATGAGGAGCCAGACGGCTGAATTCAAAAATATCATCATTTTTTTAAAATAAATTATTGACAGTATCCTGAAATCCGGTAGAATCTCACCCCGTAGACAGGCGGGAATAGCTCAGTGGTAGAGCACAACCTTGCCAAGGTTGGGGTCGCGAGTTCGAGCCTCGTTTCCCGCTCCAAATTAAAGCGACCAAACGTCGCTTTTTTTTTAGATGCACACTTGATCATCTTTATTTGATTAAGATAGATAGACCGTATTAGGGCTGTGTGGCAGAGTGGTTATGCAGCGGCCTGCAAAGCCGTGTACGCCGGTTCGATTCCGGCCTCAGCCTCCAATTTATGCCCAGGTGGCGAAACAGGTAGACGCAAGGGACTTAAAATCCCTCGGAGCAAAACTCCGTGCCGGTTCGACTCCGGCCCTGGGCACCACAACATTCCAAACTATGCACTATATCCTTATCGCAAATTATGGCAACCATTCACTGGCTGCACTTCAATACCTGATAGAACGTCAACTCGAGTCTGTTCATGTGATATATGTCGACACAGGCTGGGCTGCATCTGAATGGCCTGCTCGTGTTGAAAGCTGCAGTGCCTATGCCAGACAGCACCAGATCAACGTACATCATATCAAGGCCTTGGCAAGCTTTAGCCAAATGGTTAAAGATCGCAGACAATTTCCCAGCTCAAAATTTCAGTGGTGTGCCGGCTTTCTAAAGGGCATGGCCCTGCTGGATAAGCTCGATGCTATCGATCCTTTTTGCGAAGCCACGATTGTATCTGGCAAACGACGCCTTGATTCCAAACGCTTCAGTGAACTGCAGGAGTATATCGAAGAGGACGATTATTTTGATGGTCGACGGCTGTGGCATCCCTTATGGCAAACAAACGCTCTGGAATTCAAGAATTTCATCAAAAGAACGGGGTTTGAATTTCTGCCTCATCCCAGCAGAGAATGCCATCCATGCATCCACGCTTCTGAAAAAGACCTTGGCCAACTGGAAGCATTCAGCCTGGAGCGACTGGAAAAACTGGAACAGCAAACCGAAATGACGATGTTTGAAAAACCTGTACGACACTATGCCAAAGGAGACGCATCGAATCCATTAAATAAGCCATCAGACATTAAACAGTTTGATCTCGGCTGCGGCTCCCCCTGGTGCTGTGGAGAGTGAAACCGGTGGTCTCTTAACACAAAGTCATCCTATATAACAACGGCTGTTTCTTTGCCTGGGTGAGCGTTGTACCCTTGCATAGTTTAATGCGGGTCTTGACCATCGCCCCGTAAGGCGCGGAGCGTATTACGGGAGCGATGTTAACCCAGGAAATCAATGACCAGATGACTGCACACGGGTGCAACGCTCATATATTTAATGTCATCCCCGCGCAGGTGCATAGGCGGGGAACCATCCACAAAGACAGCGCTATGCCATGCTAAGAATGGATCCCCGCCTGCGCGGGGACGACAACCAGGTACAAAGAAATCAAAAAAATAACCTGCCGCCTTAACTTTTCCGCTTCCTGACGGTCGCGGCTCGGATTTTCTGCGGGAGAGATTATGCGTTTTAATGCAATCATTGTGACTGAAAATATACTTAACTCTGGCAACAATCAAAAATAAATAGTAAATTACCCCCATCCTCCAATACAGAAAAAATGATGGCTAAACTATATTTTTATTATTCCTCAATGAATGCCGGTAAAAGCACTGTTTTATTGCAATCGAGCCATAACTACCGTGAGCGAGGCATGGAAACCTTGCTTTTTACGCCAGCTGTCGACACCAGATACCAGACAGGCATGATCTATTCTCGTATCGGCTTGTCAGAAAAGGGAATTGCCTTTACTGACCATGACAATTTATTTGATTTAACGGATAACAACATCAAACAAGGCATGCATTATGCCTGTATTTTGATAGATGAAGCCCAATTCCTCAGCCGTATGCAGGTCAGTCAGTTGACGGACATTACCGATAAACTGTCTATCCCTGTACTGGCCTATGGTTTGCGAACCGATTTTAAAGGCGAGTTGTTCCCGGGAAGCCAATACCTTCTGGCCTGGGCAGACGAGTTGATTGAAATTAAAACCATTTGCCATTGCGGAAAAAAAGCCACTATGAACCTGCGTATCAATAGCCAGGGCGAGACAATCCAGGAAGGAGCGCAAGTGCAGATTGGCAGTAATGAATCCTATGTATCCACCTGCAGACTTCATTTTAAACAGGCTGAACCAGGAATTAAAAAAAAGAACAATAAATTGTTCAATAAAGATACCAATTCGCTTTAATATTTGATATAATGCCGGCAAATTTATAGCGCCTTTGTCTTGGAGTTATCTTGTCTGATTCAGCGTCTTTGGATACAGAATTAACTTTACCTCGCGGTGAGTTAATGGCTTGGTTGGTCTGTCTTTCAGCAGGATTGTTTTTTTTCTATGAGTTTTTTCAACTCAATATTTTTGATGTCATTAATGCATCGCTACGCGAAGATTTTGCCATTAATGCAAGGCAACTGAGCTGGATGTCGAGTACCTATCTATGGGCCGATATCCTCTTTCTGCTGCCAGCCGGTATCATCCTGGACCGCTTTTCCACCCGACACGTTATTCTGACTGCCATGGCCGTTTGTGTTCTTGGTACCCTCGGATTTGCAATGGCAACCTCTTTCGCAATGGCCTGTTTCTTTCATTTTCTCTCCGGCATTGGCAACGCCTTCTGTTTTTTATCCTGTATCGTTTTAATCTCGCACTGGTTTGGCCCTCGTCGTCAGGCACTGGCGATAGGTACCGTGGTCACCATGGCCTTTCTGGGCGGCATGATGGCCCATACCCCCTTTGCGCATCTCAATGAGATCGTCGGTTGGCGCCGGGCTCTAGCCATTGACGCACAGGTGGGCGCCTTATTATTGCTGTGGATATACTTTATTGTACAAGACAGGCCTGACGGTGCCGCGGTCAAAAAAAACAGCAGCTTCAAAGAGGTCGTTCCCAGCTTTGCCAGGGCCTTGAAAAATCAGCAAAACTGGCTGGCCGGATTTTATACCTCGCTGCTTAACCTGCCCATTATGGTACTATGCGCGCTATGGGGTGCCAGTTATCTGCAAACGGTCCACCATCTATCAGAAGTCACTGCCTCCAACATTGTAAGCCTTATTTTTATAGGCAGTATTATCGGCTGTCCTTTGGTCGGCTGGCTGTCTGATGTGCAGGGGCGGCGAAAACCACTGATGATAGGCGGTGGTCTGCTGACGCTGGCCGCCACTATCCCTTTGTTTATGAATGTGCCTTTATCTAATGCCGCCCTTGGCTTCATCTTCTTTTCTCTGGGGTTATTCTCCAGTACGCAGGTCATCTCCTACCCCATGATTGCAGAGAGCAATCCTGCTGATAATACCGGATCGGCCACAGGCATTGCCTCCGTAGTTATTATGGGCGGTGGCGGAGTAGGCCAGGTGCTGTTTGGCTGGTTAATGCAGTCCCATGCCGGGCAAGCCGTTGTTAAGTACAGTATTGCTGATTTTCAGTATGCGATGTGGATCTTTCCTTTAAGCGCTATTGCTGCATTGGCCGCTGTTTTGTTTTGTCGTGAAACCCACTGTAAAAGAATGGATTAAGGAGTCAAGATGCAAGCCGTAGAAGAATTTGACAATTTTGAAAAATTAAAATCAGCCCTGCTCCCATGGATGGTCTGTTTTGCTGCGACCTTGTTTTTCTTCTATGAGTTTATTCAGGGCAATATGTTTGCATCCATTGCCGAACAGGTGATGCGCGATTATCAGATTCAAGCCGACAAAATGGCTTATCTGTCCAGTATTTATTATTTATCCAATGTGATGTTTCTTTTTATAGCCGGTATGATGCTGGATCGCTTCGCCATTAAAAAAACCATTATTTTCGCGATGATTCTTTGTATATTAAGTACTTTTATTCTGGCCTTTTCCCATTCATTTTCTCTGGCTTTATTTTGCAGATTTATGACAGGCATTGGCAGTGCGTTTTGTTTTCTTGGACCTGTGCGACTGGCCTCACAATGGTTTCCACCGCAACGTATGGCGTTGGTGACGGGTGCTATTGTGACCATGGCGATGACCGGCGGCATGTTGGCACAATACCCCCTCACCTTGCTGGTTTCTCATGTCGGATGGCGCGCTGCTGTTCAGGATGTGGGCTATCTAGGCA
>JAGXGR010000114.1 GCA_024636645.1 Legionella sp.
CCCAGGGCATAGGTGATGCTGTCTGAGGTAGCGGGGCCATCGGCACCGAAAAGGGCTGTGAAAACGTTACTGAAGTCGGCATCGTCATTAGTGCTGAGTGTGGTTTCATCCACGATAAGCGCCGGGATAGTGCCGTCGGCTGTAATAGTGGGCACATCATCCTCAATCCCCGACAAAACTGTTCCCGCTGGTAATACAAGCGATGAGCCGTCTGAGAAATTTGCTACTAGTGTCTGGGATAGATCGAAGTTTAAAGTTTGGAGATCTGAATTATCAGTTGGATCGTGATCAACCGGTCCAGATATAATTTTTGTTAATGTTCCGTCAGGTTCTAATTCAAATCTGAATATTTCAGTTTCGGATTGGGTAGTGGGAGATGTTATTGTTGCTAATAGGGTATTTCCAGAAATACTATAAGAAATTGCTTGTCCATTTGAAGTTAAAGCAGGCAAGGTATTTAAGCTACCTGAATCACTGTTAAAAGAAAAATTTACGGTAACATTAGGAGAAGCTGTAAATAATGAAGCCAGTTCTACAGAGTGGGTGTCAGTATGATCTGTTCTTTCACTGATACCTGCGGGTAAGGCATCCTCATGGACATTTAATTGTTCTGCACCGATTAACTGGGGAACGATAAGCTCTGGCTCTTCTTCTTCCACAGGCTCAAATACAGTCGCTTCTCTAACATTTTGACCAGAAAGGCTGGTTATCGGACCCGTAGGATAACCGGCGGTCACACTGCCTTGAGAAAAGTTCGGGTCAAGGAGGAAAATGCCACCACCCTCACCTAAAACGACGCCTTCTCCACCGGCGGCGGTGGCTTCTAATGATTCCAGAAAGGGGATAGGATCAATGCCTTTTGCCAGAGCTTCTTCAACAATTTGTTCAAGGAGGGATTCCTGGGTGGAGGTTGCTAAAATGGGGCTGATGCCATCTATATTTAATGGTTTGTCTAAATCAAGAACCGTAGGAAAACCTTTTAGCAAGTGAATGTATGCTTGGCCGGAGAGTAAAGTTAATACATCACCGCTTTCAACACTCGTATTTTGAATGGCGAAAGAAGTATTACTTTTATCCTCTGTGTTAAACAGCGCTTTGATGGACTCAGCGTATCTGGTAATATGCTCAATAAATCCATTGGTTTTTTCCGTAGTCATGACATCCCCGCATAGTATTTAGTATTCCTTAACTATTATTTTAGTACATTAAATATACATACGCGCTATATACTGCTTAATTTAATTATATTTTTACAATTTATTTTTTTGGGGTAGTTATAAAATTGATTTATTATAAAATATAGCAGAAAAAGGGGTTTTATGTGGTGATGAGGATGAAAAAACAAGTCATTTTAGCGCTATATATGTTGCAGATTCGCACTTTTTTGATTTAATCAGCTCTGATGATAATTGCTGAGTGTGCTTATGTCCTATGAAAAAACAGTTATGAAGCCGAATAGAGGCAGCTATTCTGCTTATTCAAACAAGCACAGAATGTCACTCAAGTTCATCATTTATAAGATGTAAGTACCTCAGACTGATTCTGCTTCAGCCATAATCAGGGAGGCAATGCCTTCGCAATTGATTTGATAACGGCCCTCTGCCAGTTCGGCTTTAAGCGAGCTGATTTTTATATCATGATTTAAAGGCGTTTCCAGAATATATGATTTCAGGGATTCTATTTGGCTGTCGTCATTGTCTATGACGGCATCAACCGCTGTGTTTTCAACAGCCATATCATTTTGGTCAAACATTGCATATCTCTCTGTCAGATTTATCCTCTTTATCGGCAGCGTTTGTAAAAACTTTAGAAGATTTTATTCATATTTTAATGTGCCTTTGTTTTGCTCATCAGAAAAGTTTATGGTTTAATCCCGAACAAATTGGAATTAATAATATATTTTAAGGTCTTTCATGTTGGCCATTTTTGCAAAAAAGGTTAATCATTCTTCTTTGCGTGCATCAGCGACGCAATATAGATCGGTGTTTCCATTGAAAATCGATCTGGATTGCATCGCGTTGCTCGCAAAGACGGCATTTTTTCGCTCCGTTTTAAAAACGGCCAAAGTCCAACTGTTTAATGTTGTTTTGGTGGTTTGCTTGTTTATGGTCACTTCGGCTTATGCTAACAGCCACAAGCCGGAGGATTTTTTAAACAGCATTTCCGGCAGTAAAGATGAGGGCATGCAGATTGTGCAGCATTTTTGTGTGAGCTGTCATGCTGCAAAACCTTTGATTCCCATAGGCGCTCCACGCATGCTTGAAGAAGCGGATTGGCTGCCGCGAATCAAAAAAGGGGTGGACCATTTGTTTCGACATGCAGCAGAGGGTGAACATGCCATGCCTGCAAGAGGCGGTTGCTTTGAATGTTCTGACAGGCAGCTGGTTCTGGCCCTCTTGGCTATGTTGCCAGACGCTTTAAAAAATGACTATAAAAATGAGCTTGGCGATCTTAAAAAGTACAAATAGATAAAAAAATTTATAAAAAAGCTAAATGTATTTGAAATTCTTCCGATAATATAAAAAAAAGAGGGAGAATTAACGTGAAAAAACAACTTACACTGATTCCAATATTTACACTTCTGGCATCCTGCGCTTCTATGGATCGTTCACATTCTATTGTTGATGACAACGGCAATGTTCATTACACCATGGGACATATGTTTGACAGTGCCGGGGCTAACTATTTTCCTGCCACACGAAAAGCGACAGGGAAAAAGGTATTTGTTTTTGATCCCAAAGCGACTGCGTGGGCTGCATATGATGCTCAGGGGAACAGGGTAAAAACCGGGAAAGCGTCCGGTGGAAAGGATTTCTGTGAGGACGTTGGCAGGCCTTGTCGAACAGTGACCGGTACATACAGGGTATATAAAAAACAAGGCCCTGAATGCACATCCAGTAAATACCCTATTGAAACCAATGGCGGTGCGAGAATGCCGTATTGCATGCACTTTCATGGCGGATATTCCATTCATGCGGCGTATGATGTGCCTAACTATAACGCCAGTCACGGTTGCATTCGTGTCTTGCCCAGTGCTGCCAAATGGTTGAATCAGAGCTTTATTGACAGGGGAACCACGGTGGTTGTTAAACCCTATTAATAGTAAAGTTTTGGCATCACCCGGTGGGCATTGCCTGCCGGGTCATACAGGATAGTTTTATAACCCTGTCCAGTCCCTGCAAAAATATTATGTTTGTTCGTACGGATTTCTTACATTACAAAATCCGTCATGTAGTGACCGGGCGGGTGTTCAGTAGAATAACTACGAGCACATTTTGTAAGATAAAGCTAAATCATAGTCCGGATTTAACCCTTCGAGACGGGGTTAAGCTCAGTGCCAAATGGGTCAGATCAGAGTGCGCGCCATCTCGAAGCACACATCAGTCCTGCTTTATCAAGGCCATTTTTTATTGAATAATGTATCTGTATTTTCCCAAAAATACGCGTTTTAGATGCCTGTGTGTATGCTTCGAGACGGCGCGCAGGGCTTTTTTCTATCTGGTCATCCCGTTTCGCGCCTCCTCAGCACGAACGGGATCGAGATAAACCTTATTATTTTTTACCTCCCTGTTTGACGTGAAAAAACCTTTTTTATTCAGTTTCTCTTCATTTGGCCCCTGTGCGCTTAGGCACTTCCTCAGCACGAACGGGATCGAGGTAAACTCTTATTTTTTTATTTCCCTGTTTGGGGTAAATTTTTATTCAGCTTAAGCGTATTTGAACTGATTGGTCTATGCAGGGTAAAGATTATCTAATGCTTGGGGTCAGCGCGCTGTCTCAAAGCGGTGTCTGTGCATGCTTCGAGACGGCGCGCGGGGCTTTTTGCTATCTGGTTGTTCCGTTTTGCGCCTCCTCAGCACGAACGGGGTAGGGGTAAACCCTTGTCATTTTTTATTTCCCTGTTTGGGGTAAAAAGGTTTTTTATTCAAACAATGTCATCTTTTTTTACAATTGCTGCTTCTTTGCCTTCTGAGAAATTGCATTCGCTCATAATGATTTAATTGACAAGATTAGAAAAAATGTTTAAGTTTCTCTCCATCCCGTTCGTGCTGAGGAGGCGCGAAAACGGAGCAATCAGGTGGTACAAAGTCCAACGCGCCGTCTCGAAGCATATACACGGGCGCTCATCAACGGAGTTATATATGTTTTGGGTTTATATTCTTCAATGTAATGATAAAAGCTATTATACGGGTCATACCGATAATTTAGAAAATCGACTTGCACAGCATCAAAATAAAACAATCTCCGGTTGTTACACAAGCACACGCTTGCCAGTAAAATTAATGTATTCACAAGCGTTTTCTACCCGCGTAGAAGCGTTGGCTTCTGAAAAACAAATACAGGGATGGAGTCGCAGAAAAAAAGAGGCATTGATAAAAGGGGACTGGCATGCATTATCGGTGTATGCTTCCAGGCGGCGCGTTGGCTCGCATGCCAAACCGCAGGGCTGTGATGCGCCTCCTCAGGGGAAAGATTATGGATAGCGTAAGCAGATTTTTAGTTACTGTTCAAAAGCAAGTTGATCTTGCCCTGGTATATGTGAAAAGACTTGATTAAAAACACCACAAATCATAATATCACTGATTTTAATGCCTTTGAGTGCTGTTATGATTCTTTGTCTTGATGTTGGAAATTCTCATATCTATGGTGGCGTGTATGCCGGTGAAACGATTCATTTGCGATTTCGTCATACCTCCAAGGTCAGCACGTCTGATGAAATAGGGATTTTTTTGAAGGCGGTCTTGAGGGAAAACAATTGTTCACCTGAGGCCATTCATCAGATTTCGATTTGTTCTGTTGTCCCTCAGTTTGACTATTCCTTAAGATCAGCCTGTTTGAAATATTTTTCCATTGAGCCCTTTTTTCTGCAAGCCGGTGTCAAGACCGGTTTAAATATAAAATACCGTAATCCAATAGAAGTAGGGGCGGACAGGATTGCCAATTCTATCGCCGCTACTCACCATCATCCTGGTAAAAATATCATTATCATTGATTTTGGTACCGCGACGACTTTTTGTGTGATTAACGCCAAAAAATCCTATTTGGGCGGGGTTATCCTTGCAGGCATTCGTTTGTCTGCGGATGCCTTGTCTTTGAATACGGCAAAGTTGCCTTCGGTTGAAATTCTCAAAACCAAACAGATCGTTGGCCGATCAACGATTGAAAGCATCCAGTCCGGTGTGTTTTATGGGGCCTTGGGTGCCGGGCGTGAATTGATTGAGCGCATTAAAAAGGAGCAGTTTGCTGATAAGGAGGTGCTTGTTTTGGCTACGGGTGGCTTTGGCTCTTTGTTTGAAAATCAGGGATTATATGATCTGAATGTGCCGGATTTGGTGCTTGAGGGTGTGCGACTGGCTGCATTGATGAATGAAGGCAGTTAAGCAGGCCACTGCAATTGCATTAAAGTGACTAATTACAGGCTCGGATGTTTACGCAGAGATTGTGCATTTAAATGCAATCGTCATGGGTGATTTTTCACGGTTGTCACATAAAATTGATAAAGCTGCGTAGGTTGGGCCTTGGCCCAACAAATTAATTCATTTCTTAACAATACTTGCATGGTGGAATTGTTGGGCCAAGGCCCAACCTACGTCTGACGGTCGCGGCTCGGATTTGCCGTGCCTCATCTTCTTGTTAGCAATTAAATTACCCCTCTGCCTTAAATTCAGGCATAATTGCTCCATTCTTATCTCAATTGCAAAATATTTGCTAAAACATACCCCTTTTTCCTTGACGAAGTGGAAAATCTGTTTCTATAGTGTATTAAAGTGGGGTAAAATAATAAAAAAGTGGAGATTTGTGGGGCGATAATCCCGCAAAAAAAATTATGTTCCGTGGAATCAATGCAATTACCATAGATACCAAAGGTCGCCTGGCCATTCCGACGCGATATCGAGACGCGTTGGGTGCTGAGGAGAAGAAGCCTTTGGTGGTGACCATTGATACGGAAGAAACCTGTTTATTGCTTTATCCAGCAGCACAGTGGCAGGTCATTGAAGACAATTTGCAGAAACTACCCAGTTTTAATGCGGCGGCTCGTCGTATTCAACGTTTATTGATTGGTCATGCGACCGATGTAGAAGTTGATACAAATGGCAGGGTTCTATTGCCGCCTGTTCTTCGAGACTATGCAAAGCTGGATAAAAAAGTCGTCATGATAGGGCAAGGGAATAAATTTGAAGTTTGGGATGAACAGTTGTGGCAATCCAGGCGTGAAGCCTGGCTGAATGAAGAAGCTTCTGGCGAAGCGGGTTTGCCAGATGAAATGAAAAACTTTTCTTTATAACGGACAAATTTATATGACTGCGCATCAATCAGTTTTACTACAAGAGTCTATCGATAACCTTGCTATCAAAAAACAGGGCGTTTATATCGATGGTACTTTCGGCCGAGGCGGTCATAGTGAAGAAATATTAAAGCAGCTGGATGATAAGGGGCGTTTAATTGCCATCGATAAGGATTTGGATGCCGTGGAGTATGCCAGACAACGTTTTGCAGAAGATAAACGTTTCAGCATTTACCATGCTTCCTATGCAGAATTGACAGATATAGCAAGACAGGCGGAGGTGACGGGTAAAGTCGATGGGATTTTGCTCGATTTGGGCATGTCCTCTCCGCAAATTGACAATCCGGAACGGGGTTTCAGCTTTATTAAAGAAGGCCCTCTTGATATGCGCATGGACAGAACCCAGAGTCTGGATGCTGAAGATTTTATCAATACGGCCGAGGCCGATGAAATGGCCCGAATTTTCAAGGAATACGGTGAAGAACGCTTTGCTAAACGCATTGCCAGAGCCATTGTTGAGGCCAGGATGGAAACGCCGATCGTGACTACCTTGCAATTGGCAGAGATTGTAAAAGTGGCGAATCCCCGATGGGAAAAGCATAAAAATCCTGCAACCCGTGTGTTTCAGGCCATCAGGATTCATATCAACCAGGAAATCAGCGATTTAGTGCGTTGCTTAAATCAATGCCTGGAGGTATTGGCGCCTGGCGGCCGTCTGGTGGTTATCAGCTTTCATTCCCTTGAGGACAGGGTCGTTAAACGGTTTATGAGAGATAAAGAACAAGGGCCGCAAATGCCTAAAGGCGTTCCGGTGAAATATGAAGATATAAAAACCAATTTTAAACGTGTGAGCAAGGCCATCAAGCCTTCTGAAATAGAAATAAAGGAAAACGTCAGAGCCAGGAGTGCGGTGCTCAGAGTAGGGGAGAAAACATCATGAACGCGGCAGCAAGGGTAATAAATCAAAGCAATGTTTTTGATGGGCAATTATCTCAATTGCACATCTCAAAACAATTTATGTTGATTATCTTGTTATCGCTTGCTGTATTGGCCAGTGCTCTAGCCGTGGTGTATTCAACGAATACTTACCGTTCGCTTGTCAGTCAGGTCGAACAGGCTGAACAGCAGTCCCATACATTACAAATGCAATGGGGGCAATTGCTATTGGAGCAGGCCAGTCTTGCAACCCTTTCAAGGGTTCAACGCCTGGCGCATGAAAAATTGGATATGGCCTTGCCTGCCTCTAAAAAAACCTTTGTATTACAGGCAAAATGAAAAAACATAGCCATTTAATAAGGCTTGTTGTTATAGCCCTGTTTTTTTTGAGCTTATTGCTTATATTGCTATGGCGCATGGTTGATTTAACCGTTCTAAACCAAAAGTTTTTACAAGGACAAGGCAATGCCCGCAGTATAAGGGTTATAGATATACCTGCTTATCGGGGTGTGATTACTGACCGCAAAGGCATTCCTTTGGCTGTCAGCACACCCACTCAATCGATATGGATCAATCCCAGGGAATTCACAGCCGATGCCCAACAATTAAAACAGCTGAAACGTTTACTCAATATACATCCACAAAAACTGATGGCCAAGGTAAAGCAGTTATCTAACCGTGAATTTGTCTATTTAAAACGCCAGCTCCCTCCCTCCCTTGCGAACAAGATTGCCAGGTTGAAAATTCCTGGTGTTTATTTTCAACAGGAATTCAAGCGCTATTACCCGGAAGCGGAAAGTACAGCCCAGCTGGTAGGCTTTACCAATATTGATGATAAGGGCATTGAAGGCATTGAGCTGGTTTATCATGAATGGTTAATGGGTAGCGCTGGGAGGAAAAGGGTTTTAAAAGATCGCCTGGGCCGGGTCATTGAGGAACTGGATATAGTGAAAGAGCCCCGGTCGGGTCATGATCTCAGCTTGAGTATTGATCGTCGTCTGCAATACCTGGCCTATTGGGAGTTGAATAAAACGCTGGAGGAATTTTCAGCCAAATCCGGTACGGTCGTGGTGATTGATACCCAAAACGGTGAAATTCTTGCCATGGCCAATGCCCCTTCCTATAATCCCAATGCAAGAGGGCAGTATGATCGTAACCGTTATCGCAACAGCGCTGCAACAGACAACTTTGAACCCGGTTCGGTCATCAAGCCTTTCAGTATTGCCAGTGCTTTGGAAACGGGCCTGTTTACCCCAGAAACCGTGATTGACACGCGACCCAGCTGGATGATGGTGCATGGGCATGCGGTGCGCGATGGCCGTAATTACGGTGTTTTGGATGTGACCGGCGTTTTGCAGCACTCCAGTAACGTGGGCGTGACCAAGATGCTGCTTCAAAGCCCGCCTGAAAATTTAATTGATTTGTTAACGCGATGTGGTTTTGGAGAAAGAACCGAGACCGCATACCCCGGTGAAAGCAGCGGTGTGATGGTTCGGGCTGCGGATGCCAATCCATTTGTACATGCCACTATGGGCTTTGGCTATGGCATGTCAGTCACCGCCTTGCAACTGGCAAAAGCTTATCTGGTATTTGCTAACCAGGGCCGTTTAAAACCCATTAGTTTGCTGCACAATGACAGGCTCGCAGAGCCCGTGCAAGTCATGACACCGGAGACGGCCCAACAGGTGTTGGAAATGATGGAAGCCGTATTAAGTAAGGACGGTACCGGGCGAAATGCCCGGGTACCCGGTTATCGTGTGGCCGGTAAAACAGGCACTGCACGTGTTGCTGGGAAAAAAGGCTATGAGGCAGACAGGCACATTGCAAGCTTCGTTGGCATTGCCCCGGTGTCCAAGCCTAAATTTGTGGTAGTTGTTGTCATCCATGAACCGACCCGGAAATATTATGGCTCCCAGGTCGCGGCCCCTTTATTCGCCAAAGTCATGAGTGGTGCGTTGAGAATGTTTGACATCCAGCCGGATGAACAGCTAAATTAACAGCAGTTGATTATTTTATTGTGAATTTATCAGAGAAGCCTATTGTGAAATTAATCGAGTTGCCTGGTTTATCGGCGAATGCCGAGGTGGGGGATTGTGACATTACCGGTCTTGAAAATGACAGCCGACAGGTCAAGCCCGGTGATTTGTTCATGGCCTATCCTGGCGCGCTCAGTGACGGCCGGAATTATATTAAACAGGCGGTCGAATCCGGCGCTGCGGCAATACTCTATGATCCTGTAAATGACTATTCTCCAGCCGCTCTGTCTTTGCAGATACCCTGTATTCCGGTGGAGCAACTCGCCAGCAGGCTGGCAGGGTTTGCCAGTGCTTTTTACCGACAGCCAGGCCATGCTCTTGATATTACTGCCGTGACCGGCACCAACGGTAAAACAACGATTGCCTATCAACTGGCTCAGGCGCACAGCCTGCTAGGCCAGGCTGCCGCTTATATCGGCACGCTCGGACAAGGGGAGGTGAAGCAGCTGAAAGTCTTGGACAACACCACACCCGATGCCCTGTGTTTGCAAAAATTAATGAATGATTATCGAAACAGACAGTTTAAACAGGTGTGTATGGAAGTCTCCTCCCATGCGCTGAGTCAACAACGAGTCGATGAAATTCCTTTTTCTCAGGCGATATTTACCAATTTGAGTCATGATCATCTGGATTATCATCACAACATGCAAGAATACGCTGCAGCGAAGGCCAAGCTTTTTGCAACGAACGGGCTAAAATGGGCCATTGTCAATCAGGATGATGAATACACCTCGCATATGCTGTCTTCACTTAAAAAGGGCGCCAAAGCGCTGAGCTATGCTATTCATCAAGCGGCTGATGTTAAAGTAACACACTGGCATATGGATAGAACCGGAACCGATCTCGAACTGGATACCCCCTGGGGTGCGCAGCATATTAAAATCAAGGCCCTGGGTGAATTTAATATTTACAACTGCCTCGCTGTTTTCAGCAGTTTGATGATCAGCGGTTATGCTGCTGAACAGGTGACAGCTATCATGCCTCAATTACAATCAGCGCCAGGCCGTCTTGAGGTGGTGTGGAACAATCCTTTGATCATTGTCGATTATGCCCACACGCCGGATGCCTTAAAAAATGTTTTGATCACCTTAAATCAATTGAAAACAGGCCATTTGTGGGTGGTCTTTGGTTGTGGCGGTGATCGGGATAAAAGCAAGCGTGCTTTGATGGGGCAGGTGGCTTCTGACTATGCAGATAAGATGATTATCACCAGTGATAATCCCCGTACGGAAAGCCCGGAAAGTATTCTTGATGACATTGCTGAGGGGATAGCCGTTAAAGATTATTTTCGAGAAGCGGATCGAAAAAAAGCAATCGAGATGGCGATTTCACAGGCAAGCAGCGAGGACATTGTTTTGATTGCTGGCAAGGGGCATGAGGATTATCAGATCATTGGTGATGTAAAATCTTCTTTTTCTGATCAACATGTCGTTGGTGAGTATTTTAAATCAGCTAAACAGCTCTGATTAACTTCGTAAATTCTATCAACACCATGGCACAAATCATGCCATTTAAAATAAAATATAAGTCCCCACGTCATCTAACCTTGATGCGCTACGCTTATCAAGGCTACATATTTTGACAGGCTGTTTCTTTGTAGCCTTGATAAGCGGAGCGCATCAAGGACTGAGCTTGAAAAATAGAATGATTTATCAGTAAGAAAACACTGTATGCTTCAATACCTTCATCGGAAACCTTGATGCGCTACGCTTATCAAGGCTACATATTTTTGACAAGCTGTTTCTTTGTAGCCTTGATAAGCGTAGCGCATCAAGGTTAGATGACGTGGGGCGTTACAATAAAACAATCTGCCGTATCAAAATCCCAGCAGCTTTGAAACAGGCTCATCAACCACCCCAAGTGAATAAGCCTGAAAGTCATGCCTGAACTGATGTGCCTTTCGAAGGCTTAGAAAACATGCTTTCAAATCATTTGCTTGCTTCAATAGGCGGGTTTCAATAGAAGGATCATAAAGTGAGAGCACCACATCCTCCCAGTTTTTGCTTTTAATTTCTGGTATAAACTCAACCCTGGGTTTAAGGTATACCGGCAAAGCCAAACCTTCCATACGATGTAAATAACGGCTGATTTGATTCACTGCTTCAAATTTTGCTTCGAGGCTGTGACCGGCAATGTGGGGCGTGCAAAGCGTTGCATAATGGATTATCGCTTGAGAGATATCCGGTTCATTATCGTAAACATCAACACAGTAAACAAACGACTTGTCACTGCTTAATAAATCGGCTTCATTGACGATACCCCCACGGGAGGCGTTGATAAGAATGGCATTGTTTTTTAAAGAGGCCAATACCTCAGCATTAAAAAGGTTCCTGCTGGGAAAGGGCGGATTATCATGTAATTCTGCGTGCAGGCAAATGATATCGCAGGATTTGAGTGCATCGATAGTACAGCTTTCAAAATCACCCTGGATAAGGGCTTTGGGGGGATCAAAACCAATGACATCAAGTCCCATTGCCATCAGCCGTTTTTTGATTCGACTGCCCACTTCGCCCAAACCCACCACGGCTGCTTTTAATCCTGGTGAACCTTTGTTTTTTTTAATCCAGGCAAGGCAGGCAACCACGTAATCCGCTACCGCAATGGCATTTGACCCTTTAGCAGAGATTAATTCAATGCTTTGTTTTTTTAAATATTTCTCATCAATATGATCAATCCCAGAGCTGGCTGTGGCTACGGTTTTTATCTTGCTGTTTTTCAAAAGTTGTTCATTGACCTTCAAGGTGGAACGGCAAAGCAAAATATCCTGATCTTTTAACTTCAGCAGTAAATCTTCCCGGTCATGATAAACAGAGAACTTAAAGGGTTCTGGAAAAGCTTCTGACAAGCCAGGCAGTGACGCATCGGCGATGATTTTCATAAACCAAACACAGAAAGTATGACCGAAATTCCCATTCTGAGCAAAGGCATTAATATTGCGCTAAGCACCCCGGTAAACAGCAGAAGAACCAGGATAAGAAATCCAAAAGGTTCGATACGCAAGAAATACCCCGCATAACGCGGAGACAAGAGACTGGCAACAACCCTTGAACCATCCAGCGGTGGGATAGGCAGTAAATTAAGAAAAGCAAGAATCAAATTTATCATGATACCTGCCTGAGACATCAAAACAATAAATAAAGCAGTTTGTGACGATGCAGGATTAATCATCATAATGATTTTCCAGCAGGAAGCCCAGAAGATGGCCATGGCAAAATTAGACATGGGCCCGGCTAAAGTGACTAAAGCCATATCCCTTCGTGGGTTTCGCAATTGATTATAATTGACAGGCACAGGTTTCGCATAGCCAAATACAAATTGAAAATCACTTAAAACTGCCACAAGGACAGGCAGTATAACCGTACCCACCCAATCAATATGTCTTATAGGATTAAGACTTAAACGCCCTAATAATTTAGCGGTAGAATCTCCCAGGCGATGTGCGGCATAGGCATGCGCTGCCTCATGAAAGGTAATAGCAAATAAAACAGGAATAGCCCAAACGGCTATTTTTTGTATGAGGGTTAACTCAAGCATGGATGATGGCTTATTCAGTAAAAAGACTGCTATGATAGTACCTAATGATGGCAACGATGTTCAAGAAATATTTATGAAAACCTCGCGTTGATTGCCTTAAAATGCACAATCCAACCGAGCCGCGACCTAACCGAGCCGCGCCCGTCAGGAAGCGGAACAGTTGAAGTAGCGGAAACATTAAGAAGCCTGTTTTATTTTTTCGATTTGTCTCATTAAAATGCTTGAGCAAGGATTACCATGTCAATGGAGAATTTTGCTACACCTCAACTGTTCCGCTTCCTGACGGGCGCGGCTCGGTTAGATCGCGGTTCGGATTGTTCTCATAATTTAGTTTTTAAATGCCTTGTGACTGGATATTTTTTACTCGTTTTAAACAGAAAAAAAATGTATGATTGCGGCTAGAATTTTTCTTAACAAAATAAAAGGCGATCTAATGGGTAATCCAGGTTTTTGGAGAGAAACGGACAGGGTTCCTTACATACCATCCTCTAGGCGCATAGTCCCTCCTAGACACATACAAGCGCTGGTTGAATCAAGCGAGCCAGAGGAATCAAGCGGCTCAGATGAATCAAGTGATGACATGCATGAAAATATCAATCCAGCCCCAGTACCGCGCTCGATGATAAAAGAGAAAAGAATCAGGGCTTTCATTGCACTTATGATAGCTGTCAATGCAGGCAGAACCCTTTATCCCTGTTATCAAATCGCCGCGAACATTATAAATGGTGATCTCTTTTCTCATAATCAACATAGATCAGTGTCATTGCATCCTAATGGCGGGTTCTTTATAGCTGAGACCTTATGTAACCTGTCAACTTTGATCCTATTGACGGATAATTTACTCGAAAGATTAAAGCAGGATGTGAGTGATATAGCAGTCCAAAGAATTTTTCTTATTTTTGTTAATATATTCAACATGGCATTAATGCTTGCTATGTGCGAAGAAGAGCGTGAAAGTTCATTAGATGAGTTATGGCCTTGTGCATTTATTTATAGTGTAAATATTGTAATGAGTTCTTACCTGAGGCGCGATATTGAACAAAGAGTAGAAGAGCTCGAGGAAGACAATTCAGACGCCCCTGCCCAGCATCATCCGGTTATATAGGATGATTTTTGTTAACAGAGCATTTTCGACTAATTATACTCCATGTTGTCGTCCCCGCGCAGGCGCATAAGCGTCAACTTAAGCATAATTGAACTGATTGAAGTCTATACAGAGCATAGCTTCCCTTA
Organism: Legionella sp.; assembly: GCA_024636645.1. Lineage (GTDB taxonomy): Bacteria > Pseudomonadota > Gammaproteobacteria > Legionellales > Legionellaceae > Legionella_D. Next base: position 14,026 of record JAGXGR010000114.1, read on the forward strand.
AGTTGACGCCTATGCACCTGCGCGGGGATGAGATTGAATGGCCGGGATGACATTGAATATATGAGCGTTGTACCCCTGTGCAGTCATCTGCTCATTGATTTCCTGGGTTAACATCGCCCCGTAATACGCTCCGCTCCTTACGGGCTAGTGTGCCACGAATGCACGGAGAAAAGGAAGACTTCGGGCAATGCTGCACAGACGATGAGGGTAGGTCC
>JAGXGR010000007.1 GCA_024636645.1 Legionella sp.
GCCAAGGCCCAACCTACCGCTCATCCTGTGGAGCAGATCGTGCTAACTGATTAACTTCAATGCAAATTAAGATGGGCAGCCGTGAGGCTCTTGTACGCTGCTTTATTTATATTGCCTGGAGAATAATCAATTATTGATAATCCATTTGCAACTCAAGCGGCATCATTTTCAGCAAGCGTTCATAAAGATCAAGAAGCTGGGCACAAAAGGCGTGAAATTGCTGTTGATTTTCCCATAAATCATACTCCAGCCCTTTACCAAAAACCTGTTGCATGGATAAGGTTTTTATTAATTTGGTTTCCTGCTGTGAAAAACCAAGGTGGAGATTTAATTCAAGCAGTTCGCGAAGGGTTTTATATTGCTTGACGGGCCTGTGCTCCTGCAGGGCATAGGCTTTTAACGTCAATTGAAAGGCCTTGTAAAGCAGGGTGGTCACCGGCAGCAAAGCATCAATGGCCCCACGTTTAGTGGTGGTGATTTCCCCTTTTTGCAGTAACAAGTGTTCCGCACAAGCGGCATGCTGGATGGCGATGTTTAACATTTCCAAAGGCGATAAATAGCGTTTATCCATGTGTTCAGCCCCGTTAAGAATTTATATATTCATGTTAAAGGATGTTATAATGATAAACAATGATTTTTGGTTCGATCTCTTTGCCTCCGTTGAAGAAAACATATTCTATGCAAACATTTATCAATTCCTCATGGAAAATAGGCCAACTGACCCTTGCCAACCGCCTCATTCAAGGCCCGTTGGCCGGTTATAGCTGTGCTCCTTTTCGTGCGCTGTTTCATCGTTTTCAGCCGCCATCTTATGCGGTGTCAGAAATGATATCTGCCCAGGACTTGATAAAAAAACCGCCTGGCCACAATCGCTATCTGGCACGAGCCCCCCAAGAACAGGTTCTCGCTTACCAGATTTCGGGACAGGATGCACAGCATTTATCTAAAGCGGCGTTATTTCTGCAATCTTTGGGGGCGGATTTAATTGATCTCAATTGCGGCTGCCCCAAAACTAAAATACGCAAAAAAGGCGCGGGCAGTGCCTTGCTCGAAAAACCTGAGCACCTGGCTGATTTAGTGAAGTCGCTTCGCGAGGTGTTGACGGTTCCGTTAACCGTAAAAATCAGAATCCAGGGCGATGAGCGCGATTTTCATCTGGCAGACAAGCTGCAACAAGCCGGCGCAGATGCTTTGATTGTGCACGGCAGGCGATGGCAGGATGATTATGATATCCCTTGTGATTTCAAACAAATTGCCAGAATCAAAGACAGCATCACCATTCCCGTGATTGCCAATGGCGACATTGCAGACCAACAAAGCCTTGCTCAGGCAGTGGCTGAAAGCCGCTGCGATGCCTTCATGATTGCCCGTGCTGGCTGCGGCCATCCCTGGTTATATCAGGCCTTGCTGAGAGATCAAGCCGTTCATTTGCCGATGGAAGAAACAATCGATCTGTTTATCCAGCACCTGCAGGGGCTGGCAAGTCTTGAAAACGAATACAAGGCGATACTGCAATCCAAATCATTGCTGCGTTATTACTTTAGGGGAACACTATCCGAAGAACAAAGCAACGGCTTTTATCAGCTGTCTACTATTACAGATATAGAAAATTATTTGTATATTATTAAATGATCACACTATCGAGGATGGCCTTTTTATAAAAAACCTCTTTGCGCCGGACAATTTTGAAAGTGTAGATGGTTTCTCTGTATGGAATGATCCTTTCAAAATTGTTCGGCAAAAGAAAAATATGAAAAAAAATTGATCACTTAAGGGTTTGTTAAGAATTGCACTGTAAAATAGAATTTTCTTATAAACTATAGAGACTATAAAATGCCAAAACCTATTCGCGTAATATCCCTTGATTTTGATGGCTGTATGTTTAACGAATACTATCTTGGCGATGAAGCCAAAGATATAATAGCAGCAAATATCAACTTGTTTACTGCCTTCCAGGAAGCGTCCGTTAATTATCAAAAGACTGTTACCTTTATCGGATCTAACCGACAATCTCTTCTTGATGATATGAGTAATGCGCGTCAAGGAAAAGGCTCCTGCTATCCTGCCATCAGGCAAATCAGTGATTTTATAGGTGCAAGTTTTGATAATTTTCTAATGGCTGATTTGTATTCAAAAAACGAGCCAGGCACAGCTTATACAGAGGCCATGAGCATTTTGAATGGAGAAAGAGACTACGAGAAAGGTGCTAAATCGGAGTATGAATGGTTGCATGATACGGGTAAGTTATCCATTCTTGTCGCTCAAATGCATAAAATTGCTGGAGAAAACCCAAAAGAACAAATTGAATATGAATTTTTTGATGATCGTGAAGAGATACTTCACGGCTTACGCGATTTTTTTCAAAAAAACCGTTCTTTTATTCCTGGCAATGTAAACTTGAAACTGTCTCGATATACTGGGGTACCTCTTAATCCTGATCCTACCTATCGAGAGGGTTTGGTTGAAAATATTTTAAATATTCAGGGAAAGGGTTTTGTCTTTTACGATTACATTAGCTTTGTATTGAGTATTGCTGATTTAGGCATTAAAAATACTGCTGGTACAGATGATGCTTGTATTAACCTCCTTCGTGGTACGCCCGTCCGTTGTTTGGATGATTACGAAGGAAAATATGACGGGGCTACGATCAATCTTGTCAAACATATACAGTTACCAACGTTGGGGCTTGCTGAGGCTGCTGAAGTAACAGAAACAACTGCTTCTGAAAAAGCCTCCTGGTTGTCACGTCACAAATTTAAAATCGCCATGACAGCTGCTGCGATAGTAGGCGCCGGGGTCGGTATAGCGCTTGTTGCTACAGGTGTTTTTGCGCCGTTAGGTGTTGGACTGTTAGGTACAACAGCAATGGCAGCTGCAGCTATCGGTGCTGGTAGCGCTTTAATCACAGGTGCTGCATTACAAGGAGTAGAAAAGTATTCTGAGCTTATGTATGAGTTTGCAGTGGCAGTAGGGGATATTTATGAGGATTCAGCGGCAGAAGATAATGTTGGAGAGCTACGCCAATCCTCTTATGCATCCATGGCTGCAGACCTGCCAGCCGCACCAGCACCTTCCCCTGCACTTTCTCCTGCCTCCTCACCGCTTCAACAAAGACGCGATGAAAGGGATTCTCGTGACACCCCCTTATGGAATAGACCAAGCAATGATTCACGGTCAACACCAGAATATGACGCGCAATTAACACCTGAACATGATTTGTCTAGAGCAAGGATTGATTGGTCATAGATTAAAACCAGGTCCGGTATGTAGCCGAGGATGACGAAAGTCACTGTCTTCGACTGCATACCGCCTGATCTCTGAACCCACTTAAATAATACCCCGTCCACCATCTACATTTAACACCTGACCGGTAATAAATTCATTGTCAATCAAGGCCAGTACGGCTTTGGCAATATATTCAGGCTGGCCGTGTTTTTTTAAAGGCGTTTTGGCGATGATTTTTTCCTGCTGTTCAATACTCAAGGCATTGTCTGCCTCAGGCCAGAGAATGGCACCGGGGGCGATGGCATTGACTCTGACCTTTGGGGCAAACTCAATCGCTAAAGCCTTGGTCTGCATCAGCAGCGCGGCTTTGCTCTGGCAATAGATGGTATAACGTTTTAAAGGTTTTTCTGCATGAATATCGGTGAGATTGATAATGACGCCGGACTGTTTTGCCAGGGCGTCATATGCTGTGAGGCTGAGTTTGTAGGGGGCTTTGACATTGGCCTCAAAAGTCTCCTCCCAAAGGGCTTCATCAAAGCGGTCAAAGGGATTCTTATGAAAAACAGAGGCATTATTGACTAGCACGTCCAGTCGATGGGCCCAGTCTAATGCTTTTTTGATCAACTGAACTGCCGCATCTTTATCACAGAGATCCTGTTGAATGACCAGCGCACTGTCTGCTCGCTGCTGATTTAAACTCTCCGCCAGCTGTTCTGCTTCTGTTAATGAGCGATGACAGTGTATAATGACTCTGAATCCGGCCTGATGCAGCGTTTTTGCAATAGCGGCCCCGATGCGTCTTGCAGCCCCCGTAATCAGCGCGGTTTTTATGGCTTGTGTGTTGGCTTGATTCAAGGTATGTTTCCTCGTTTTGTTTGGGTAATTATTTATGAGTTTAGTGGATATTCTGCCTCTGCGTCAGCCTGTTCCTTTTGTGGAATATATGCAGCAGGCGCTTTATGCCCCCGAATGGGGTTATTATAGCTCAGGCTTGGTCAAACTGGGAAAGGCCGGTGATTTTATTACCGCCCCTGAATTAAGCCCATTATTTGGTTTTACCCTGGCTAACCAATGTCGAGAGGTCTTAAACACCCTGCCATCGCCTCATATTCTTGAGTTCGGTGCAGGAACAGGCAGGCTTTGTGTGGATGTCTTAACACGCCTGCAGGCATTGGATTGTTTACCAGAACGCTATTTCATTCTGGAGTTGAGTGCCTCCTTGCGGCATCAACAGGAAACCTTGATTAAAGCGCAGGCGCCAGCGCTGGCAGAGCGTGTCCATTGGTTGAATGAATGGCCCTCTCAACCTTTTAATGGCGTGATTCTGGCTAACGAAGTGCTGGATGCCATGCCGGTGCATCGTTTTATGAAAACCGATGAAGGCATTCTGGAAAGTTATATCCTGGTCGATGAAAATCGACAGTTATCCGAGGGGTTCAGGCCTTGTGAGGATGAACGCCTGTTAGACTATATCAACAACAGCCTGCCTGATTTGCCTGTGCCTTATCTGTCTGAGGTAAATCTGTTTATTGACGGTTGGTTGAAAGAAATTTACGCCATATTAGAACAGGGCGCGGTTTTTTTAATTGACTACGGGTTTCCAAGGCATGAATATTATCATCCTGACAGGCATCAGGGCAGCTTGATGTGTCATTATCAGCATCATGCCCATACGGATTTTCTTGCCCATCCCGGTGAGCAGGACATCACCGCCCATGTGGATTTTACCCATGTGGCCGAAGCCGGTTTTGATGCCGGCTTTCACGTGGCCGGTTTTTGCAATCAGGCTTCTTTTTTACTGTCCAACGGTCTGTTAAGCTTGGTGGCAGAGGTAACAGATGAACGTGACAGGCTTCAAGTAAATCAGGCGGTCAAGCAATTGATACAGCCCTCTGAAATGGGTGAGTTGTTCAAAGTCATTGCTTTGACCAAAGATCTGGATAGGACGCTGACCGGTTTCCAGTTGCAGGATAAACGAGCGAGTTTATAAAATGAAAAGATATTTGACCACCGTTGAATTGCAGAAAGAAACAATGAAATTTTCTGCCGGCCACACGACCATTTTTTCAGCCACCGAGCGCGAGCCATTGCACGGCCATCATTATGGCGTGTATCTCGGTTTAACCACCTGGGTGGAAGACAATGGCATGACCTTTGATTACCGCTATTATAAAGAGCGCATCCACAAGCTCTGCCGCCACGTCAATCAGACCTTTCTCATGCCGGAACATTCGCCTTTTCTGAGCTTTGCCGAAGACGATGACTACTATTATTTTACTTTTAATAACAAAAAAATGCCTTTTCTGAAAGAAGATGTCACCCTCATGCCCTTAAGCAATATCACGGTGGAGGAGTTGTCGCGCTGGTTTGTCAATGAGCTGGTGGCTGACAAGGAGGAGCTGGACCGGCATCGGATTGAAAAACTGGTGATAAAAGTTTTTTCAGCCCCTGGCCAATCCGCATCCCATGAATGGACACGCTCTTGACTGCGATTTATCAAATTTGCGTCTTAAATACCCATCGGGACTGCTTTGATTATACCGCAGAAGGCCTGGATTTAGAGCCAGGTTGCCGGGTCTGGGTGCCGTTTCGCAATCAAGTCCGACTGGGACTGGTACTGGCCAAAAAGGCCTCGGAGCAAAGCCCTGCCAAATTGAAAGCCGTGGAGACCGTGATCGATGAGGTACCGGTCATCGGAGCAGAGATGCTGGCTTTGTGCACTTGGCTGGGTGCCTATTACCAATCGCCTTTGTCAGAAGTCATCCCTTTGGCCCTGCCGAAAAAATACCGTGACGGCCAGCCCTGTACCTTGCCTAAAGTAAACAGTTACCGCCTGTCGCTATCAGCAGACATGGCGCATGAAAAAATTCGTACTACCGCCAGCAAGCAACATCAATTGATTGATTATTTAAAGCCATTTACCAGGCCCTTATCAAAAAAAATGATAACCCAGGCAGGCTTTAGCACAGCCCAACTGCAAGCCTTGTTGGATGCAGGGGTTTTGTCCCTGATACAGGCTATCGACTGGCCTTTTCCCTTTCAGGCCAAAATAGATGATCCTTTGCCTTTGAATGCTGAGCAGCGTATAGCAGTTGATAAAATGTCCGCGGGCTTGCAAAGCTACCGTTGCTTTTTGTTACAAGGGGTGACAGGCAGCGGCAAAACAGAAGTGTATCTGCAGGTCATTGATAAGGTATTAGCCCAGGGCAGACAGGTTTTGGTGCTGGTGCCGGAAATCGGTTTGACCCCACAACTGTTGCATCGCTTCAGCTCACGGATTAAAGAACCGATGGCGGTCATTCATTCCAGTTTGAATGAAAGCGAACGACAGAGTGCCTGGCAGCTGGCAAAGGATGCGCAGGTTAAATTGATCATCGGAACCCGCGCTGCGGTTTTTACACCCATGCCCTCGCTGGGCCTGATTGTCATCGATGAAGAGCACGACAGTTCACTCAAGCAAATGGAAGGGGTGAGATAC
>JAGXGR010000115.1 GCA_024636645.1 Legionella sp.
AAAGCGGGGTACATTATCAATGACAGATGCATTACAAAGCACACGGGTTTGACCAAACTCAACCAACACAGAACCTTCTGCGTGTTGTGTATAGTTACGGGTGATTTTAATTTGACGAAGCTGATCGGATTCACGGTTACTGGGTCTCATAATGAAGTCCTGGTATTAAAAAAGGGCATTATATACCTAAAAGTCCTTAAGATGCGAATTAAAAACCTCTTAATTATGAATGCTTTTTTAAGCAATAAAAAAACATAAAAAGCCATGACAATCTGTTTGGTTATGAATGTATGTTATTAATTGTGCTAAAAAATGATTTAAGGTATAGTCCCTCGCACGTAAAATGATTGGTGCAGATATGACGTACAGTATGACGGCTTTTGCCAGAGTACAAAAGCAATTGGATAACAGCAATTTATGCTGGGAAATTAAATCGGTAAATCATCGCTATCTGGAGGTATCTTTTCGCCTGCCTGATGCATTCCGATTTCTGGAAACCCGCCTGCGTTCAATGCTTCGTAATCAAATCAATCGCGGCAAAATTGAATGCCAGTTAAAATATCAGGACGTCTCAGCGACGAATCAATCCTTATTCATCAATGAGGGACTGGTGAGTGCCTTGCTGCAGGCTTCAGAGCAGCTTGCTAAAAACCGCCATCTTGCCAATGATCTTCAGGTGAGTCAACTTCTGGCCTGGCCGGGTGTGGTGCAGTTGGAACAGACGGACACCGAACAGCTTAGTGAACAGGTCGAGCGGTTGTTTAAAGAGGCCGTTGATCAATTAATTGAAGTAAGGCAAAAAGAAGGTCAGGCATTAAAACAACACATTATGGATCGCCTTGACAGCCTTGAAAGTCAAATAAATGAAGCTAAAAAATATGCCTCAACCATGATTGAAAAGGGCAAGGAAAAGCTTTTTTCCCGTTTAAATGAAATCAAGGTTGATGTAAGCGAGACGCGTGTTGATCAGGAGCTTGCGCTGATCATTGCCAGACTTGATGTAACAGAAGAGCTGGACCGCCTGCAAACCCATGGCTTTGAGGTCAGGCGAATCCTGGAAAAAGAACAGGTCGCCGGGCGTCGACTGGATTTTCTTATGCAGGAATTGAATCGTGAGGCCAACACTTTAAGTTCGAAATCTGATATAGTGGAGCTTACTCGCTGTGCGGTAGAAATGAAGGTTCTGATAGAACAGATGAGAGAGCAAATACAAAATATTGAGTGAACATTATGGCAGATAATGTAGTGGGAAATTTATATATTGTTGCGGCACCCTCTGGCGGCGGTAAAACCAGTTTGGTAAAAAAGCTTCTTCATGCCCTGGATGACATCGAAGTGTCCATATCGCATACCACTCGAGCCCAAAGGCCTGGAGAAAAAGATGGTGTGGATTATTTTTTTGTCGATGAACAACAGTTCATGAAGATGATTGATGAGAATGCATTTATCGAGTACGCCAGGGTGTTTGATCATTTATATGGCACCTCGATTGAACAAATTCAAAGTCGCTTGCAAAAAGGCATTGATATCGTTTTGGACATCGATTGGCAAGGTGCTCAGCAAATCAGGCATTTGTTTCCAGATACCGTGAGTATCTTTATTTTACCGCCTTCTTTAGAGGTTCTGAAAAAGCGCCTTAAAAACAGACGGCAGGATGATGAACAGACGATTCAGGTCAGGATGCAAAAAGCACAGGAAGAAATGAGTCATTACAGCGAGTTTGATTATTTGATTGTCAATGACGATTTTGCCGATGCCGCCTTGGAATTACAAGCAATTGTTATTGCAAATCGGTTACGTATTAGCAGACAATCATTAAAACAGGGTAAATTGCTTTCATTTATGTTATCATCGGAGTAAAATAGTACGTTTTGCAGTCTCTATAATCACTACATAGAGATGCTGGGTTTCATTTTGGAGGGGTTGATGGTATGGCACGTGTAACGGTAGAAGATTGTTTGGAAAATGTAGCAAATCGTTTTGAACTGGTGATGGTAGCCAGCAAACGCGCTAGACAAATTGCCATTCAAGGTGAGCAGCCTATGGTTGAATGGGAAAATGACAAACCGACAGTGGTTGCATTGCGAGAGATTGCTGAAGGCTTGATTGGTGCAGACATCCTGGATAAAGACTAAACTTATTATTAAGTACTGTTTTTTTTATTATTAGACAGATGTACCTGCATGCCACTTCAAGAGTAAACAGACGAATTTCAGGCAGGGTGGCAATGCGTTGTATTATAACTTACAGGTTGGTCTGACTGTAAGTTTCACAATGTCGAATGGGTGCTGTTGGGGGAGTGGGGTGTGAGCTACTTTAAAGAGTTGGGCGAGGAGCTGAAGTCTTACCTCGAACAAGCTCATATTGAAAAATGTTATCAAGCCTATCTGGTGGCTGAAAAAGCACACCATGGACAGATGCGTCGTTCTGGCGAGCCTTATATCTCTCACCCGGCTGCGGCTGCATTAATTCTTGCTCGCATGCGTCTTGACTATCAAACCATTATGGCCACTTTACTGCATGATGTGGTTGAAGATACTTCTTTGGTTATGGATGATTTAAGTCAACAATTTGGCGAAGAAATAGCCGCTCTTGTTGACGGCGTCACCAAACTGACAAAAATAAAATTTGAATCCCGCGCCGAAGCACAGGCCGAAAATTTCCGCAAAATGGTTCTGGCGATGGTCAAGGATATCCGCGTCATTATTGTCAAGTTAGCTGACAGATTGCATAATATGCGCACTCTAGGGGTCATGCCCGCCGCCAAAAAACGACGAATTGCCATTGAAACCCTGGAAATTTATGCACCGATTGCCAATCGACTCGGCATGCACTCCATTTATGTCGGCCTGGAAGATCTTGGTTTTAAAGCACTGTACCCCATGCGCTACAAAGCCATTAAATCAGCCGTGGAAAAATCCCGGGGTAATCGGCGTGAATTGACTCAAAAAATTGAAAAAGACCTGCAGCAGGCGCTGGACAGTTTGAAAATCCCCTTCGAACACGTTTTTGGTCGTAAAAAACATTTATACAGCATTTATCGAAAAATGCGCCTTAAGAAAGCCTCTTTCACGGAAATTACTGATGTATTTGCTTTTCGTGTGATTACAGAAGACATTGATTCCTGCTATCGGGTGCTAGGTGCGCTCCATCGTACCTACAAACCCGTACCACAGCGTTTCAAAGATTATATCGGCATACCCAAAGCCAATGGATACCAGTCGCTGCATACCACTTTGTTTGGACCCTATGGCGTACCGCTGGAGGTTCAGATTCGCACCAGGGAAATGGACAAGGTAGCTGAAAACGGCGTTGCCGCACACTGGATTTATAAGTCATCCGGACTGGAAATCAATGAAGCACAGATTCGTGCTCGTGAATGGGTGCAGAGTTTGATGGAAATGCAGCGCAGCACCGGCAGTTCTTTGGAATTTATTGAAAATGTAAAAATCGATCTTTTCCCGGACGAGGTTTACGTTTTTACACCCAAGGGACACATTATGGAGCTGCCAAAAGGCGCGACGCCGGTTGATTTTGCCTATACTGTGCATTCTGATGTCGGCAACAGCTGTGTGGCGGCCAAGGTCAATCGCCGTCTTGTTCCGCTCAGCATGCCCTTGACCAATGGCCAGACCGTGGAAGTGATTACCGCACCTGGAGCCCATCCGAACCCTTCCTGGCTAAACTTTGTAGTGACCGGCAAGGCCAGAAGCAATATCAGGCATTTTTTGAAAAGCAAACAACATGAAGAATCCATTATTATGGGTAAGCGTTTGTTGGAACAAGCCTTGACTGATTTGTCCTCTGATTATAAAAAGGTTCCTCCTGAATCCATGCAGGTCTTATTGAATGATTTGCATTATAAAACCGTAGATGACTTGTTATATGCTATAGGCATAGGCAATCAAATGCCCATGGTGATTGCTAAACGATTGATTGTGGCACAGGATAGTCCGGAGCTTGATAAAAACGTCAAAGGTCGCCCTTTGTCGATCAAAGGCACTGAAGGCATGGCCGTTCAGTTTGCCGAGTGTTGTCAACCAATACCCGGGGATAATATTGTGGGTCGCTTTCAAAAAGGCCGGGGCATTATTGTTCATAGCCATGAATGTTCACTGGTCAAGGAATCACGTTTTAATCCTGAGCAGTTTGTCGCCTTACGTTGGGATGAACAGGTACAGGGCGAATTCTGGGTCGATATCACAGTCGAAGTCGCTAACCAGAGGGGCGTTCTTGCGGCCTTGGCGTCGACCATTTCTGATGCAGATTCCAACATTGGAAATATTAACGTTGACCCTCGCGATGGACGGCATAATGCGGTAACATTTTCTATCAGTGTTCGCGATAGAACGCATTTGGCCAGAATCATGCGCCGATTAAGATCAAACAAAGTGGTTACTCGACTATATCGAAAAAAACAAGGGGAATAAGTGATGCAACCCATACATACAGAACTTGCACCGGAGGCTATCGGTACCTACAGTCAGGCTATTCAAAGCGGTGATACGGTTTATATTTCCGGACAGATACCTCTACATCCGCAATCCATGCAATTATGCAGCGACGAAATTCGATTGCAAATTAATCAAGTCATAGAAAACCTCTCAGCGGTTTGCGAAGCCGCTGGCGGAAACCTGGGTCAAATCGTTAAATTAAACGTTTATCTGACTGATTTAATTCATTTTCCATTAATTAATGAGGCGATGAGCCGTTACTTTTCAGAGCCATATCCTGCAAGGGCGGCTATTGGTGTTTCTTCTTTGCCTCGAGCGGCACAGGTTGAAATGGACGCCGTGATGGTATTATCATCCATGCAGAAAGGTTGATTTGTGAGCAATGAACAGTACGCCCGCACCGGGCGTGCCATGTTTATTTTAGCCTGGTTGATATTTTTTGTTATCCTTTTTTTATTTTTCCATTATTACGGCCAGGAAAAAGAGTCAAAATACACTCTTGAAAATGGTCGTTTAATTATCGATGCGAACCGGCAGGGCCATTATTTTGTAACAGGGTCGATTAATGAATATCCAGTCAAATTTATGCTTGATACCGGGGCAACCCTGGTCGCCGTTCCCAAAGATCTTGCCTCAAAAATGCAATTAAAAGGACGTTACCCGGTGACCATGCATACAGCCAATGGTCAGATCACGGGTTTGCTGACACGGCTTGATGAGCTATCTTTTGGGAAATTTACTATAAATAATGTAAAGGCTGTGATTATTCCCAAAGTTGGCAATGAAACGGTCTTAATGGGGATGAACGTACTGAGTCAATTTGATTTAAATCAAAAAGGCGGGAAATTGATTATTAGTCACACGAATGACGAATGATGCTAAAAAAACGTTTTTTTATTTGCGGTTATTTTATAAAGTGAGTTGTATTTAATGAGTATTATTTCTTTACATGGCGTCACCCTGGAATTGGCCGGTAACCGTTTGCTCGATAACGTTGACTGGCAAATAGAAACGCAGGAGCGTATTGCCCTTGTCGGAAGAAATGGTGCTGGAAAATCAAGTCTTTTACGATTGCTGCAAGGCGAATTAAGCATTGATGGCGGACAAATTAATAAACTCTCGTCTTTACGGGTTGCCGGTTTGACTCAAAATGTACCCGTCAGTGCCGAGGAGAGCGTTTATCATTTTCTGGTGAAGCATCTGGGAGAAGTGGGTGAGGTGATGGATACATTCTATCAATTGTCTACGAGCAGCGCATCGGATATGGATAAACTGGCCCAATGCCAGCAAAAAATGGATGAGTTACAGGCTTGGGATTTGTTGCCTCGAGTGGACATGATGGCGAATCGTCTCGGGCTTGATCCTTCTGTCAGAATGACCTCCTTGTCCGGTGGCATGAAACGGCGAGCCATGTTGGCTGCAGCCCTCATAGCAGCCCCCGATTTGCTGTTGCTTGATGAGCCAACCAACCACCTTGATATGAATGCCATTGAATGGCTGGAGTCCTATTTGAAATCTTATACCGGCAGCTTGCTGGTTGTGACCCATGACAGGGCATTTTTAAGTCAGGTGGCAAATAAAATCGTTGAAATTGATCGCGGCAAACTTTACAGCCATGACTGCGACTACGAAACCTATCTTGATCGCCGTGAAGCCACGCGACTCAGCGAGCAAAAAGAAAACGCCCTGTTTGATAAAAAACTGGCTGAAGAAGAGGTCTGGATTCGTCAGGGTGTCAAGGCACGTCGAACAAGGAACGAAGGGCGAGTTAGAGCATTAAAAGCGCTGCGAGAAGAGTATAAGGCCAGAAAATCCCAGATGGGTGAAGTGAAATCGGTCTCTTTGGATGTGAAACGTTCAGGTCAGTTGGTTATGGAGGCCACGAGTGTCAATTATTCTATAGAAGGACGCAAACTGATAAAAGACTTTTCTTTATTGCTGACACGAGGCGCCAAACTGGGAATTATCGGTCCCAATGGTTGTGGAAAAACGACATTGATAAGGCTATTGCTGAAAGAAATTCAACCCGATTCAGGCGAGATTCGCCATGGAACCTCGCTGGAAGTGGCTTATTTTGATCAGTTGCGCAGACGTTTGGATGAAACAGAAACCGTGATGTCCAACGTGGGGGATGGCGCTGATTATGTGACTATTAATGGAAAGCAAAAACATGTAGCCACTTATTTACGCGAATTTTTGTTTCCTCCCGAGCGCTTTAACCAATCGGTATCTACCTTGTCAGGGGGGGAGCGAAATCGCCTCTTGCTGGCAAAGCTGTTTGCAAAGCCTGTGAACCTGTTAGTCATGGATGAGCCAACCAATGATTTGGATATAGAAACCCTGGAATTGCTGGAAAATATGCTGGCAAATTATTCTGGAACCTTGTTGCTGATTAGCCATGACAGGGCTTTTATTAATAATGTAGTGACGTCCGTTCTGATCTATGAAGACGAAGGTTGCTTTAATGAGTATGTTGGCGGTTATGACGATTATAAGTTACAAAAAAAACAGCAAAAAGAATCCGCCACCAAAACAGCGAAGCCCACTAAAACCTCTGCTAAGCTGGGATTTAACGAACAAAGGGAATTAAAGCAATTACCACAGCAAATAGAAGTGTTAGAGAAAAAAATTACTCAGATGCAATTAAAAATGACCGAGCCTGATTTCTATTCTCAAGATGCCGATAAAATTTTAGAATTTAATCAAAAACTTGCAGTGAATGAAGACGCCTTGGCCAAACTGTATGCCCGTTGGGAGACGTTGGAAGCAAAATGACAAAACACTCGGGCCAGTACCCATTCCCGGATTCCGGCTTCGCCTCCATCCGGGCGATGTAGGTTGGGCCTTGGCCCAACAATTCTCCATCCCCGGGCTGCATAGCGATGTAGGTTGGGCCTTGGCCCAACAATTCCACCATGCAAATATTGTTGAGAAATGAATTAATTTGTTGGGCCAAGGCCCAACCTACGCAGATTTATCAATTTTATGTGGCAAGTGTGAAAAATCACCCATGGCGATTGCACTTAAATGCACTCTGCGTAAACAACCGAGCCGAGACCGTCAGGGAATAACAAAGTGAACAAAAAAAGGTGACGATACCTCAGGGCCCGAGCTATTGAATTGACATAATACTCTCATGCTTGTTATAGTAGCAATCATGAAAATATGTTCGATTTTTATCACTATGCTTTTTATAGTGATGCCATATACAATCAACTGGGACACGTCTCAAAAAAGTTCTATTGTAATAAATGCCTTGCATCAGAACGATCTTTGCTCACAAAAATCAACCAACAATGTCTCCACACAATGTCATTCAAATGTAACTTATGTCACATCAGAATTCTTAAATATACAAGATAACATACCTTTGCAACGAAGCCTGATTGCATTTTTAATTTTTCTTGCGGCCTTATGCTCAGGATTTAAGACAGCTATCTATAAACCACCAAAATGTTTCTCCAAGCTCATTTAATCTATTTGTTTAAAAAAACACGCTAAACACATCTGAGTTATTGGTGTGCGCGTTTAATTGGAGAATTTTATGAAAAATTTATTTAAAACAATCTTATTGATTGTTGTAATTTCATCTTCATCTTCGTCTGCGTCTTTATGGGCCGCAGCAAGCCTTGATGATAGGAATGAAACGAATTATTTTCAATTTGCCATTCCTAAATACCTCACCACACGTCAATCTGGACAAACCGTTAATATTTATGTGAGATATGCTTACAAGAAGGATTTACCAACAAGCGAATATGCAGACTACCGGGAATTACGAGCAAAAATATTAAATTATATGGAACCCTCGGATGCGTTTCCTGCGGATGTATTTTGGGAGATTCTTGCTACCAATATGGGAAGGGAATTAATGAAAGATTACCCGCTTGATGGTGTGAGCATCCAACTAACCGTTCTGGATAACCCAAATCCCAACAGCTACGAGCCAGGAGATCATGGACCTGTATTTACAACAGGTAAAATAGCTCCTTTAGATGTTCATTAACAAGTGTTAGGTCGGGTCCCTTGGCCCGACAATTGCCACGCCTTATTTCCTGAATCATCTGATTACTGCATCAACTCAAGACCCGTTGTAGAAAATCATTTTTTTAAATAAACCCATGAATACGGAAATAATTTTTTTCTGCGTTTTTTAGCTGCACCGTGTTTTATCAGATTGTACTGAAGTAAGAAATTGTCGGGCCAAGGCACGACCTGCTTGCTATTATGCTTTAAATACTTTGACATTTAATACATTCAGGCTCGCAATAAAAAAAAAGATCACTTAAAATAATTTTAATCTTTTTTTATTGTGTGATTGTATGTTCTTAAGCTTAGTAGCTCTAATATTAGCCGCTGCTTCTATTGTTTTGTTCTCTGAAGAGTTTGCCGGTTTAATTAAAAAAATGTCAAAAATACCCGGCGTGATGCTTATTATTCCTTTTTTCATTGCTTCCTGGCTGCTTATCAAATTTGAGCCGTGGGTGTTTTCATTGCTGGTTTCTTTTAATCATTTTATCGAATGGTGTGTCGGAATGCTTGCTTATATTTTTCCATTCGATACGGGCGCCTTACTTCTCTCGCGAATCATTGTTCTTAGTATGCTCAGCATGGCCCCCGTTCTGCTCGTTGATTGGCTGAGCAGAAAAAGGACGCATCGCCCTTATGAAAGAAGATACCTGCTTAGCACGGTTATTTTTATCTGTGTGGCAATGATTATGATAGTCCTTTGAGTTATCCAAGTGACATCTGATGACAAAATGGTATAATGTGTCACTATTACTTTCAGGTTGTGTTATGAACAAGCAAGATTTTTATTTTGATTTGCCACCAGAGCTGATTGCTCAGTACCCCTTGGATAATCGAAGCGACTCCAGATTATTGACTTATTCCAGAGAGCGTGCTGAATACGGCCATTACTGTTTTAAAGAGCTGGCTGATTTATTAAAACCTGGCGATTTGCTGGTCATGAATGACAGTAAAGTCATTCCTGCCCGTTTATATGGTCAGAAAAGCAGTGGCGGCAAGGTCGAGTTTCTTGTCGAACGAATCACCTCAGACAAGTGTTTTCTGGCACATATTAAAGCCAGCAAAGCTTTAAAACCTGGTGCACTTGTTTCAATCGATAGTCATTTTGAAGTTAAAATCACTGGCAGACAGGATGATTTGTTTATATGTGAGAGCAAAACAGCGGTACTGGAAATGCTTTATCAGGCAGGGCATATCCCTTTACCACCCTATATTTCGCGCTCAGATGAGTCGATGGATGCACTGCGTTATCAAACCATTTATGCCCAATATGCAGGCTCGGTTGCAGCACCCACCGCCGGTTTACATTTTGACGAAGGCGTCATGCAAAGTCTGGCTTCAAGAGGCGTTCAGGTTGGTTATGTCACACTTCATGTGGGTTCTGGAACGTTCAGACCCGTTCGTTGCGAGAATATTTTAGAGCATAAAATGCACAGTGAGCAGTATACAGTAGGCGATGATTTGTGCGCACAGATTCGTGAGACACGCTCACAAGGCGGGAGGGTTATCGCTGTTGGAACCACCGCTTTACGTAGCCTTGAGTCGGCTGCATCACAGGATGGCTCTCTGCAACCAAAACAAGGCGATACAGATATATTTATTTACCCCGGCTATCAATTTAAAATTTGCGATGGTTTGATAACGAATTTTCACTTGCCTGAATCGACTTTATTAATGCTGGTCTCGGCTTTTATCGGCCACAAAGAGGCAATGGCGCTTTATGCGGAAGCGATAAGATTGAAGTATCGATTTTTTAGCTATGGCGACGCAAGTTTTCTGATTTAAAAAAGGAAAGAAATGCATTATAAAACCCATGGCTATGTTCCACTTCTGAGCACTCAGCCCGGTTCATGCCTGACTGCTCAAAACTGGAAGGACGCATCGGTTTCTGCTATAGCATATTCATTGCAGCAGTTACTTTTCAAGCCCAAGGCAGAGGTTCTCAGGCAATGCCCCAATCTTTCCAGTTTTCTGGGTTGGTCGGGTGTGGTGATTCTCGATGCCAGAATGCCCGTGGCCTTTCGAGACGGTCATTTCATGCTCCAATCCCCTTATGACGGATCAAAATCAACCATCACGGCTCAGCAACTGATCGATTTGATAGGTCATTTGGCCGCAGATTATGTGATTTTTCCGAGTGGTATTCAAAAACTTGTACCTGACATCTGGCAGCAGTTGCCCGAAGGTATTTGTCCTATTATCAGTACAGAAGATCGGGAGAGCTTCCCTGCAACACGTAAGTTTGTTATTCAGTTAAACCCGGAGCAGATCAAGTCGAGGGAAGAATATAGTCAATATCCCTTTATTACTACAGGCATTTCAGACGTGATATCTGATGATAAAGCCGTTCAAAGGGAAGCCTTGTTTTTTCTGTCAGACAACCCTTTGAGCGATGCCTGTCAGGGCGTGGTGTATACCAGCAAAGGAAAGGTCGATTTAAAACAAAAAGAAAGCTCAGAGCAGTTTGAAGTGATAGATTCACATTGTACTTGTCCAGTTTGCAAGCAGTCATTGACCCGAGCTTACCTGCACCATTTACTGGAACATACCCCTTTGCTGTGTCATCGGTTTCTAATTCAACATAATGTTTATTTTATTCAAAAGGATTTTTTAAAAAATTTTTAAAAGAACACGGACGTAGGGTGGGCAAAGGCGCGTTAGCGACGTGCCCACCAATGTACCATATCCGCAGTAAAGTCGTAGCAAATAATCCCAACTCATAAAAATAAACAGTTACCTCAAACGATGATATTGGCCTTATTTTTATATTTGTCCATGGCGGGTTGGGTTGTGGTGGGCATGTCGCTAACGCGCCTTTGCCCACCCTACGACTCCTTTTTAAATCAACTTGCTTATATGATTACCCATAGATTCTGCTGAAGAGCCATAAATTAATAATTCCTCTCATTTGCTCATTTACGCCAGCAGGAAATCACTATATGATGTCACGCTGATTGTGGTTAGAATTTTCGCTTTTTTGCGTATAAGTGGATTTAAAGGAGACTTTAATGAGTTTTTTTATCAGTGATGCTATGGCTGCCAATACAAATGTTGTTCAACAAGAAGGCGGCGCCTTTTCATTAATTATGATTGCAGCAATTTTTGTCCTGTTTTATTTTATGTTGATAAGACCGCAAAACAAAAGAGCCAAAGAGCAGCGCGAAATGATTTCAAAGTTAAAAAAAGGCGATGAAGTTATCACTTCAGCCGGTATAGTGGCCAAGATAGTTAATCTTGATGAGCAGTATATTAAAATTACGCCTGCCGAAGGTGTTGAATTCACTATGCAACGTGGTGCCATCAGCTCTGTGTTGCCTAAAGGTACAATGAAATCCCTCTAAGGCGGAATCAGGGACATGACTATGCAAAACAAATACCCTTTATGGAAAAATCTGCTGTTGATAGCCATTGCTGTTATCAGCTTTATTTATGTTCTTCCTAATTTATACAGTGAGGAGCCTGCTATCCAGATCAGTTCAAAAGAACCGCTGGATAATGGTGAGATGAAGCAAAAAGTTCAGAATATTCTTGAGAAAAATGAACTTTCCTATAAAACCATTACCGTTGATAATGGCCAAATAGAGGTTCGTTTCACATCAACAGATACTCAGATCCTTGCCAGGGATGCCATTAAACAAGCCCTGGGGCATGATTATACGGTCGCATTGTATCTGGCAACATCAACCCCCGAATGGCTTGCAGCCATTGGCGCCAGCCCTATGAAACAGGGCCTTGACTTACGCGGCGGTGTCCACTTTCTATTAGAAGTCGATGTCGACAGCGTGATAAGCCGGCGATATGAAGGCATGATGAAAAACATCGGCCAGGACTTAAGAGAAGCGAATATACGTTATTCCGCAATACGTAACCTTTCCAATAAAGGGATCTACGTTGGTTTTCGCAGCCGTCAAGCCCTGGACGATGCCTCGCTTGAACTCAGACAGAAATTTCCATCGCTTGCCTTCAATGTGAAATCGGCTAAAAATTATTTTACAGCCTCGTTATCACCGGCAGAAATAAACAGTATTCGCCAAAATACCATTGAACAAACCATGAGTATCCTGCGAAACAGAGTCAATGAGCTCGGCGTTGGTGAAGCAGTCGTTCAACAACAGGGAGCGACGCGTGTTGCGGTCGATCTGCCCGGCATTCAGGATGCAGCCAGAGCCAAGCAAATTCTTGGAGGAACTGCAACGCTTCAGTTTCATATGGTTGATCATGAGCATGATCCACAGATTGCCAAGCAAACCGGCGCTGTACCAATGGATAGCAAGCTTTATATGATGGACGGGCGTCCGATTTTATTAAAGCGCCAAGTGGTTTTAAGCGGTGATTCCATCACCAGTGCTGTATCCAGCTTCGACCAACAAAGTGCTTCACCTGCTGTACAAATACAACTGGGTGGCGGTGGCGAAAGCCTGTTTACTAAAGTAACCCGCGAAAATATTGGCACGCGCATGGCCATTGTGTATGTGGAGACGAAAACCGATCTACAGGATACCAACGGCACGCTCAAACGAGTGACACGTCGAGAAGAGCGCGTGATTTCTGCACCGGTTATTCAAAGCGCACTGGGCAACAATTTTCAGATAACAGGCCTTACTGATCCGAAAGAAGCCAGTAACCTTGCTCTGCTGCTGCGTGCTGGCGCATTGCCTGCAGCGATTTACTCAGTAGAAGAACGTACTGTCGGACCGACGCTGGGTAAGGAAAATATTCGCCGAGGCATTATCTCTCTTGCCGTGGGTATGGGGCTGATTTTACTGACGATGCTGGTTTATTATCGGTTTTTTGGCCTGGTTGCTAATATAGCCTTGCTGTTAAACCTTATTGTTCTGGGTGCTTTACTGTCTATTATAGGTGCGACCCTGACGCTTCCTGGTATAGCGGGGATTGTCCTTACCGTGGGGATGGCGGTGGATGCCAATGTTCTTATCTATGAAAGAATAAGAGAAGAATTACGCAATGGCATGTCTCCACAGGCGGCCATCTATGCCGGGTATGACAGGGCCTTCTCCACTATTATTGATGCCAATATTACCACCCTGATAGTGGGTGTGGTTCTATTTGCCATAGGCACGGGCCCCGTTCGCGGTTTTGCTGTTGTATTATGTTTGGGCTTGTTAACCTCTATGTTGACCGGTATTACCTTCACAAGAGCAATAGTTAACTGGTTTTATGGCGGCAGAAATGTTGCAAAATTATCTATCGGAATATAAAGCGAGGCTGAGATGGAATTTTTTAATCCAAATTCAAAAATTGATTTCATGGGCGCACGCTATTGGACGGCAGCATTTTCCATTTTTATTTTTGTGGTGTCTTTAGCCGCTTTGATGATCTATGGATTAAAATGGGGCCTTGACTTTACTGGCGGCACTCAAATTGAAGTATCCTATCCAAATGCAGTCCATCTCGAAAAAATTCGCGAAGACTTATACGAGATAGGCTTTAAAGAAGCACAGGTGGTCAGTTATGGAACCTCGAGGGATGTTTTAATCAGCATAAGCCCAAGAGACGATATTGATCAGACTGTCATGGTTGATAAGGTGATGAAACAACTGCCCGGAGCCACCATGAAACGGGTTGATTTTGTCGGGCCGCAAGTGGGTAAGGAGCTGGCAACCAAAGGGCTTCTGGCTATCATTATCTCGCTATTGGCTACTATGATTTATATTGCCATGCGATTCGAGTACCGGTTGGCCATCAGCTCGGCTGTTGCCTTAATCCATGATCCGGTGTTGATTCTTGGTGTTTTTGCAGCACTGGGCTTTGAGTTTGATCTGAAAGCATTGGCTGGTTTATTGGCAGTGATTGGTTATTCCTTGAATGATACTATCGTGGTATTTGACCGCGTTCGTGAGAATTTCATTAAAATCCGTCGTGTAGATTCCGTTGAGCTAATGAATATTTCAATCAACCAAACACTGTCACGAACCATCATGA
The DNA here is from genome assembly GCA_024636645.1 of Legionella sp. GTDB lineage: Bacteria > Pseudomonadota > Gammaproteobacteria > Legionellales > Legionellaceae > Legionella_D. Next base: position 14,427 of record JAGXGR010000115.1, read on the forward strand.
CGTCAGCGCTGACTTTGTTTGTCGTCGTTGCTTTATTCGTCTATGGCGGTGAAACCATTCGTGGATTTTCTCTTGCTTTGATTATAGGTATTGTCATTGGTACTTATTCTTCTATCTATGTGGCTGGCGCCCTGGCAGTTGCGATGGGGTTAAACCGCAGGGACTTTCTGCCAACCCAGCCTAAAGAGCTTGATGAAAGACCGTGATATACCCCAGTTCCTTCAAACAAGCATTTATATATAGCACTTGATTGTAAGAGTAAATTTTCCACACCGCTTTGTTGGGCTTTTCAGCCCAACCTCCCTGCTTAATCTTTCAGTAATTTATCTGTTTTTGCTGCACAAATAAAATCATTTTGGGTTAAACCCTGCAGCGCATGTGTCATGAAGCTGACATGGCAATAATTGTAGCCCACTTCCAGATCAGGATGATGGTTTTCAACGTTGGCAATCCAGGCCAAAGCATTGACAAAACCCATGGTCTCATAGAAATCATCGAAATGAAAAGAGCGCTTTAATTGTTTGTTATCTTCGCTGATATTCCATTTTTTATCGAGTTGCGGCATTAAATTATTTGCTTGCTCACGGTTCAAAGCTTCGCCAATGCCTTCGCAAGCTGCACAATGTTTACTGCTTAAATCATTAGTCATTAAAAATTCCCCTTAATGCATTTAGAAAACGTGTGTTTTGTTCTTTTGTCCCGATACTGACTCTCAGATAATTTGACATGCCGTAAGGATGTAAAGGACGTACAATGATACCCTGACTTAAGAGTTGTTGGTAGATCGGCATGGCATCCACTAGGCAGTTAAAGCTGTAGAAATTGCAGGCCGACGGGATGAAATCCAATCCTAAAGCATTCAAGCCCTCGGACATTTGCTGCATGCCCTGACGGTTAAGTACCAGTGACTGATTGACAAAGTTCTGATCGTCCAAGGCAACCGAAGCTGCCTCAAGGGCGGCCTGGTTGACGGTAAAGGGCAATTGCAGGCGTCTTAAAATATCAATGATTGAGGGATGCGCGATAGCGTAACCTAAACGCAACCCGGCAAGGCCGTAAGCTTTTGAGAACGTTCGGGTCAGTACCAGATTGGGGTGGTCTGCCAACCAGTCAATGGCATTATAACCCTGCTGTTCATAAGAGAACTCAAAATACGCCTCATCAAGTACAATCAAGGTTTGCTGGGGGGTGGCATCGATTAATCGTTTGATATCGTTTTTGGAAATTAGGCGTCCTGTTGGATTATTCGGATTTGCCAGACAAATCAGTCCGGTGTGTTTATTACAAGCCGTAATCAGGGCATCGATATTGACCTGCCAATCGGTATCAACGGCTACGGATTTAACAGGTACGCCCAATGCTCTGGCTTGTATCTCATAGGTGCTGAACGCATAGTCATGAGTAAGCATATGTTTGTTAGTATGTAAGGCAAAGCTTGATATCAGCAAGCCATATATAAAATCCGATCCGTTGCTAATCAAGATATTTTCATCTTGAACTGAAAGATGCCCAGCCAGCTTTCTAATAATGGGATGAATCAATGGGGCAGGATAGCTGGCTATTAAGGAAGATGATAATTCTGCCATGATTTGGCGAACATTGGGGCTGCAGCCCAAGGGATTTTCGTTGCTGGCTAATTTAATAATATCACTAAGGCCTTGTTCCTTTGCCAGTTCATCGATGGGCTTGCCTGGTTTATAAGGCTTTAAATGGCGTATGCCTTCATGAGGCAGTGTTTGAAAATCTATTGACATAAAATAATCCTTTTTTAATGATTTCGCTCATTTAAATGCATCGCAAAATATTTATATTACAGCTGGAGTGTCAGCTTGTCACTTTAATTCCAGGGCAAGCGCATCCAAGTTAAAAATAACACTGTAGGGTGTCGCAAAGCGCAGCGTGCCCACCATGGAGGCAGAATAACTCCACAGGTGGGCACGTCGCTGCGCTCCTTTGCGCCACCCTACTTGGCCATGTTCTGTGATGCTCTTGCCCTGACTTTAATTCAAATCCGGCTATATGGTCTTTCTTTGTAAACTAAATGTTTTTTTGCTATCTATAAAGACGCGCTTGCAAATCAGTTTTAAATTGATTAATCTCCTCGGGCAACCAACCTCAGGAAGAATAGTATGAATCAACATCAGGGATTTTCTCTGATTGAAGTACTGATATCATTAATGCTGGTATCAATGACTGCTTTAGGCTTATTGCAGCAGCAGTGGCAGAGTACTCAATTATTTACACAGATGCGGCTACAGACAGAAGCCCTAATCGAGCTGGACAATGCCTCTGAATTATTACTCACCCATCCTGGTTTAAAACCTTCCATCCAAAACCCTTTTCAACTGCGGCTACAGACCATGGGTGACACCATCGTAATGGCTATGAGCTGGCAACAACAGTATAAAAAACGTTGTTTATCACGAATGCTTTATCAAACGGAACAGTGATGCAAAAAGGCAGCAGCCTGGCTGAGGTTTTAATAAGCTTATTTTTATCTACCTTGATAATCGCCTCTTTAATGCAAATGTATCTATGCCATAAAAGACATTACCAGCAATTTCAAAGCGATTTGGATATGTTATATGATCTACAGCAAATCAGTGCGTTGATGCGCCAATCGCTGATGTCCGCAGGTTTCACTCCCTGTCTTGCCCTGGATAAGTTAACAGCAATAGACAGACGAGCCGATGATAAGACGGTACACGCACTACAGACCGCAACAAATCCCTCTATGTTGCACACCTCCCGGATGAGTGAAAAATTTTATCCCCTGCTCAAGGTGACCGGTTCCAGGCATCTTCTGCTTTCTGCTAAAGCCCTGGTGAATGCCCGCCATCCGGTATTGATTGCTGATTGCTTTCATGCCGAGGTTCATCGGATAGATTCCATTGAACATAGCCCCCAGGCGGTGTCGATTCAACTGGCCAGGCCGTTGCGATTTAACTATCAGAATGGCAGTTATATTGGAGAATGGATTGAAGAAAAATGGTTGGTTCGTCCTAACCCTCAAGGCGTGAGCAGCATCTATCTGCAAAGTCGCGGGTCAGAAGAATTATCATCCATGATTAGTGCCATGAAACTCAATCAGAACAAGAAGCTGATTGAAGTCGCCTTGCAAACACAGACGCAGAAAAAGTTTTATTTTGTTACTGCCATGCGAAACGGGTGATTCGCATGAAACGGATCGGCGGTTTTATTTTGATAACGACCCTGATGATGATAATGATCATCAGTCTCTTGTTATTGACTCGATTACAAGCGCTATTGCTTTATACAAAAATAACGGCAAGGCATGAAATATATCATCAGGATTTTTACAGGCTTGAATCACTTGCCAAAAAGCTAATGGCAAATAACCCTTCTCAATTGCCTCACCGTTGCAGACGGGAAATGGATGACCCCAATGAAGCCCTTAAGCGCTTAAAGCAAAATAAAGCTTGTCTGCTGACAGAAAATCAAATGTCGTATCTTTATTTTATAGAAGATCTTGGTATTCAGCCTTGTCTTGTTGTTCAGCGGGGTAAAAGACAGTTATCTTCTCACCATTGGCGCTATACCCTGGGGTTTATCAAAGAAGGAGAAATAAACGCTGTTTTACAAACAAGAATGATTGTTTCAGCCAAAAGGAATGAATGTATGCAAACAGCAAAACCAGTAAAAACCGGCATCAGCAGCTGGCGATATTTGCCGAGCCTCGCTGATTTCACGGATATAACAATAATGAGGCACTAGTACCGTTTCCATTCGGTTAGCTCGCGGCTACTTCAACTGTGTCTGAAAGCCCATAATCGGGCGCCCCAATAGGTCAAAAAGGGAGTTAAAAGGGTCGACAGACAGAGCATAAGCGAGTGGCTTATCGTTGATCTCAAGTATAGCGAAGTCAGGATGAAATTATTCAATATAAAACCGCTGAAGGCCAGGATAAAAAATCGCTTTATACTGCCTTCACTTTTAAAGGTCAGGTGTTTATGACCCCAGAAAGACACTGGAAAAGCCAAAGAAAAAGCCAGGAGATTGATGACAAAAGGATTGATGGCGGTCATTGATGAAAGCGTTAATGCAACGGTTAAATGAACAACCGTTGCAACCGCGCCAACACCAAAAAAGTTGATGAGTTGGAGGAGCTCGTTCTTCTTAAAGTCATTTGTTTGCATGGCTGTCAAACTCCACGAGATAAAGAGGGCGTTGTTTGCTTTCTATAAACAAACGAGCAACGTATTCCCCTAAAATGCCTATGGATAATAATTGTATCCCGCCAAAAAATAAAATCGCTGACATCAAGGAGGCGTAACCGGGTAAATCCTTGCCAAACAGGGCGACTTTTAACATGATCATCAGAATGTAAAAGAAAGACATGAATGCAATGGATGCGCCAATATAGGACCACACACGCAAGGGCCAGGTAGAAAAACTCACCACGCCGTCGAGCGCAAAATTCCATAGTTTCCAATAATTGAATTTTGATGTGCCGGTAAAGCGTGAAGGCCTCTGGTAGTTGATGCCAATGGATTTAAATCCAGGCCAGACAAACAAGCCTTTCATAAACCGGTTTCTCTCAGGCATTTTTTTTATTGCCTCAATGACTTTACGATCCATCAGCCGGTAATCACCGGCATTTGCCGGAATTTTCTGATGAGATAATCGATTGAATATTTTATAAAAAAGACTGGCTGTATTGCTTTTTAACAACGTATCTTCAGGACGAGAACTGCGAACGGCATAGACATTGTCATAGCCTTGTTGCCATAAACGGGCAAACTCAACTATCAGCTCGGGGGGATCTTGCAGATCAACATCCATAGGAATGACCGCATCGCCTAGCGCATGGTCAATGCCGGCTGAAAGCGCGGCTTCCTTGCCGAAGTTACGGGTTAATTTAATATAACGTACATAAGGATAACGCCGTGCTGCCTGCTCAATCGAGACAAGTGTATTATCCGTCGACCCGTCGTCAATAAACAAAACCTCAAGTCCCCAATCTTGCCCCTCAGATACCTCATGAACCGCTTCAAGGAAGGGGTTAATCGAATCTTCTTCATTAAGTACGGGGGTGATAATGGTAATTATTCGTTTTTTTTGTGCAGAGCTAAGCAAATTGTTACGCCTTTGATGATGAAATCAGGGCTGATTATTGCATTGTCATTTTTTCTTGTAAACTGAATTGTCAAAGAATCTTGAGCACTGGGCCGCGAGGTTGTATTGTAAGGAAATAAAGATTAACTCCAGGCAATCATCATGACCTTGTCGAATTTTTCAAAATTCAAATACTGGCCGCAATTGCTTGTATTCCTAATGGCCATTTTAGCCTATGGCTTATACCGGTATTTTGCCTATTATGACACACGTTCTTCAGATGCTTATGTTTCAGCGCATGTGATCAATATATCCCCGCTGGTTTCGGGGCCCGTCAGCAAGGTGTATATCCGTGATAATCAGGCCGTAAAAAAGGGGGATAAATTAATAGAAATCGATCCTCGTCCCTATAAATATGCCGTAGAAAAAGCCAAATCAAAGCTTCAGGTGGCCAAACTAAATTACCAGAATGAAAAACTGGCTATTACCATGGCAAGACAAAAGTTAAAGCAAGCCAGACTGTTGCTCAGCTTACATCAGGCGCATTTCGAGCGCTACAAGACGCTTGAAACAAAAGGTGATATGGCGGACATTACCTTGATAGATCTCACAGAAAAAATTAAGAAACAACAAGCTTCAGTAGAAATGGCCGAGCAGCACTTGAAGATTGCAGACATCCATTTTGATGATAACGAGATGCTTGAAGCGCAAGCCGCATTGAATGAAGCCCGGTATTTATATGATCATACGGTGATAAAGGCAGCCGTGGATGGTTATGTAAGCAATTTTAATTTACGTCAAGGTCAGTATGTCACCCGGGGCGAAGGTTTGTTTGCATTGATTGACACCCAAAAATGGTGGGTCCTGACCCGTTATCGCGAAACGGCGCTTCGATTGATAAAGCCTGGGGACAAGGCAACCATTTGGGTGGATATGTACCCTGGCAAGCGCTTTCATGGTCATGTCGAAAGCATTGGTTGGGGGATTAACCGCGATCAGTCAGGGCCGGTTGTTCAATCGACTTTGCCTTATCTTGAACCAACGGAAGATTGGATAAAGATTGCCCAGCGTTTTCCTGTCAGGATTTATTTTGATGATGTAGGCGATGATTACCCGATGCGCATCGGTGCAAGCGCCACAACAGTAACCTATCGGTGATTCGATGCATGCCTTTTCTCGAATGATTCCTGCATCCGCAGAAAACAGAGCTGCTGTTCGCACAGCGGTGGCAACGCTGGTCGCTGTGCTGATTGCCTTTAAATTTCATCTGGATACGCCGTATTGGTCAGGGATGACCGTGGTTATTGTCTCCAATTTATATACCGGAAATATTATTGATAAGGCCATGATGCGCATATTGGGCACGATTGCCGGTGCCATTCTCGGATTTTTTATCGCAGGACTGGTGGTTAATTCTTTGCTCCTATACCTTTTTGCCAGTTTTTCAGTGATGGCATTGGCCGTTTATTATTATCATTTCAGTCGTTATGCTTATGCCTGGCTTTTGTGCGCTTTAACCATTTTAATTATCATTTCCCAACTGGCCATGAACCCGGCCAATGCCTTTTATGTGGCAATCTGGCGCCCGGTGGAGATTGGGTTGGGGGTGGTTATTGCCTCGCTTAGCGCTTACAGTATTTTTCCTAACCGCATTAAAGATCATTTGCTGACTCAAGTGGATACACTTTTTGATGATTTATCCATGGTGTTGGCGACTTATCATCAAAGCCTGCAAAACCCTTCCTTGAGTCAGCGCAGCGTTGCTGACTTAAATCTGCAATTCAAAAAAGATTGTCGAAATACCATTGACTTGTTAGGCGCTTTAAGAAGAGAGCCCGGCATCAAAAAGGAAGCTATCGATCAATACCGTGCGGTTTTGCATTCCATCTATCAATTCACGCGTTTGCTGCAATTTCAAATCAACACCAGCCTCGATTTCGCGCCGCTGATGGAAAAATTAAACATCGATGGCCTGTTTGGGGCCATCAAGACCGATATTGCAAGCCTGAGGCAAGCCTTTAAATCACAACAGCCTTTTACCGAACCGCTAAGTACCCTTGAGGCAACAGAGCAGTTTGAACGGCAAATCAAAGCCAGGCAGCGAGAATTAAGCGATGCGCTGCAAGCGGTTTATGCCTTTGACCATTTCATTAGTGAAATTCGACAGTTGTTAGAGACAATGAATAGCTTGATAAAAGGAACAAGGCCCGAAAAAGAAACACATTCTATCTATCTCAATGCCCAGCGCCGTTTGCGCAATGATCCTGATTTGATAAAACATGGTATCAAAGCCGGTTTGACTGTCTTGTTGGCTTTGGCTCTATGGTTTATCAGTGACTGGCCTGGCGGGTTAAGCGGTATTATCAGCTCTATTGTTATATCCATCAGAAGAAATCTTTATGAAATGAAAAATATCAGCCTTCATCGCCTGTTAGGCTGCCTTGCAGGAGGCGGCGTTGCTGTAAGTGCTTTGACTTTATTTACAATGAATCTCTATGATTTTGCGCTGATTATCCTGGTTTTTGTATGGATATTTTCTTATTTTTCTTTTAAATATCCCCTGTATGCCTACCTCGGTTTGCAGGCCAATCTGGCTTTGATTATCAGTTTGGCACAGCAAGGCGGGCCGCCTGTCTACCTGCACCCGCCACTGGAGCGTTTGGCCGGGATTCTGATGGGGATTACTGCCAGTTTTATTGTAGCGAATCTGGTTTGGCGCAGTGATCCCTTATCCATGTTGCAACGTTATATCAGTAAATTATCCCATTATATGAAAGACAATGTATATCAGCTGTTGTTGGTTGAGCGAGAATCGGTCAGGCTACATGACTTGACCAATTTATTCTGGATAAGCCGCGGATTGATTGAGAGTTTATCCACCGAGTCGCTGAGTGAGCATAAAACCCAGCAATTGCAAGCGTTCAAAAAACAGTTTGAGACCCATGTCTTTATACAGGCAACCATCAGCCATATTTTTGCCAATTTGGACCTTCATAAGATAAGAACCTGTGCCCATGCCTACAAGCCTTCTTTAAGTGAATTGGAGAGGAGCCTGGTACGCTATTATCAAGGGGAGGGCGTTCAATCATCAAAACAATTGATTCTGGCGATGCAGGATATATTGAAAGCGCTGAAAGAAAAACCACCTGAGGATGAAGATTGTTTTAAAGGCTTGATTGTTTATCTCGATGGTTTGATTCAATTGGCCAAACGAGAAACGGGTACACAGCCTTTGAAGCCGTTAACGAAGAAGGCGTTGACATCGCAAAGATCCTAATTTCCATTGCGCCATTAAAAAGCCTTCATTTTGACCTTTGGGGTGTAATTCTGTATTATTTAAGGCATTATACGTTAATTTTTTATCAAATATGATGCAGCGATTAATCCCTTTTTACCTGTTATTGTTTTTAACAAACGTAAGTGATGCAAGCACCTACCCTGTCATTCTGGGACAACAAAAAGTGTTGATTGAAGTCAGCGAGGGCCTGGGTGAAAAAACCTTCGTACATTTGCATCAGAACGAAACGACTGCTTTAAAAGCTGCAAAGATTGTCAGTCAACAACAGGGCGCGGGTTTGCTGACCCTGAAGCACGCTGGTGGCCGAACCATCAAATTTACATTGAATCATCAGCACTATGCCTTTGATCCTAATCGGATATTTACAGACAATGGCATCAAGAAAACCCTGCAAATGTATAGCCACTATACCCCAAAAGCGCATCAGGCAGTCAAAACACTGGCTCGAGACATATTAAAACATCTTCCTCAGGGAAAAGTCATTGCTGTTCATAACAATCGAGGCTATTCTCTTCGCGATTATTTACCAGGACACTCACTGGAGAGAGATGCAAAATCACTGCATCTGAGTGCAAAACATTATTATCGTAATTTTTATCTGGTGACCTTGGTCGAAGATTTTACCCGTTTTAAAAAGCAGGATCTGAATAGTATTTTACAAGCCGATAATGCCCTCGATGATGGATCACTTTCTGTGTTGCTTGGAAAAAAATCCTATGTGAACGTTGAAGCAGGGTATGATCAGTTGGCTGAGCAAGTCAGGATGTTGGAGCTGGCTTGAGGTCAATATGACCTCTATCGGGCAGGTAACCCGGGTTTCGGCGTCGCCTCGACCCGGGAATGGCTTTATACTATCACACAGCGATCCATCTGATGCGCCTCAGATCCCTTGGAATCTAAAGCCGGATAAAGATCACCCGTAAAAAACTGCCCGGCTCTTTTGACATTTTTCCAGGAAAGATCCTCGACAAAAGCCTGCTGTGGCCTATATTGTTCATTAATCGCATCACATGCTTTGTTCGCGACTGATACGACATCCTCAAAGGCACCGAGGGCATAAGAGCCAAGATAGAGTGTATTGGTTTCTGTTTGTTCCTTATCCAATTTAAGGCGTAAGTCCCAGGGTAAGGTAGACATGTAATCCTCCCAGGTTTTTTCCTCGAGAAATTCAACGCCTGTAACCCCTGCAATGGTTTTTAATTCTTCGCTTATGGCCTCATGATCCAGTCTGAAGTCATTATCGCCAGCAGGCAAATTGACATAAATGGTACATAATCGACCCTCTTCTGGATTTTGACGATTATCCCTTGTGGTAATCAGGGCCAAATGACCGAACCCTGCTTCACGCAGGCCCTCAGGGAAAAAATGATGTTTGGCAGGCAAACCCTTGATTCTGCAGACCGCCACGGGATAACGATAATAGGTCAGATGATCAACGCATTGCTGTTCGGTGTCGGTTATATCAAGACCTAAATCCTGCCAGTTATGTGGAGAGTTTGCCAGTATCAATGCATCGGCGTATTGAGTTTTCTTGCCGCGCTTTGTTTTATAGTTTACGAAGACACCATCGGGGATTCTTTTAATGCTGGTTATATTTACACCGGTTCTGACATCAAAATCTTCTGCTATTTTTTCCATTAAACCCTGGAAGCCTCCACGAATGGATAGCAAGGGGGGTTGTTTGATAATCGTGTCAGTCAACATGATGTCAGGAATGGTTAATCGACCGAAATATTCCAAAACCGCATAGGCAGGGCAGCGGGATAAATCCCCATAGCCGAACCCTGGCACAAAGGGCAGAGCAAAAAGAGGAAGATTGATCATGTTTCTGGACCGCGCATAATCAGTAAAAGAAAGTTTTAAATCATCAGGCAGATCGGTTTTATGTTGTTTGGCCTGTTGATAAATGGCGTAGTCATGATTAAATTTATTTAATTCCTTTGCAATTTTGGTCGCCGTTGACAGCTTGCCAAAAAAACGTTGGTGTTTTAACTGCTGGCTAAACTCTATGGTCTCATCAGCAGAGGGCAGTGTTTTTTCGTAAGCGATATGATGTTCTTTTATTGCATCGATCACGACACCGTAATTGGGCGCCACCAGGGCTGCTCCCCACTCGGTTTTAAGCTCTGGCAGGTCAGGATCTGAGAAAGTATGGCACTTGCCGCCTACGACATCTTCCTTCTCTAAGATGATAATATGAATGTCTTTTTTTTGTTGGGTTGCAAGTTGCTTTAAGCGACGGGCGGCAAATAAACCGCTGGGCCCTCCACCTACAATGACAACGGAATCAGGAAGTTTTTTCATGTGAATCTCCTTTTTACATGATAAAAACCAAGCCTTATAAAGGCTGACAGCAGGTCGGCGAAACTTTTAAATGATGTATTTCAAGCTAGCATGAATTCGAACATTAGAATAGTATAAATTAAGTGTAATGCCGGGCAAAATCATAGGTTGTCCAAATAAAAGCGGCATGCTTTGCCAACAAAAGGCTGAAGTGGACCAGATGACTGGCTTTCTAGGCAGGAGGGTGTAGACCAGCAAAGGCTGGTATTGCTCGAGGGCATGTTTTATTATTGCCGGACTATAATATGATTTTCAACACTTCTCACACCAGGAACATTGCGGGCGATGGACTCAGCCTCATCACTTTGACGAATCTTTTTCACATAGCCGGTTAAAACAATCGTGCCTTCAAGGCCTTGCGCACGTACATTGGCAATGATTGGATCGTCACTGCTGTATAATGCCTGTTGAACACGAGTGGTTAGCGTAGCATCCGATGGCATGCTGAAAAATAAACCAGGGCCAGTCCCCATTTGACAGCCTGATACAGCCATCACTAGCATAGCGAGAAAGGCAAAAGTTAAATGTTTGTACATAATGGACTCCAAGTTTGAATTAACTGATTGCAATGCCTTTATTGCATAGAATAGCTTGTAAATAATTAATACACAAGTACAGCGCGCCAAGCAACACGCACAATCTCTGTGAAGAAAATCCGACCGCGCAACCGAGTAAATCCGAGCCGCGACCGTTAAGGAGCGGAAAATTTACGGAGCTAAACAAAATAGTAATTGTCAAACACACCCTACTGGGATAATTTTTTTATCGTTTCATTGAGATCTTCAACCTCACCCGAATAATGATAATAAATTCTTTGATGGGCACAATCGATGATCGACAAAGGCTGGCGTTTTTGATTATCCATTTGTTTGAAAATCCAGAACAAGCCTTCAGAGTAATTATTTTTAATTTCTTTCAACAAGTCGAGCATATTGTCTTCATCAAATTCAGAATGGCTACAGACCAAATCAGTGCTGCCGCCGACTATTTTATAGGCATAGTGATGTTCTTTCATATATCCACCTTTAGTCCATTATTTGCTGTATGCACTATTATTAGTTTAGCGCATGAAGACTTAAATTCAATCAAAATGGAAGTAAATCGACTAAACTTAAGTTGAAAGGAAAACTGACTCATCGTTTGGGAGTAGATATGGATAAGGATTACACCATTAAACATATGACCAAAGAAGAATTGGAGATAGCCATTGATTGGGCTGCCAGAGAAGGATGGAATCCGGGGTTGCATGATGCGGCGTGTTTTTTTCAGGCCGATCCCAGCGGCTTTTTTGCAGGCATACGCAATGACCGAGTGATCGCTGTAGGCTCTGCTGTTATTTATGATGCCTGTTTTGCTTTTTGCGGGCTTTATATTGTTGATCCTGCATTTCGCAATCAGGGCTATGGGCTTGCCTTGACCCAGGAGCGTCTGCGTTATATCGGCATGAGAAATGCTGGCATTGACGGGGTCATTAACATGCTTGATAAATATGAAAGACTGGGTTATCTAATGGCACATAAAAATGCGCGCTACAGCATGCAGGCCCGGGCATTTGAGATTATAGACTGTCATCACTGTATGACCTTAAATGATGTCGATTTTGAAAAGCTCAGTGATTATGACAGGCAGCATTTTCCTGCACGAAGGGAAGATTTTTTGCGTTGTTGGATTAATCAATCAGGCGGTATGGCTTTAGGTTATGTGATGGAAGGGATGCTGAAAGGTTATGCGGTCATAAGACCCTGCCGTGAAGGGTACAAAATAGGCCCCTTATTTGCTGATACGCCGGACATCGCTGATACGTTGTTTCAAAGGATGGTTCATTTCGCAAAAGACAAGGTGGTTTACCTTGATATCCCTGAAAATAATCCCAATGCCCGAGCGATAGTCCGTCATTATCAGATGGAGAAGATCTTCGAAACAGCAAGAATGTATCTGAAAGGGGTCCCTGATATCGCCATAGAACAAATCTACGGCATCACCAGTTTTGAACTAGGTTAACCATGGAAAGAGATCTTGAGGGTTACGGTGGTCAACTGCCGAAAGAATATTGGACTGGAAAGCGACGGCTGGCCATTAACTTTGTGCTTAATTATGAAGAGGGTGCAGAATTATCGCCGGTGAATGGCGATAAAAAAGCGGAGACTTATGGCGCAGAATATCCGTTGACAGCGAAACCGCAAGGCCAGCGACATTTGAGCATGGAATCTTTATTTGAATATGGCAGTCGAGCAGGTATATGGCGATTGCTACGGTTATTTGATGCGTATGAATTGCCT